>JANYDT010000008.1 GCA_025359845.1 Acidimicrobiia bacterium
CATGAGTTTGCGGCTCGTGAGGTCGCCCGACGCGCCGAAGATGACGATAACGGCCGGGGGAGCGACAGTAGCCGGAGCACTGGAAGAGGGCGACGCCACCGTTAGCCCGCCAGCTCGTGGGCGCGGGCTTCGAGGGTGGCCAACAGCTCCTCGAAGCTCTTGACGAACGACGCCACCCCCTCACCCTCCAGCGTACGGGCGACATCGTCCATGTCGATACCCACTTCGCCGAGAGCGGTCCACGTCGCCTGCGCACGCGCTATGGCCGGCACTGAATCGACCGAGCGGGCCAACGTTCCGTGGTCGGCGAAGGCCTCGATGGTCGCCTCGGGCAAGGTGTTCACCGTGTCTGGCCCAATAAGGGAGTCGACGTACAGCGTGTCGGGGTACGCAGGATTCTTGGTCGACGTCGATGCCCAAAGCGGGCGCTGCATCTTGGCTCCCTTCGCGGCGAGCTTGTCCCAACGCGGGCCGCTGAAGCGCTGCCGCGCCAGATGATTGGCGAGGACGCCCTGGGCAATGGCGGCCTGGCCCCGCAACGCGAGGGCTGGCGGGGTGGCGAGCTTCTCGAGGCGACGATCGACCTCGGTATCGACTCGGCTGATGAAGAAGCTGCCGACGCTGGCCGGTGCAGAGACGTCTCCACCGCGCTCGGCCAAGTCTTCCAGGCCCGAGATATACGCATCTATCACTTGCTCATAGCGCTCCAAGCTGAAAATCAACGTGACATTGATGTCGCGCCCTTCGCCGACCATGGTTTGAATTGCCGGGATACCTTGGATGGTGGCCGGAATCTTAATCATTACGTTTGGGCGATCGACTCTGCCTCTCAATTCGCGAGCGGCGGCCTCCGTTCTCGGAGTGTCTTCCGCCGCCGTAGGACTGACCTCGAGCGATACGTATCCGTCGGCTCCGTTTGAATCGTCGTAGACCTGGCGGAGCACGTCGCACGCGTCTCGTACATCGTCGATGACCATCGTCCAGTAGGCAACCTCGGTGGCCGCCCCGGCTTTGACGAGCGAGGTGAACTGGGCGTCGTAGTCGGGGCTTCCGGAAATGGCTTTCTGAAAGATGCTCGGATTCGAGGTCACGCCTCGCACCCCGCGAGCGACGAGTCGGGCCAATGTGCCGTCGTGCAGGTAGGCGCGCTTGAGGTTGTCAACCCATGGGCTCTGGCCCTGGATGGCGTGAAGGTCGTGAAGTAAATCAGTCATGGTGGACTCCTCGGGGCTTTGGGCAAAACGGGTGGCTGGTTATGAGCAGAGGGACAAGTCGGCGGCGGGTCATTCGTCGTCGTCCAGCAACATTCGGGCCGCTTCCACGACAGCCTCGGCGGTGAATCCGTATTCTCGGATCACGACCTCGGAGGCCCCGGAGGAGCCCCACGTGTCAAGCCCGATGACCAGGTCGGCCCATCGCTCCCATCCGAACGACGAGCCCATTTCGACGGCGACGACGGGCACGCCTCCGGGCAGCACCGACTCGATGTATTCGTCGTCTTGATCCTCGAAGAGGTCCCAGCTCGGCATCGACACGACCTGAACGTCATAGCCGTCGGCCCGCAAAGACTCGGCCGCGGCGACACAGAGCTGAACCTCGGAGCCGGTGCCGATCAGAATGATGTCAGGCTCGTCGCCGGCCGTACCCGATAACACATAGGCCCCTCGGGCGACGCCCTCGACGGCTCGTTCAGCCGTGCCCTGGAGCACCGGAACGTCTTGGCGCGAGCAAACGAGCGCGGTCGGGCCCGAATCGGCTTCGATGGCGACTCGCCACGCCGCCGCCGTTTCGTTCGCATCGGCGGGACGAATCAGGCGCAGGTTAGGCATTGCCCGCAATGAAGCAAGGTGTTCGATCGGTTGGTGGGTCGGTCCGTCTTCGCCCACGCCAATGGAATCATGGGTCCACGAATAAATCACTTTCACACCGCTGATGGCGGCGACCCGCACCGCCCCGCGCATGTAGTCGGAGAACACGAAGAACGTGCCACCGACCGGAAGCAGCCCACCGTGAGCCGCCATACCGGTCATGATCGCGCCCATCCCGTGTTCCCTGACGCCGTAGTGAATCAGGCGGCCTTCCGGCGTGGCCTTGGTGAACACGCCGGCCCCTTTGATCATGGTGCCCGTGTTTCCGGTGAGGTCGGCTCCGCCTCCGAAAAGGCCGGGGACCTTGGCAATGAGCGCTTGCAGGCACTCGCCGCTGGCTCGACGGGTCGCCTTGTTCGTACCGACTTCGTAGTGGGGGAGGGCGTCGACCCATCCCGCGAGGGGTTGGCCGGACAGAATGGCCGCGACCTCGACGTCGGCGCTGCGCATCGCCACCCGTGCTTGCCAATCCGTCACCAGCGAGGCACCGCCCCGTCCGGCGGCGCGATACATGGCCAGAACCTCGTCGGGTACCCAGAACGGCCCTTGGGGCATGCCCAGGATGTCTTTGGTCTTGGCGACCTCGTCAACTCCCAAGGGCTCGCCGTGAGCTGACTCTTGGTCGGTCTTGTTCGGTGCCGGATAGCCAATGTGCGAACGGAGGCGGATAAGGCTCGGACGGTCGGTCACCGCCATGGCTCGGCGGATGGCCGCCTCGAGCGGGTCGAGATCGTTGGCGATCTCGCCCACCTCCTCGACGTGCCAGCCGTACGCCCGGAAGCGCGCACCGGCGTCATCGGAGAGCGATAACTCGGTGGGACCGTCGATGGTGATGTGATTGTCGTCATAGATCACCACGAGGCGACCGAGCCCCAAGTGGCCGGCCAACGAGCTCGCCTCGTGGCTCAAGCCCTCTGACAAGCAGCCGTCGCCGGCGATCGCGAAAGTGTGGTGATCGCACACATCGGCGCCGAATCGGGCCCGCAGGTTGGCTTCCGCCACGGCCATTCCGACGGCATTGGCGAGCCCCTGGGCGAGCGGACCGGTGGTGACCTCGATGCCAGTGGTGTGATTGCGTTCGGGGTGGCCCGGCGTCTTCGACCCGTAGGTTCGAAACGCTTGGATATCGCTAAGTTCGAGGCCATAGCCGGTGAGATACAGCATCGAGTACTGAAGAATGGACGCGTGCCCAGCCGAAAGGACGAACCGATCGCGGTCGAACCAATCGGGCTGTTTGGCGTCGTAACGCATGATCCGGGTCCAGAGAACATGGGCCAGTGGGGCGAGAGCCATGGCCGTACCAGGGTGCCCGTTACCGGCTTTCTGCACGGCATCCATGGCCAGGCCACGGATGACCTTCACGCCGTCTTGCTCTACTTGGGGTGCGGTGATGACGGGCGCGGCGCTCATATCAGGTGAGGCTATGCGCGTGTCAACCCCCTCCGGGGCGGACCCGGGCGCCGCCCAGGCTTTGCCCCGCCAATCAGAACCGTGACGCCGTCTTCGGCGAACGTGCACGCCTCGACCCCCCGGTTGAGCGACAATGTTGTTCGTGCGCGTACGGGACCTCTCCTCGGTTGGTATTTTCCTTGGTTTGCTGGGAGGAATTGCGCTTGGCCATCAGGGTGTAGCCACCGCGCAAAGCCCGTCCTCGGCGAGATCGGAGTCGTCATCGACGGCCTTCGCCGGGTCGTTGGGGCCTTCCACCGCCTTGTCGAATCCTTCGACCGCGGGATCTGGCGGCACCGGCCAAACTGTCGTGGCGACCGGACCGGCCGCGGCCGCGACGGTGCCCACGTCAATTCCCACTACCTCGCCTTCGGTCACTTCGGGGCCGCCCCCGACCTCGATCGCCGGCAGCGCACCTGTCGTTGGCGGCCCGGCCGGACCGTCGAGCACCATCGCCTTCGGACCGTCGACTACCGCCGTGCCCGTTGCTGTAGGCCCCCGGCTTCCAAGCACGGCCGTTCTCGGCGCCACGCCCTCTACTACTTTGGTGTTGCAGCCCGCTTATTCTGAGAAAACCCTGACGCTACGGTCGACGGGTGCAGCGGTGCTGGCCCTCAAACAACGGCTCGATGCGTTGCACTACGACGTGGGTACCGTGAACGCCAAGTTCGACTGGCAGACCTGGCAAGGAGTCGTTGCCTTCCAAAAGGTGAACCGGCTCAAGCGGACCGGCAAGGCGAGCGTCGAGGTACAACAGTTGATCGCCAGCGCCGATGCGCCTGGCCCGCTCATTCCGAATGGGGGCAAGGAACGCGTCGAGGTCGATATCAGCCGACAAGTATTGTTCCTTTTTCACCAAAATGAATTGTTCAAGGTCATCCCTATATCGAGTGGTTCGGGTCGCCACTACTGTGAAATTTCTAAGAAGACGCAAGCGCAGACCTGTGGAGACGCGACGACGCCTCTGGGCAACTTCAAAATTCAGCGCCGCATCCCTGGTTGGCACGAAAGCGACCTGGGCAAGCTCTACAACCCTTTATATTTCAATGGCGGGTTCGCCATACACGGCGCCCTTTCGGTTCCCGCCGGTCCCGCTTCCCATGGCTGCGTCCGCATACCGATGAACGTGGCCGAGTGGTTTCCGGACGAGGTCCGCAACGGGACCCCCGTCTACCTCTTCGAGTAAACGACCGAAATGATCGTCGCGAGTCAGACCGGATCGCACTGGTTTGAACCGATGGCCGACCATCTCGGGTCGGCGTACCTGCGCTACTCCTTCACGAAAGGCACAGCCAACGAGGTTGCCTTCCTCGTCGAGACGCTTGATCTACGCGCCGGCATGAGGGTGCTCGACGTGGGGTGTGGCCCGGGTCGTCACGCTCACGCGCTGGCCGCCGCCGGCCTCGTGGTTCATGGCATCGACATCTCGCAGCGGTTCGTCGACCTCGCTGACATGAATGCGCCCCGGGGGGCCTCGTTCGAACGCCTCGACGCCCGGTTGCTGGCCACGGCCGGTCACTTGGCCGGGTCGTTCGATGTCGTGGTGTCGCTGTGCCAAGGTGGCTTCGGCTTGCTCGGTCGCGAGGAGGATGGCCGCGCCGACGCCGACGTGATGGCAGGGATGGCGGTTGCGCTCAAGGCGGGCGGGGCGATGGTCATCTCGGCCTTTTCGGCCTATTTCGCCATCCGTCATCTGGAAGCGACCGACACCTTCGATGCCGCCACCGGCGTGAACCACGAGGTCTCCGAACTGCGCTCGGAAACGGGAGAGCAGGCATCATTTGACCTTTGGACATCGTGCTTCACCCCCCGTGAACTCAGGCTCATGGCAACGCGTGCGGGGCTCAGGGTGGAGCAACTCTGGTCGGTCACGCCCGGGGCCTACGGCCGAAATCCGCCCGATCTCGACCATCCGGAGTTCCTCATGGTGGCCCGAAAGCGTTGGTAGCAGCCCGCGACGTTGCCCCAACTCCGTCTCCATTCAAAGATCGGGGACGTTAGAGTCGTTGCGGTGAACGCCGGGTCCGCTCCCACCGCAACATTCGCCGCGGTGAAGCACGTCATTGGTACCGAGGCCGAACTACGGGCGCTCATCGGGGTGCCGGTCGAGCTGGTGCTCGCCAAGATCGCCGACCGCCTCAATCCGCTCACCCGCAAGTTCATCGAGCTGTCGCCTTTTCTGTGCTTGGCCACGTCTGACCCCGATGGGCGCTGCGACGTGAGCCCCCGAGGCGACCCCGCCGGGTTCGTGCGCATCCTCGACGACCGTACCTTGCTTCTCCCTGATCGGCCCGGCAACAAGATCGCCGATTCTTTGCGCAATATCTTGCTGAACCCCCACGTCGGCCTTCTTTTCGTCGTGCCAGGCGTCACCGACACCTTTCGCGTCAATGGTCGGGCGGTGCTGACGACCGATCTTGATCTCCTCACGCCGTGTGCGTTCGAGGGCCAAGTGCCCCGCCTCGCGATCTTGGTCGAGATTGAAGAGGCGTACACCCAATGTTCGAAGGCGTTCCTCCGTTCGCACCTCTGGGACCCGGCCCGCCATGTCGATCGCTCCACGCTCCCGAGCGGCGGAGAGATTCTGCAATGCCAAGTCGGTACGGATTTCGACGCCGAGGAGTACGACGCGGCCAGGGCGCAACGATACGCCCGACGCGAAGGCTTTTATCGGCCGTAGAGCGCCCGAAGGTGGGTTTTGGGCCCGCCTTACCAACGACTAGAGTCGTCGACCTGCGATCGGAATTGATCGCCTCGGTCTTCGGCTTGCTCGCCTCCGATCCGGGTCCCAATGCTGCGAGCAGGTAGTTCATGACCTCTGTTCTCGAGTCCCCCGCCTTTGGCACCTTCGACGAAGCGGGTAACTACATTCCCCGTCGCGTCACCTTCGACGACCTGGGCGGCAGCTTCGCTGACTACATCGCCGGCACCATCGTTGAGTTCGACGATGGTGACATCGTCAAAGGCATCGTCGTCAAGATCGACAAAGACGAAGTCCTGCTTGACATCGGTTTCAAGTCAGAAGGCGTGATCCCGAGTCGGGAACTGTCGATCCGCCATGATGTCGACCCGTCCGAGGTAGTTAGTCTCGGTCAAGAAATCGAAGCTCTGGTTCTTCAGAAAGAAGACAAAGAGGGACGCCTGATCCTGTCGAAGAAGCGGGCCCAATACGAACGGGCCTGGGGCTCCATCGAGCAGATCAAGGAGGCCAATGGCGTGGTCAAGGGCATGGTCATCGAAGTGGTCAAGGGTGGCCTGATCGTCGACATCGGTCTCCGGGGTTTCCTCCCGGCGTCCCTGGTCGAGCTGCGCCGGGTGCGCGACCTGCTCCCTTATGTTGGCAAAGAGGTCGAGACCAAAATCATCGAACTCGACAAGAACCGCAACAACGTGGTGCTGTCTCGGCGGGCGTGGCTCGAAGAGACGCAGAAAGAACAGCGCGAAGAGTTCCTGTTCAACCTCAAGCCGGGCGAGATCCGAGAGGGCGTCGTGTCGAGCGTCGTCAACTTCGGTGCTTTCGTCGACCTCGGCGGTATGGACGGCCTCGTGCACGTGTCCGAACTGTCGTGGAAGCATGTCGATCATCCGTCTTCGGTCGTCACCGTCGGCGACAAGATCACCGTCCAGGTTCTTGAAGTTGACCATGACCGGGAGCGCATCAGCCTTTCGCTAAAGGCCACCCAAGTCGATCCGTGGCAGGAGTTCGCCAACGCCCACCGTGTCGGCGAGCTGGTCTACGGCAGGGTTACCAAGCTCGTCCCGTTCGGCGCATTCGTCCAAGTGGCCGAAGGCATCGAGGGTCTTGTGCACATCTCCGAGATGTCGGCCCAGCACGTCGAAAACCCCGAGCAGGTTGTGGCTCCGGGCGAAGAACTGTGGGTCAAGATCATCGATCTCGATCTTCAACGCCGCCGTATCAGCTTGTCGATCAAGCAGGCCGCCGAGGGTGGCATCGTGGCCGCCGAATATCAAGAGCATTTCGGTGAGCACGCTTACGACGAGCAGGGCAACTTCATCGGTACGAATTACTCCACCGAAGACTTCACGCCCGATAACGAAGCGCAGGCCGCATGGCTGGCCGAGTATCAGGCCAACGAGGCTCGTGAAGCCGCCGAAAACGCCGCGCTGGCTGAAGCTGAGCTAGCCGCCCGCGGCGGGGCCCCGGGTCACGAGGCCGAGGCTTCCGAGCCGTAGAGGTCTCCGCCGCTTAAGCTTGCCTTCATGTCAGAGACCCTCGCACGCCACCGGATCACCGGGGAGGAGTGGCGTGCATGGGTCGAGACGGGCGCTCTCGACAAGAAGCGGGTCATGCTTCGCCACGGAGAGGTGGTGGAGATGTCGCCGATTGGTCCGGAACATACATTTCACGTAACGGTTGCTGCCGAGACGCTGTATCGAAGGCTCCAACCCGGACGCTGGTACATCCGCGTTCAAGACCCGATTGCCCTCGGCCTCGACGACGAGCCGCAGCCCGATATCGTTGTGGCGATCGCCCGAGCGCACCGGTACCGCCACAGTCACCCGGCCCCGCCAGACGTCTCGCTCGTGATTGAGGTCGCCCAATCTAGTTACCGTCACGACAAAGCGTCGGTGGCCGACTACGCGGCGGCCGGCATCCGCAATCTTTGGATTGTTGACCTCAATCGCCGCCGGCTCGAGGTTTTCACCGACCCCGACCCGCACACCAAGAAGTATCGCAACGAGCAGGTGTTCGGTCCCGACGACGAACTCACCGTGTCCGAACTCGAACTCACGCTTCGGGTGAGTGAGATCCTTCCCGCAGAAGACTGATTCCGCGGGCGCGGTCTGACACGCGCTTCGGGGCGGTTGGCTAAACACTCGAGCCGCGACCGTGACCATTGGCGCGCGGGTTCCTTGAGGGTGCTGACTACATCCTGAAGATCAGCAGTCGGCCAGCGCGGCAAGGGCGTCGCAGATCTCGTGCATACGATGGGGGGCAAGGCTGGTAATGCGCTCGTCAAGGAGGCGGGCGTCGAAGACGGTGAGACTGTCGAAGGTTGCGACACACTCAGTTGGCATTCCGTCCTCTTCGGTGAGGGAGATGCACTGCGGAAGATGGCGAATGGTACGAGTAATCGGAGCGACGACGATGGAAGTGAGAACGGGAATGGCCTCAGTTCGAGTAATGATCATGTAGGGGCGGCGACCGGCGCTTCCTGAGGCCCAATAGATGTCGCCTTGACGAGGAATCTCCAGGCGCAGCCTTTTCACCATGGTTCGGCGGCGATCGATGCCTGCGAGGCCTTTCGGACCCAACCGACTTCGGCGTCCTGTTGGGGCAGGCGGGTGTATTCGGTGACGATCGCCTCGCCGATGAGGCGACGGCGGCGTCGTTCGATCCACTCATCGAGGGCCCCCACGATTGCGGCACTCCTGTTCTCGACGTCACCGGCCAGGATCGCATCATCGAGCGCCTGAATCCGGTCCGCTGGTAGTCGTACTGCCAATTGCGTTGATCGTGTCATGCCCTGTGTATACCACAGTGCATTCATCTCCCGGCCGAAAGTATCATCCCCTATATCGGTCATTTGTGCGCCGGTCCGACGCTCCCAACGCCCCACCGAGCTTGTGTTCGGGCGGGGAAGGGTCGAGACTGGGGCATGCGTATCGGGATACCGGCCGAGATCAAGACAGGCGAGAACCGGGTCGCCATAACCCCCGACGGGGTGCGGGAGCTGACCGCCCACGGTCATGACGTGGTCATCGAGGCCGGCGCCGGGGACGGCTCGGCGATCGGTGACGCGGAATTCACCACGGCCGGAGCCCGAATGGTGGCGGTCGACGACGCCTGGGGAGCCGACATGGTCGTAAAAGTGAAGGAGCCGCAGACGGCGGAATATCGCCATCTCCGGGCCGGACAGATCCTGTTCACGTACCTCCATTTGGCTGCTTATCCCGAAGTGGGCAAAGCCCTCCTGGCCAGCGGCTGCACCGCGGTCGCCTACGAGACTGTCGAGACGGCGAACGGCAGCTTGCCTCTCCTGGCCCCCATGAGTGAGGTGGCGGGACGCATGGCCACCCAGATCGGGGCCCACTACCTGGAGCGCACCAACGGCGGTCGGGGAGTGCTGATGGGCGGGGCGCCAGGCGTTCGACCGGCCCGAGTCGTGGTGATCGGCGCCGGCAACGTGGGCTGGAACGCGGCGTGGATTGCCGCGGGCATGGAGGCCGAAGTCATCCTGCTCGACAAGAACATTGATCGCCTCCGATTCGTCGACCAGATCCACAAAGGGCGCATCTCCACGGTCACATCGAACCGCGGGGCGGTGGAACGGGCCGTAGCCGAGGCCGATCTGGTGATCGGCGCCGTCTTGGTGACCGGCGCGAAAGCGCCCAAGGTCGTCACCTCCGACATGATCAGCGCCATGAAGCGGGGGTCGGTGATCGTCGACATCGCCATCGATCAAGGGGGTTGCATCGAAGGCATCCGTGAGACCACGCACAAGGGCCCGACCTATGAGGTGGGCGGCGTGATCCACTATGCCGTCGGCAACGTGCCTGGCGCCGTCCCCTTCTCGTCGACTTACGCGCTCACCAATGCCACGCTCCCCTATGTGGCCGAACTCGCCAGTTACGGAATCGCCAAGGCGGTCGAGCGCGACGCCGCTTTACGTCACGGGGTCAACATCGTGAATCACCAGGTGACCCATCCCGCCGTGGCGGAGGCGATGGGCGAGACGTATGCCGACCCACTCACCCTCGTCTGAAAGGCTAACTTCACGGTCATGGCCAATATCGTTCGTGCCGCGCTGGTCCAGACGAAATGGACGGGCGACAAAGAGTCCATGATCGATCTGCACGTCGACTACGCCCGCGAGGCGGCAAGCCAGGGGGCGCAAGTCATGTGCTTTCAGGAACTGTTCTACGGGCCCTACTTCTGTCAGGTGCAAGACGCCCAGTACTACGAGTACACCGAGGATATTCCTGACGGACCAACGGTGCAGCGTATGTGCCAGCTGGCGCGCGAGACGAACATGGTGCTGGTGGTTCCGATGTACGAGGTCGAGCACCCCGGAATCTTTTATAATACGGCGGCGGTGATCGACGCGGACGGGACGTACCTTGGTAAGTACCGCAAGACCCACATTCCCCAAGTGAAGGGGTTTTGGGAGAAGTTCTATTTCCGGCCCGGCAACCTCGGCTTCCCGGTTTTCAACACTGCGGTCGGCAAGATTGGCGTGTACATCTGTTACGACCGTCATTTTCCTGAAGGTTGGCGGGCTCTAGGCCTGGCGGGGGCCCGCATCGTGTTCAACCCGTCGGCCACGTCTCGCGGGCTCAGTGCCTACCTTTGGCAATTGGAGCAGCCGGCCAGCGCGGTGGCCAACGAGTATTACATCGGGGCGATCAATCGGGTCGGCGTCGAGCCCCTCGGCGACAACGACTTCTACGGACAGAGCTACTTCGTGAGCCCTCGGGGGCAGATGATCGGTGAGGTGGCGTCGACGACCGAGGAGGATCTGATTGTGCGTGATCTCGACATGGATCTGTTGAACGAGGTGCGCAACCAGTGGCAGTTCTATCGCGACCGGCGCCCCGATATGTACGCCACCGTGGCCGAGGCATGAGGACGCCCGCATGAGTCCGAGCTTGCACGCTGATCTTTTGGCCCGCCACCGCAAAGTCATTCCTTCGTGGGTCGCCCTGTACTACGAGAATCCGATCTCGATTGTGCGGGGCGAAGGTCGCCACGTTTGGGACGCCGAGGGTAACCGGTACCTCGATCTCTTCGGAGGCATTCTCACCACAATGGTCGGCCACGCCGTGCCTGAAGTGGTCGAAGCCATCAAAGAGCAGGCGGCCAAGATGCTTCACACCAGCACGCTGTATCTGATCGAGCCCATGATCGAATTGGCCGAGAAGATCGCGGAGCTGTCAGAAATCCCCGACGCCCGGGTGTTCTTTGCCAATTCGGGCAGCGAGGCCAACGACGCCGCTCTGTTGTTGGCCACGTCATACCGGGGTTCGAACCAAGTGCTGAGCCTGCGGGGCAGCTATCACGGCGGGTCGTTTTCGACAATGCCGATCACCAACATTGCGGCTTGGAAGTCTTCTGCGCTGTCGCCTTTCCAGGTCTCGTTCGTACACGGCGGTTACCGGTTGCGCAGTCCGTTCGGGCATCTCCCCGACGATGAATACATTGCCGCGTGCGTGGCCGATCTGCGTGACGTGTTGTCGATGGTGGGCTCCAACGTGGCCGCCATGATCGCGGAGCCCATCCAAGGTGTGGGCGGTTTCATCAGCCCGCCCGACGGCTTTTTCGGGGCCTTCAAAGAGGTGCTCGACGAGTCTGGGGTGCTGTTCATCTCCGATGAGGTGCAAACCGGTTGGGGCCGCACGGGTGAACACTTTTGGGGGTATCAGGCCCACGGGTTCGTGCCCGATATGCTCACCTTCGCGAAAGGGGTCGGTAACGGGCTCGCCATGGGCGGAGTCGTCGCCCGAGCGGACGTGATGAACAGTGTGAAGGGCAATCACATCTCAACCTTCGGCGGTAATCCGTTGGCTTCGGCAGGGGCGCTGGCGACCCTTCAGTATCTGCTCGACCACGACCTACAGACCAACGCGGTGAAGGTGGGCAACCTCATCCTCAACCGGCTCCATGACATTTCCAATGAGACCCCGATGATCGCCGAGGTCCGCGGCAAGGGGCTCATGGCGGGGGTCGAACTGGTGAAGCCCGGCACCCTCGAGCCGGACGCCGCCGCCGCTTCGGCTGTCCTCGAAGCCGCCCGCCAACGCGGTCTGCTTATTGGCAAGGGCGGATTGTCGGGCAACGTCTTGCGTCTGGCGCCGCCGATGTCGCTCACCGAAGACGAAGCCAACGAAGCCATGGTCGCCCTGGCCGCCGTGTTCGAGGCGATGCGATGAGCCGGCGCGTGTTCGTCGGACCAAGGACATGATCAAGCAAGTCGACATCACGTAGCCGCACCCGCGATCGCCAGGCCCCGGTCGGGCCTCGCGGGCATTACCCCAAAGGAGTTCAACCCATGGCCCGCATCGTTATCACCAACGGCACCGTTATTACCGCGACGGGTGCACACGAACTGACTGTTGTCGTCGACGGAGAGCGGATTGCCGCGCTACTGGCGCCCGACTCGTCCGACCACGCGTCCGCCGCCGCCAGTGGATCACACGTGATCGATGCGGTTGGCAAGTTCGTGATTCCGGGGGGCATCGACGTGCACACCCATATGGAGATGCCGTTCGGCGGCACCATGAGTTCGGATACGTTCGAGACCGGGAGCCGGGCCGCAGCATGGGGAGGCACGACCACGATCCTCGACTTCGCCGTCCAGAAGAAGGGTGAATCGCTCCAGGCCGCCCTCGATTTGTGGCACCAAAAGGCGGGCGGCAACTGCGCCATCGACTACGGCTTCCACATGATCATGGCCGACGTCAATGAGATCACGCTGAAAGAGATGGACGTGTTGCACGGCGAAGGCATCACCAGTTTCAAGCTCTTCACCGCCTACCCCGGCGTGCTCTATTCGACCGACGGTGAGATCTTTCGGGCCATGCAGAAGGCCGGTCAGATCGGCTCGATGATCATGATGCACTGCGAAAACGGCATCGTTATCGATGAGATCATCAAAGATCATGTCGGTCGCGGCGAGACGGCTCCTTACTATCATTCCATCAGCCGACCAGAAGCGATGGAGGCCGAAGCCACGCATCGGTGCATCCAGATCGCCAAGGTCGCGGGCTCGCCCGTCTATGTCGTGCATCTCTCGGCCAAGGAGGCTCTCGAGCAGGTCGTTATCGCTCGCGACCGCGGCCAGAACGTGTTCGCGGAGACTTGCCCGCAGTACCTCTACCGCTCGATAGACGATCTCACCCGTCCCGGTATGGACGGCTTCGAGGGCGCAAACTTCGTATGTTCGACGCCGTTGCGACACAGAGAGCATCAGGCCGAACTCTGGCGGGGCATTCGTATGAACGATTTATCGGTGGTGTCGACCGATCACTGCCCTTTCTGTTTCAAGGAGCAAAAGGCAATGGGTATCGGGGATTTCTCGAAGATTCCCAACGGCATGGCCGGTGTCGAGCATCGAATGGATCTTCTCTACCAAGGTGTAGTCGACAAGCACATCTCCCTGGCGCGATGGGTAGAAGTGGCGGCAACGACGCCGGCGCGGCTGTTCGGGCTCTATCCGAAGAAGGGGGTCATCGCCCCCGGCGCCGATGCCGACATCGTCATTTACGACCCGAATGCCCGCCAGACGCTGGGCGTCGAGATGCACCATATGGCGGTCGACTACTCCGCGTACGAGGGTGAAGTGATCGATGGTCGCTGCGATCTGGTTATGAGTCGAGGTCGTATTGTGATCGAAAACAAGCAGTATGTCGGCACCAAAGGGCAAGGCTCATATCTGAAGCGCAGCCTGTCCCAATACCTGGTCTGATCGGAATTACGTGGAATTCGGCATTGTTTTACAAACCAACCCGCCGGCGTCGCGGGTTATTGAACTGGCCAAACGAGCCGAAAATCTCGGCTTCGGCTACGTATGGACATTCGACTCCCACCTGTTATGGGAGGAGCCGTTCGTCATCTACAGTCAGATATTGGCCCAGACCCGCAAGATCATGGTGGGGCCGATGGTCACCAATCCATCCACGCGAGATTGGACGGTTACGGCGAGTCTCTTCGCCACCCTCAACGAAATGTATGGCAACCGCACCATTTGCGGGATCGGCCGGGGCGACTCGGCAGTACGGGTCACGAATGGTAAGCCGACCACGCTGGCCACGCTGCGAGACGCTATTCATGTCATCCGAGAGCTGGCCAACGGCCGCGCCGTCGACTACCGAGAAAGCCGCCTTCAGTTTCCGTGGGGTACGAAGAGTCGCCTTGACGTATGGGTTGCCGCCTACGGTCCGAAAGCTCTCGAACTAGCGGGGCAGGTGGGCGATGGGTTCATTCTGCAGCTGGCCGACCCCGACATCGTGCGCTGGACCGTTGCCGCCGTACGACAAGCGGCGGAGCGGTCCGGCCGCGACCCTGCCGCGGTGAAGATCTGCGTGGCCGCACCGGCCTATGTCGGCGACGATCTCGGCCACCAACGCGACCAGGTGCGCTGGTTCGGGGGTATGGTCGGCAACCACGTCAGCGATATCGTCAGCCGCTACGGCAGCGACGGCGCGATGGCTATTCCTGCGGCGTTGACGGATTACATCAAGGCCAAGTCGGGCTACGACTACAACCAACACGGTAAGGCCGGCAACCCCCACACCGATTTTGTGCCCGACGAGGTCATTGACCGTTTCTGTATCTTGGGGCGCCCCGAACACCATGTTGAACGTCTCGAGGAGCTGGCGTCGCTGGGGGTCGACCAATTCGACATCTATCTTCAACATGACGGGCAGGAGGCGACGCTTTTGGCTTACGAGTCGATCATGGCCGAACTTCGGCGGGCCGTCGTGGCGAAAGCGTGAAGGCAGGGGACGTGAAGGCAGGGGGCGTGAAACGCATTGCGCTCGGCCTCTCGGGCTTCGTGGCCATGGCGGCGACCTGGGAGTTGTACAAGGCCATCGACGGCAAACTTGGGCCATGGCATTTCCCGGCTCACGCCGATGACGCCTCGATGCCGCACCTGTTGACGATAGGTCGGCGTTTCTTGCAACCGGAGGTGCGAGATCGCCCCGGCACGGTGCTTCAGGCGGTCATCAGCGGCAGCTGGTACACGTTTCGGGTGGCCGTCGTCGGGCTGGCCCTCGGCGCCATGATCGGCTTGCTCTTAGCCGTCGTGATGGAGCGTTTTCGGCTGCTCGAGCGAGCGTGGCTGCCTTACATCGTGTTGTCGCAGACCGTTCCCCTGATCGCGTTGGCCCCCCTAATCTCGGGATGGGGCGGCGGACTGCGCATCGGATCGTTGCATTGGCGGCCGTGGATGAGTGTTGCGGCGATGGCCGCCTACCTCTCCTTCTTTCCTGTCGCCGTCGGCGCCTTGCGCGGTCTGCAATCGCCCCAGGCCCATCACGAGGACCTGATGCGCAGCTACGCCGCTTCATGGGGTCAGACCCTGTGGAAGCTGCGGCTTCCGGCGGCCGTTCCGTATTTGATTCCGGCCCTGCAGCTTGCGGCCGCATCCTCGATCGTGGGCGCGATCGTCTCGGAAATTTCGATCGGGGCCAAGGGCGGCGTCGGTCGTCTCATCCTCGACTATTTCCAGCGCGCCAGCGGCGATCCGGCGCAGGTCTACACGGCGTTCATCGGTGCCGCCCTTCTGGGCCTCGTGACCGTTGGGTTGATCAAGGCTTTGGAGAAGCTCCTGATGCGCAATCGGGCCGCTCCGGGATTGCACCCGTGACCGATGTCGTGGCCATGTCGGGCCTCTCCAAAGTGTTCAATCCGGGCCGGGCCAATCAGGTCGACGCCCTCCTCGAGATCGACTTGAAGGTGTCAGCGGGAACGTTCGTGTCACTGATCGGACCGTCCGGCTGCGGCAAGTCGACGTTGCTGCGAGTGATCGCTGATCTCACCCCGCCGACGGGCGGAACCCTCAGCGTCAACGGCAAACCGGCGGCTCAGGCCCGCGCCGATCAGGACTACGGCATGGCTTTTCAGGCGGCGGGACTATTCGATTGGCGCAAGGTCGTGCGCAATGTCGAATTGCCGTTGGAACTGCGAAGAATGGGCAAAGCCGAACGCCGGACCCGGGCGCTGGCCATGCTCGAACTCGTAAAATTGCCCGACTTTGCCGAGCACTACCCATGGGAACTGTCGGGGGGCATGCAGCAGCGGGTGGCCATTGCCCGAGCCCTGGCGGCCGACCCGCCATTGCTGCTCATGGACGAACCTTTTGGTGCGCTTGATGAAATGACACGCGAACACATGCAGGCGGAACTGACCCGTATTTGTGCGGCAACCCAAAAGACTGTCGTGTTCGTCACCCACTCGATTCCCGAAGCGGTGTATCTCTCCGACCGCGTAGTGGTGATGTCACCCCGTCCCGGCCGTATCGTGAAGGTCGTTGACGTCGATCTCGGGGCCAGGACCGACGACATGCGTGAGCAGCCCCAGTTCTTCAAGAAGGTCACCGAAGTGCGCGAAGCCTTGAGGGGCATTGGGGCCGGCGCACCCCGCGGAGTTGACGACCGGTGAGCAGACGGCTGCGACAGCTGATCGCGCCGGGGGCGTGGGGCGTGCTGGTTCTGCTGACATGGGAAGGGTTTGTGCGCTGGCGCAAGATCAAACTGTTTCTCCTACCGCCGCCGTCACGAATCTGGCGAGAACTTCGCGAGAACCGCAGCGGGATTTTGCACGTGACAAGCAACACCGGCACGAACGCGCTCATCGGACTGGTGCTGGGGGTCATTGCCGGCGTCGTCATGGCGTTGGTCGCCCAGCGCTTCGTGGCGCTGCGCGATGCAATCACGCCCTTATCGGCAGCCCTGAATACCATGCCAATCGTGGCGATCGGCCCGATCTTTTACAACCTCTTCGGCACCACCAGCGCTATTCCTCGACGAGCGGTGGTGGCCATCGTCGTGTTTTTCCCTATTTTTTTGAACGTCGTGAACGGGCTCACCCAGACCGAGGCGACGCACGAAGAACTGTTGCGTAGTTACGCGGCCAGCGACGCCTCCGTACTATGGAAGCTGCGGATGCCGAACGCCTTGCCGTTTCTGATGACAGGACTCAAACTCGCGGCGTCTCTGGCCGTCATTGCGGCCATCGTCGTCGAGTACTTCGGCGGCCTGCAAAACGGCCTGGGTTCACGGGTGACGTCGGCCATGAAGAGTTCGGCGACGGCTCGTGGCTGGGCGTACATTGCGGGCGCGTGCGCCCTCGGAATCGGATTCTACTCAGTGGTTACGGCGGTGGAGCGGGTGGCGATGCCGTGGCGACGCCGACGAAGCGACTAAACCTTTGTCACGATCTAACAGCACCAATAACCAACAACCAAGGAGATGGACTTGAAGACAAGAAGAGTGATGCGTGGGGTCGTCGTGATAGGTGCCCTGGCTCTGGTGGCCGCCGGCTGCGGGAGCGATAAGAAGAAGGCCGCCGATACGACTGTCGCGGCAGAGACTTCGGTCGCCGCCGCCGAGACGACAGTGGCGGCACCCGAGACTTCGGTCGCCGCACCCGAAACCACCGCGGCCGCTGCGGCCGCAGCGCCTGAGACCACTGTCGCCGGGGCGGCCAGCGCGGGCGCAAACCTCAAAAAAGTGAAGCTTCAATTGCAGTGGGTCACGCAAGCTCAATTCGCCGGCTATTTCGCCGCAGTCGACCAGGGCTTCTACAAGGCGCTGGGTCTCGATGTGGAGATCAAGGAGGGCGGTGTCGACATCGTCCCCCAGAACGAACTTGCTCAAGGCAACGTCGACTACGCCGTCTCGTGGGTTCCGAAGGCCCTAGCGTCGCGTGAAGGTGGCGCCAACATCACTGATGTAGCCCAGATCTTTCAGCGGTCCGGCACCCTGCAGGTGAGCTGGAAAGACTCCAACATCACCGGTCCGGCGGATCTCAAGGGCAAAAAGGTCGGCAATTGGGGCTTCGGCAACGAGTACGAACTGTTCGCCGGTATGACGAAAGCGGCGATCGATCCCTCCAAAGATGTGACGCTCGTCCAGCAGCAGTTCGATATGCAGGCTCTACTCAAGCGTGAGATCGACGCCGCCCAGGCCATGCGCTACAACGAATACGCCCAGATGCTCGAGGCCAAGGACCCGAAGACGGGCAAGCTGCATACCGCCGATCAGCTCAACGTGATCGACTGGAACGATCAAGGTACGGCCATGCTCCAAGATGCCCTTTGGGCGAACACCGACAAGCTCAAGGACGCGGCCTATCAAGATCAGACTGTCAAGTTCATCAAAGGCTCAATGCAGGGCTGGATCTTTTGTCGCGACAACGCGGCCAAGTGTGTCGACATCGTCGTGGCCAAAGGGTCCAAGCTGGGCAAGTCTCATCAGGCCTGGCAGATGAACGAGATCAACAAGCTGATATGGCCCTCGCCCGGCGGTATCGGCCTCATTGACAAGGCGTTGTGGGATCAGACAGTCCAGGTGGCCCAGAACACCAAGAACGCCGAGGGCAAGACGGTATTGACCAAGGCTCCCGACGCGACGGCGTACGACAACACCTACGCGCAGAAGGCCCTTGACGAGTGGAAGGCGGCGGGCGTCGACGTGATCGGCTCCGGCTTCGCCCCGGCCACCGTCACCCTGAACGAAGGCGGGGCGTAAACCCCAACCTCCGCTGAACGAACGAGGCCCTCCAGCCCATCCGGGTCGTGGGCCTCGTTCGCGTTGGCGGTCAGCTCAGGGCCGCCGCAATCTCGGCCGCCAGTCGAGAATTCGCTTCGGCCAAGGCGAGGTTGGCCGGCACCGATCGGCCGGCCGTCGCTTCGCCAATCCGACGCAAAATGAACGGCGTGACCTCGGCACCGCGCAGGCCCGCCGCGGCGGCATCGGTGATCGCAGCCGTCAACGCGACATCGATCTCGTGGGCCGGCAGCTCAGCTGATTCAGGAATGGGGTTGGCGACCAGAACACCGCCGGGAAGGCCGAGCGCGAAGCGGGCCCGAAGGACGGCGGCGGCTTCTTTTGGGGTATCGACACGGTGAGGGACGGGCCAGCCGCTGTCGCGGACGTAGAACGCGGGAAATCGATTGGTGCCGTAGCCGAGCACGGGAACGCCGAGGGTGTCGAGCATTTCCAAGGTCTTGGCGAGGTCAAGAAAGGCTTTCGCTCCCGCGCAGACACACAACACGCGATGTCGAGCCAATGCGTCCAGATCGGCGCTGACGTCGCCGGTTAGGTGATCGTCGCGGTGGACGCCGCCGATTCCACCGGTGGCGAGAACGGAAATGCCGACGACGGCGGCCAACGCCAGAGAAGCACTGACAGTGGTGACGCCGACTTCGAGGCCACGAGCGATCGCGACGGGAAGGTCTCGTTCGGCGACCTTCGTGTTTCCGCAAAGGACCCGGTCGTAATCCTTTGGATCGACCCCAACTCTCGCCACCCCGTCGAGCACACAAGTTAGGGCGGGGACGCACCCACCCGCACGTACCGCGGCCAGGCACAACCGAAGGGCATCGGCGTTGGCCGGCGCCGGGAGTCCCAGCGTCGAAAATATCGTCGATTCGAGAGCCACGACGGGTCGGCCGTCGTGGAGCGCGTCGGCGACCTCCGTGCTGATGCGGAGGGCGTCGCGCGAGTTTGTCGCGGACAAGGAATCGGACCGGACCATGGTGGCAGTCTGGCGTGAAACGATGAGGTCATGGGAACTTCACGAACCGGGGTCGCCGTCTTGGTGGTCGCCTTGTTGGCCGGCGGCGCCGCGTCGTGCGGCAAGCGAGACGATGTCGGGGCTCCGGCGGTTGGGCGCAACGATTATCGAAAAATCCTTCCCGCGCTCTGTCAGGCCTTGTCGTTCGCCGACGCCGGGAAGACCAAGCAGGCCAACGCTGCGTACTACGACAATGCTCATTTCGGTCTTCATGGCCTCGCCGCCGATGTCGCGGCCAAAGACTCGGGCCTCGGTGGCCGACTCTTTCGGCAACACGCCAAGGTCGAGGGTGACCTCTCGTCTTTCGCCCCGGCTCTCTCCGTCGACCTTAACGCTTTGATCGACGTCACCGCGACCGGGCTCGTGCGTCTCGGAGTGCCGGCGAAAGACTGTTTGGGAGCGCCGGTGACCTCGAAGACGGCTTCGCGTTCATGACCGTGTTCGGGGCGCCGAACGTGAGCGGCTCGGGCTTCGGATTCATCCGCCGCCGAGCCCTTCCGGCAGCACCGCCAGTTCTTCGGGCGTGTGCCGTAACACGTTCTTGACGTACGCAACCACCGCGGCCGCCATACCTACGTCGCGTCGCGCATCTTCGGACAGGAACCAACGGTGTTCAAGGACCTGGTGAAAGACTTCGGCTTCATCGAGGCGATCGCGGAGTTCAGCCGGAATGGCCTCGATGGTCGGAGCGTAGATCTCGGTTAGCCATCGGTATGCCAAAAACGCCTCGGGAATCGTACGAGACTCGGTCTGGCGGAGTTCATGGCCGAATCCGTCGATGTCGTTGAGCAAACGTCGCGCCTGGTTCTCGCCGACGTCGAGCCCCGTGAGCTGCTGAAGCCGACGCCGATGGTGGCCGAGTTCGACCACTTTGGGGATGACCCGAACCCGAGTGCCGCCGGCATCGGAGCGAACCGTGAGTTCAGCCACGTCGAAGCCCAAGTCGTGCAACCTTTGGATACGGGCATCGAGGCGACGACGATCGTGGGGCAATGACATGACCTCCTCGTGGCTGAGTTCGGTCCATAGCTTCTCGTAGCGCTCGCGCAAGTCGAGGGCGATTTCGAACGGATCGGCTTCCGGACGAAGCCCGCGGCCGGCTTGGAGATCCAGCAGTTCGCCACCGACGTTCTCGACAGTAAGCTCAAGGTCGTGGCCCCGTTGCCCGTCGGAGAGCTGAGGCCGAAAAACCCCCGTTTCGGCATCCACAAGGTAGGCCGACAACGCCCCCGCGTCGCGGCGGAACAACGCATTCGATAACGAACAATCACCCCACGCGAAGCCTTCGAGGTGCAGGCGTACTAACAGCACCGCTAGCGCATCAAGAATCCGGTTCTGGAGATCGACGACGCTACGCCCTGCGAACAAATACCGGTAGGGGAGCGAAAAAGCGAGATGGCGGGTGATCAGTACATCGTCAAGAGGATCGGGCCGACAGGCGACCCCGACGCCCTCCACGACAGGCAGACCGCGGCTATCCAACTCCCTCAGGAGGTCGTATTCGTGCTGGGCCAGCCCGTGGGGTAATTCTTTGACGGCGTAGACGTCACCCGAATAGTCGATGAACCGCACAACGTGGCGGGAGACACCTCGGGCGACGTCGACGAGTCGGTTGCTGCGCCAGTCGGAGAGAGCTGTCCGCCATTCGAGATCGAGAAAATCGGGATGGCCGCCGCGAACGGTGAGTTCGAA
>JANYDT010000027.1 GCA_025359845.1 Acidimicrobiia bacterium
ATCGTGGCGGCGACGCTCATGTGGGTGTTCAGGTGGCCGGCATTGTCGGCCACCTGGGTAGTCGGATTGGGCGCAGTCTTCTCGTCTTGGCTGTTTGAAGCGGCGATCGTGGCCCGCCTCCTTGGGCGCCGGTGGGTCGCATCGCTCGTTGTCCCGGTTGTGAGCCTCATGTCGTGGCGATACACGATCGGCATGATGTCGTGGGATCAATTCTTCTCCCAAGTGGTGGGGCTGGCCTTCTTGGTCGCGGCGGTGATGGTGGCCGTGGTTGGCAGCAACTCCATCGCCGCACGAGCTTGGTTGCCTCCGGCGTTGCTCCTGAGCGCGGCGGGTATTTTGTGCTTTCCATCCCAAGCTGCGTTGGCGCCCATGATGCTGTTTGGAGTGGCGTTCGCTCAGGTCGTCCAACGAAACCGATATCGGTGGCGGCCCTCCCGTCGTGCGCTCGGACTGCTGATCGTTTCGGCCGTGACGCTGGTGGGCGCCGCAGTGGTGATCGGACGACGGATTGATTTCAGTCGTCGGACGTTGGCCGGCCATGGGGAAGGGGAGGTCGCGCATCTGACGTTGCGGACATCCGGAGGGGTCGTGGTCTTGATTCTGGCCGTCGTCGGTGCGCTGGTCGCACTGCGTTCGACCCGGCGCGGCGACGCTGGATCAGGCGCAGTGATGGGGGCGCTACTAGCCCCCGCACTTACAGCCTTGGCATTCATCTCGTTACGGCACGGCTTTCCCACCAGAATCCCTATCTATAACTACCGCATCGCCAAGAACGCCTACACCGCGGCCCCGCTCGTCGTTGTCCTCGCTTCGCTTGGGGCGGCGTGTTGCCTCGGCCGCCCGCAACCGAACCTCAAGCCCGCGGAGGGGAGAGAACTCCTCATTGGGCTCGGAGCGGTCGCGGTTGCGCTCAGTTTGCTTATACAACCGACCTATCGAAGCAATGCCCATAATCCGATTCTGACTCCGCGCCAACTGGCTTTTGCCGAGCGCGTGGGACATCGGTACCCGCCCGAACAGGTCGCCATAGTCGGGCGTGACCTGGTCCCGTTTCATGTGTGGTGGACGTCCATTCGGCGGCGAGTCGATCCTTCGACTGGACTGGTGCCGATGGCCGACCGCACAACGCGATGGGAGGCCTGGCCGCTCGGGTCGACCGAACGATATTTGCTGGCGATCGGCGAACCTTACGTTACGGCGATCGCCGCCCGAGCAGGGGTGTCGATCGTGGAACGCCGAGGAGACGCAGTGCTTTTCGAGCGGCGGCGGGGAGGCTCTTGAGATGCGTTCGCCGCGGTTCCTCAGACCCCTTGTAGTGGCCACTTGTCTCATCTTCGCCGCAGTCACCGTCATTTCCACCGTCTCGAATCGTCGGTGGCCCGGCCCCGAGCCGGTCGCCGCTGCTCCCGATTCAGCGGCTTCGCAACGCACAATCGCGGCTCTACACCGGGGCGGTATCGGGCTTTCGAAGAACGACCGTGACGCCATAAAAGCACTCGTCTTCTTTTGGCGCGGACGAGCCGATCTGATCCAAGCCTTTCCTGCTATCAACGGTGGAGCGCCACTGGCATCCCTTTTGGGCTGGGTTTTGGCCACCAACGATTACGGAGCCTTGATCGTGTCGCGTTGGCGCCCTGCGTTCGTAAACGTCAGCCGGCGAATTGGGTTGCGCGATCAGCCCGTCCGAGGGGGCGCAGACGTCGACATCACGCTGTACCTCTTGGCGCTCGCCGATGAGCGGTCCCGCCCCCAGTTCAGCGTTCGCCCGGCGCAATGGGAACTGATTCGCGTTTGGCGAGAGCGGCCCGACGTACGCGCCCGGTTCGCTCACGGCCCGATCGTCGAGGTTCGCAAGTTTCTCCGATGGTCGTACACCATCGCGCCTGATGACCCGGCGTTCGCCCAACTCAAGCCGGTGTTCGGCTCGTTGGCCCGGTGGGACCTCGACCTCCCGCCGACCCCGTGGGGGTAAGGGTGAGCGGGGAAGGCCCTATCGACCCCGTCCGAAAAGGACGCTTCGCAAAGTTCGAGAAAGGACGCGTAAGTCCAAGGACACGCTTTGATGACGTAAGTAATACAAGTCGTATTGCAACTTCTCGAAAGCGTCTTGTTCTGATGCCCCGTAGCGATATTTCACTTGCGCCCAGCCGGTCAAGCCGGGTTGGGCGATGTGGCGCAGCCCGTAGAAGGGCAGTTTTCTGGTCAATTCGGCCACGTAGTGCGGCTGCTCGGGGCGGGGCCCAACAAGGGATAATTCACCCCGTAACATATTCACGAACTGGGGGAGTTCGTCGAGATGGGTCCGCCTCAGTACCCGACCGAACGGCGTGATTCGGGGGTCGTCGATCTCCGTCCACAATGCCACCGCTTCACCAACCGTGTCGGCGCGCATTGTGCGAAATTTGTACATCACGAATTCGACACCGCCGCGCCCGACTCGGGTTTGACGAAACACCAGGGGGCCGCGATTGGCGAAGCGATTGGCGAGCCAAACGACGGGAGTGGCCAGCGCGCAGACGAAAGCGCCGGCCAACCCTGCGGCGATGTCCACGCCCCGTTTCAAATGTGAGTACGGCCCGCCATGGACTTCGCTGACGTCGGTGAGCAGCGCCATCCGTCCGAGGGAACTCAATGGCAATTTACCCAACCACTCGTCGCAGAATCCCTCGAGCGACCGGACGCGGACGCCCTCTTCGTGCAACGCCGAAACGGCCTGCAGCACCGATTCGTCACGCTGGGCTTCGTCGGAAAGCACGATAACGGTGACTTGGCCGGCCTTCGCGGTGGCCGTCAAACCGGCCGACGTGACCTCCTCGATCCTCAGGACGCGGGCGAGTCGAAAGGCAATTTCGGGATCGACAAGTCCGGGCGCGGCCTCACTGTTGAGAAAGCCGGCCTCGTCGGGGCCGAGCACACCGAGCACGACGTCGCCGCGATCATTCGTTCGGCGTTGGCGATGCGACCATGCACAGCATCCGACATCCCAAACGCCGACGGCGATAGGCGCCGTTGTAAGCACGAAACGGGGGAGGAGGCCGGGCCGAAAAAGGCCAAGGAGGGTGAAGGCCCCCGTCGCGAGGGCCACCGCCAGAAGACTGGTGAAGACTGCGGGCTGCCAGTCACGTGGTTCGTCTGGGATACCGAGAACCGAGGCTGCGATCCAATACATCAACGCGAGCAGGGCAAAACCCCAGAAAGGGTTCTGTTTGCCGAACTGGTAGGTGTCGGCCCGGAAGTTGGCGTGGTAGGCGCCCAACCCGAACACGATGAGTGCAGTACCGAGCGCCAAGACCATCTGGCGGGTGCGAGACATCGTGCTCAAGTCTGACACGATCTTCGCGGGCCCTCCGCTGAGACGGGCCCCGGGCTATGGTCGGGACGGTGCCAAGCCGGCTCCATTCGCGAGATTGGCGCGTTGCCGCGCTCGCCGCGACGATTCGGGGGCCTTAGCGTCGATGAGCGAACGAATTTGGGCCAGCACCGATGCCGCATGGTCGATCGGAACCCGTTCACGTCGATCAAAGTCGAAGTCGAACCCGTCGCCTGAACCTCGATACGGGTCATCGAGAAGAAGCGAACCCCAACGGGCGTACAGAAGCCGCACCTCCTCCGGTTTTGTGTCGGGGTGGCGGGTCTGGCTTTCAAAATGGAGATGCGTGACTCGACCCAGACTGATGCACCGCAACCCGATGACTCGAAGTTTTTGGCAGAGATCGACGTCATTGAACGCCGCAGGGAAGTCTTCGCTGAAGCCACCAACCGACTCGAAAGCCGATCGGCGAGTCATCATGCATGCGGCCGTTACCCCCACAGTCTCACTGTCGACTAGATCACGGCCGTTGAAAGTCAGCTCGGGGAGCCCGTAACAAGCGTGGGTGACGCCCGAGCCGACGAACGTATGGCCGGCGTGTTGAACGGCACCGCTGGGAAACAACAATCGAGCGCCCACTGCGCCGATATCGCGACGTTCGGCGACGGCCGCCATTTCTGCTGTCCACGCCGGTGTTTGGCAGACAATATCATCATTCAGAAATACCAGGAGGTCGTGCTCGGCGGCCTGCGCGCCAACGTTGCATTTTCGGGCGAAGTTAAACTCTTCCCGAAACATCACAATTCGACAGCCGAGATCGCGGAGCCGTTTCGCCGCATGTTTCGGAGCCCCCTCATCGAGAACGACGACCACCTCATATTCCTGGCCAGCCAGGGTCTCATGGACCGTCTGTACACAAAGCTCGGCCATTGACGGAAACCACTTCGGCACGGCGTCAGGAGTCCGGATCGGCGAAGCGCGCGTCGGGATGATGATCGAGACGGGAGATACCGATCGGCGAGAGACCCAGAAGTATTCGGAGGGCGAAGCATCGATGACTATTCCGGGATGGCCAGAGCGGGCTACATGTTCCTCCAAAACCCGACGCTGGGTATCTCGGACTCCGCTCTTGTTGACGATACCTCCGGCCGTCGAGGCCGCGTGGGTTCGCCAGCTGTAGAGGATGCGTCGGATGTGGATGAACCGTCCGTTCTGCTCATATGCCCGCAGACAAAGATCCCAATCTTGGGCAAAATCCACCGCCGAACGAAAGCCACCTAAATGCTCAAAGAACTCTTTGCGAAGCACGAGGAGATGGCAAATGTAGTTCTGACATTCTAGTCGGGGAGGATTCCAGTCGGGCTTACGGAATGTCGATTGTACTTTGCCATCGACATCGATAGTTTGCTCGTCGCAATACAGCACATCCGCCCTAGGATCAGCCGTAATTGTTTCGCAATATGCGTCCAGACAACCTGGCTCCAACACGTCGTCCTGGTCGACGAATCCGACGAAAGTGCCCCGCGCCCTCTCCGCGCCGGCATTGGACGTCGCGCTGATGCCGCGATTCGGAGTGTCGGGCGGCGGTTCAATAAGGGTGATCCAAGAGTCGAGGGTTCGAGTCCGAACCCAGGCGACGTCGTCGTCGAGCGTTCCGTCGGCGACGAGGATTACTTCGCAGTCTTCGCGCCTTTGGCGGTCGAGCGAATCGAGCAAGGCCTCCAAGAAGGTTCGCGGGGGACGATACAGCGGGATTACGAGGGTCAGTGTGATCACAGGATCAGGCGGAGTTCTTCGAGAGAAGGACGCCGATCGCCCACGCTCGGGACGTAACTATCGCCTTTAACATCGACAATCTCGTCATGTCTGCGGGAAACGTCCCGAAGGGTGGAAGCCCTCGCAAGGAGCGCAGCTGGAGCAGGCCAAGGACTCGACAGCCGAGCTTCCACGCGTGATCTTGTTTCAGCTCCTCGATGAGGTCGTCAAGGGCACGGTCAGAAACGAGGTCGCCGGGCGGACGCCCGTAGAGTTCGGCAAAAGAGTCGCCGCCGCTCAGAACGTCGGCCCGGGTGATGTACTCGACCAACATCGCCGCGGACGCGAAGCGTTGATCGGTGTGCGATCGCTCGTTTGAGGGTCTTGTTGACGACGCCGAACTGGTCACGAGCGGGTTTCCTTTCTGAGGCAAGGCCGACAAACTACGCTATGTGGCGATGGATGGTCGTGTTGGCGGGAGCTCGTTCGATTGTTCCGTGGTGTTGCCGGTCAAGAACGCCGGACTCGTTCTGGCTGACGTTCTCGATGGAGTCGCAAAACAGAACTTTTCGGGGTTTGTCGAAGTGCTGTTGATCGACTCGGGCTCCACCGATGGGAGCTTGGAGCGCCTCCGACTCGCGGCCGAGCGGCCGGGATGGCGACTGTTGGAGATTGCGCCTGAGAGCTTCGGCCACGCCGTCACTCGCAATATGGGTGTGACCGAGACCTCGGGCGAGTTCATCGCGTTCATCACACACGACGCCATCCCCGAATCGTCGACGTGGCTCGAAGCTCTCGTAGCCCCGATGCTTGGTCACCCCGACATCGCCGGCGTGTTCGGCCGACACATCGCCCACAGAGGGGCCTCACCCTACGTGGGCGATGAACTGGACCGGCACTTCGTCGGCTTTCGAGATGAGCCCACGACGTGGCTGACGGACCGGGCTCGCTACGACACCGACGAGCGTTATCGGCAACACCTGCACTTTTTCTCGTCGAACAATGCGTGCATCCGTCGATCGGTGTGGGAGAAGATCCCCTTTCCCGATGTTGCGTTCGCCGAAGATCAGGCCTGGGCCAAAGCCGTCACCGAGGCGGGTTGGAAAAGAGCCTACGCCGACGACGCCGTCGTAAGTCACTCCCACGATTTCGGTCCGATCGAGACGCTGCGGCGGGCCTTCGATGAAAGTCGCTCTTTCCGCCGCCATTTTGGGTACCGGCTCGCTCCGACCCTGTTGGGCATCGCCCGAACCACCGTGGGCTTCACGCTCCGAGATGCCCGAGCGGCGCGGGCCCACGGTTACTGGCGGAAAGCCCCGTGGGCGACGGCGATGCGCCCGCTCCTTCACCTCGCGAAGGCGTCAGGCCACTTTTTGGGCTCGCACGAGCAACGGCTGCCGCCTGCGTTTAGCGACCGGTTGTCGTTGGATCGTCGACTGCAAGTCGGTCTTCGGTGATCGCGACGGCCACCTGATGATCGGTAATTTGGTCGGGCGGGCCCTGGAGCTGGTGCGCCGCGAGGGCGTTCGCGGCGCCGCCTGCAAGGTTGTCGAGCGGCGGCATCGTTTCCGGGGTCTGACGCGCCACGACCCGCTGGCTGACCTCGGGTTTGTGAATTCGAAGGTCATCGAGCCCGGATCGGGTCCCGGGGTCGATCTGGTTTGGTTCATTCCCCCTTACGGGCGTGGCTCGGGTGGGCACACCACGCTGTTTCGGTTCGTCGGCTTGCTGGAGGACAGGGGGTGGACGAACCACATTTGCCTAAGCGGACCGGGCCAAGCCCGCAACGAGCGTGAGGCCGAACGACAGATCCGTGAATGGTTCCCACCCACCAAGGCGCGAATCACACTGGGCACGAACGGACTGCCGCCCTGCCGTGTGGCCTTGGCCACCGGTTGGCAGACGGCGTATCCCGTGCGGAGCTTTCAAGGCGCTCAGACGCGAGCCTATTTCGTGCAGGACTTCGAGCCGTGGTTCTGGCCGGCCGGAGGTGCCGCGACCCTGGCCGAGAGCACGTATCGGTTCGGATTCCCGGCGATCACCATGGGTTCCTGGTTGGCCGGTGAATTGGCCCAACGCTACGGAGCGTCAACCTTTCCGCTCGGCTTTTCCTACGATCGATCCATTTTTTCTCCGCCGATCGGCTCGACGGTGGGGGCCAGTCCATCGGGTGAGTTCGATGGACGGGCTGGACTGCGGGTGTTCTTCTATGCCCGCCCGGTCACGCCCCGACGCGGATTCGAGATCGGGGCCATGGCCCTTGACGCCCTCATCCGCCAGATTCCTGATGTGACGGTAGTTACTGCGGGATGGGGGCTGGGCAATTACACGCTCCCGTTCCCGGTCGAGGATCACGGAGTGGTGACGCCTGAAGAACTTGCAGATGTCGTGCGCGGCAGCGACGTGGCCCTCGTGCTGTCGCATTCAAACGTTAGTCTGCTGCCGCTTGAGATAATGGCCTGCGGCGTGCCGTTGGTAACCAACAATGAACCGTGGTCGTCGTGGTTGGTCGGTCCTAAGGTGGCCAAACTGGCTCCTAGCGAGCCCGGTGCGATTGCCGAGGCGCTCGTGGCGCTGTGTCGTGATCCGGGTGCTCGTAGGGGGTTCGCGCAACGGGGGGCGGCGTTCGCCGCGACGACGAGTTGGGGCGCGGAAGCCGACCGATTGGCGGTCTATCTCGAATCGATTGCCGCTGGAGCGACCGGGGCACCCCCAACCAAACCGGTGTGATGTTCAGTCCGCACACATTTTGGGCCCTCCAAATCCGTCAGGCTCGACAAAGGCGCGGTATGGTGAAAGCCCGTGACGAAGCACATCTTCGTAACCGGAGGGGTTACCAGCTCACTTGGCAAGGGTCTGACCGCGAGTTCTCTCGGTCGGCTCTTGAAGCAGCGGGGGCTGCGGGTGACGATGCAGAAGCTCGATCCCTATCTCAATGTCGATCCCGGCACGATGAACCCGTTCGAGCACGGCGAGGTGTTCGTCACCTACGACGGCGGCGAAACCGATCTCGATCTGGGTCACTACGAACGATTTATCGACATCGACTTGTCCCGGTCGTCCAACGCCACGACCGGAGCGATCTACCAGTCCATACTCTCGATGGAACGCCGTGGGGATTACCTCGGCAAGACCGTGCAAGTGATCCCGCACGTCACCGACGAGATCAAGCGGCGAATCCGGGCCTTGTCAACGGAAGACATTGACGTTGTCATCACTGAGGTCGGCGGAACTGTCGGCGACATCGAGATCCTTCCGTTCCTCGAAGCGATTCGCCAGTTCCGCAAAGATGTCGGGCGCGACAACGTTTGTTACGTTCACGTCACCCTCGTCCCGTACCTCGGTCCGTCCGGTGAACAGAAGACCAAGCCTACGCAGCACTCCGTCACCGAACTTCGGGGTCGTGGCATACAGCCCGACGTGATCGTCTGTCGTAGCGACCGTTCCCTCTCGCTAGGCGTGAAGCGCAAGATCAGCCATCTTTGTGACGTGCCGCCCGAAGCGGTGGTCAGCGCGATCGACGCCGAGACCCTGTACGAGATCCCGCTGGTAATGCACGAAGAGGGTCTCGACACTTATGTGTGTGACATCTTGCGCATCGATCGCAATCAGCATCCGATCGACCTGACCAAATGGGAGGCGTTGGTCCATCGGATCAAACATCTCGATACCTCAGTTCGGGTCGGCGTCATCGGAAAATATATCTCTCTGCCGGATGCGTATTTATCAGTTGTCGAATCTCTCCGACACGCGGGCTACCACTTCGGCGCCCGGGTCGACGTGGATTGGATACAAGCCGAACTCGTGCCCGATCTTCTGGCCAAGAGTCCGGCCCGGATGAGCGAGCTCGATGGTATTGTGATTCCGGGCGGATTCGGCGAGCGGGGTATCGAAGGTAAGATTGCCGCGGCAGGCTGGTCGCGAACGACGAACGTGCCGTGCCTCGGACTGTGTCTGGGCCTCCAAGTCATGACCATCGAGTACGCCCGCAATGTGGCCGGGCTGGAGGGCGCCAACTCGGGCGAAATCGACCCTGCATCACCGCATCGAGTCATCGACTTGATGGATGAGCAGCGCAACATCGTCGACATGGGCGGCACGATGCGCCTTGGCCTCTATCCGGCCCGCCTGGAACCAGGGACACAAGTCGCAAAGGCCTACGACGAGTCTGTCGTTTACGAACGTCATCGCCATCGCTACGAGGTCAACCCTAGGTACCGTCGGCGCCTGGAGGAGGCAGGGCTGGTGTTCAGCGGTTCCTCGCCCGACGGGCGGCTGGCGGAATTCATCGAACTCCCGGATCATCCGTTCTGGGTGGGTACGCAAGGTCACCCCGAATTCTTGTCGCGCCCGGATCGGCCGCACCCCCTGTTTCGCGAGCTCGTCGGTGCGGCCCTCGAACGCGAAGAAGGGCGGAATCCGCATTTGATCGATCTCGCTGCCCTCGATAGCGCCGATGTCGATCATTCTCGGCAGCGGTGAAGGCCGGGATGAGTGGGCAGTTTCGAAGACTAGGTGGAGAACGACGGTTTTCTGGCCACGTCATCGAGCTTTGGGAAGACTCGTTCGAAGCACCTGACGGTACGGTGTTTCGACGAGAGATCGTTCGCCACCCAGGAGCCGTCGTAGTGGTTCCGGTGACCGACGACGGCCATGTTGTGATGATCCGCCAGTACCGAGCGACGGTGGACCGATTTCTGCTCGAGATGCCAGCGGGATTACTCGATCATCCGGGCGAGCTTTTGGAGGAAGCGGCTCGACGCGAACTCCGAGAAGAAGTCGGCCTGGAGGCCGATTCGCTGGAACGTCTCTGTGAAACGCTCCACTCGCCTGGCTTCTCTGACGAAAAAATCGTGATTTTCCTGGCCCGTGGTCTTCGGTCGGTCGCGTCCGATCGTCAAGGCCCGGAGGAGAATCATATTGAAGAGGTACGGGTGCCGATAGCCGAAGCTGAGGCATGGGTGGCCGACGGATCGGTCCAAAACGCGGCGGCAGTGATTGGTCTGTTGATGACCGCAGCTCGCCTTCGAACCTAAACTCTGATGAAGCGCCATGCCTGAGCTTTCTCTGGCGATGGAGGAGTTCTTGACGTGGCTGACGGTCGAGCGAGGGCGCGCAAAGAACACCATTGCCGCCTACCGCCGGGATTTAGCCGCATACACCGAGTTTTTAAGATTCCGGAATGTGGCGATCGAGAGCGTCCGAGAGGGCCACTTGCACGATTACGTCGCGTTCTTACGGGCCAGCGCGAGGGCGCCGGCGTCGATAGCGCGGGCGATGGTGGCAATCCGCACGTTGCACCAATTCCTGCTCGATGAAGGCGTGACCAGCGGCGACCCGTCCGCCGACGTGGCTGTTCCAAGAGTCCCCTCAGGAATTCCTAAGGCACTCACCGAAGAGGAAGTCGGCCGTTTGCTCGACGCGGTGCCCGGCGCCGATGCCGCGGCCCGACGCGACCGGGCCATCCTTGAACTGTTGTACGGAACGGGCATGCGAATCTCCGAGTTGTGTGGGCTTTCGCTGGCCGACCTTGATCTGAACGAGTCAATCGGTCGGGTGTTCGGCAAAGGGGCGAAGGAGCGCATCGTCCCGATCGGTCGCTTGGCTCGCCAGGCGTTGTCGACCTGGCTCGAACGCGATGGTCGGGGGGCCTTCGTCCCGCCCCGATGGGCTCGTCGAGATGACGCTGTCGCCGTCTTCCTCAACCAACGCGGCGGTCGGCTGTCGCGTCAAGGGGCTTGGATGATCGTGCGCCGTCACGCCGATACGGTCGGTCTCGCCGATCGGTTGTCGCCCCATGTGCTTCGCCACTCTTGCGCCACCCACATGCTCGACCATGGCGCCGACATCCGAACCGTCCAAGAACTACTCGGTCACGCCTCATTGACGACCACTCAGGTGTATACCAAGGTCACGGGTGACCGACTGAGAGTGGCCTACGACGCCGCCCATCCGCGAGCCAAACTCGCTCGTTGATGCTCGATAGTGCTCGCCGGCCCATTCGCGGTGGGGGCGGCTATCGCTCCAGGAGGCCCAGCGCTTTGCGGGCCCGGGCAAGGGTAACGGCGGCCACGGACTGGGCTTTGTCAGCCCCGTCGGACAGGACTTTGCGAACGTAGCTTGGGTCGGATTCGAGTTCGGCGAAGCGCCGCTGGACGGGCCGTAGGTACTCGACCAACGCGGCCGCGGTATCGGCCTTGAGGGGTCCATATTGTTGGTACCGGCCGGCGACGGCATCGGGGGTGGTGGCGGTGCACACGGCGAGAATCTGCAAGAGGTTGGCCAGCCCTGGTTTCGTTTCGGGGTCGTAACGGACCTCGTTGTCGGTATCGGTGACCGCTCGCTTGATCTTGCGTTCGATGTCTTTTGGGTCGTCCAGCACCAGCACTGTGCCTTGCGGTGAATCGGCGGATTTCGACATCTTGTTGGTCGGGTTCTGGAGGTCCATGATGCGAGCACCGGCGCGGGCGATGGTGGCCTTCGGCACGACGAACGTGTCACCGTAGCGAGCGTTGAATCGCCCGGCGACGTCGCGGGTCAACTCGATGTGCTGGCGTTGATCATCTCCGACGGGCACTTCGTCAGCGTCGTAGAGCAGAATGTCGGCCGCCATGAGGGCGGGGTACAACAGCAGGCCCCCGGAGATGAACCCGCTTTGGCGAGCGGACTTGTCCTTGAACTGAGTCATGCGTTCGAGTTCGCCGAGCGCCGCCGTACACCCCATGATCCAGCCGAGTTCGGCGTGTTCATGGACGTGGCTCTGCACGAACAACGTGGTCGACGTCGGGTCGAGCCCAGACGCCAACAGGATCTGGGCCAACTCCAACGTCTTCGCACGCATTTCGACCGGATCACGCGGCACCGTCAGGGCGTGCAGGTCGACGATCCCGTGGAAACTTTCGGGCGTCTGGTCTTCTACCCAACGGCGGATGGCCCCGAAGTAGTTACCGAGCTGGACATCGCCCGTGGGCTGGATGCAAGAAAGAATGCGAGCCATAGCGTCGTCATGTTAGGGGTGACACCAACCGCGGCGGACTGGATTTTCACGGGCAAGTCTTGGGGGGCGACGATGGGCCGGTAGGCTGGCGGGGTGGCTTATGAGGTGTCGACCCCAGTTTTCGAGGGGCCGTTCGACCTTCTGCTGCATTTGATCACGAAAGACCAACTCGACATCTATGAGATCAGCCTGGCTCCGATCGTCGATGCCTACATCGCCGAACTCGAGCGCATGGAGCAACTCGACTTGGAGGTGGCGACGGAGTTTCTATTGATCGCGGCCACCCTCATCGAACTCAAGCTGCGCCGCTTGCTGCCCGATCGCGAGGGGGTCGAACTCGACGAAGACTTGAGCCTGCTTGAGGAGCGCGACTTATTGTTGGCCAAGCTTCTGGAATGCGCCACGTTCAAAGAATCGGCCCGAATGTTGGCCCGCTCCCTAGAGCGATGGTCGCATTCGTACCCACGGGCAGTAGGGCCCGACGAGCAGTTCACTCGGTTGCTACCCGACCTTCTCGCTGGCGTGACGCCGATGGCCTTGGCCGACGCGTACCGCTGCGTGATGGTTCGCTCAGTGACTCCCAAGCCAATCGCCAGGGTGATGCTCGATCATGTGACTTCGGTGCGGTTGACGGTGGCCGAAACCGTCGACATAGTGGCGTCGGTGCTGGCTCGTGCGGGTTCGTCGTCATTGCGAGAGCTCACCGCTTCTTGTGAGCACCGCATTGAGGTCATCGTGCACTTTTTGGCTCTGCTCGAGCTCTACAAGCAGGGTTGGGTGGAACTGGAACAATTCGATACCTTCGGCGACCTCCTCGTGGTCTGGTGCCCCGATGGGCCGGAATCGGAGTCGGTCGCGGTGTCCGATCAAGACGCCTTGGTTGGAGTGGATTCCTATGATGGATGAGCCGGACGCGGAGCGAGACCCGCGGCTTCGAGCCCTTGAAGCGGTGCTACTGGTCGCTGACGAACCGGTTCCGTTGAGCGAACTCGCCGACGTGCTCGAAATGTCGATTGCCCACGTCGATGCGCTGTGCGGCCAATTGGCGCAGAGCTATGAAGACGAGTCGCGAGGTTTCGTTCTGGCTCGAGTGGCCGGCGGCTACCGCTATCAGACCCATCCCGCGATGGCCGCATACGTCGAACGGTTCATCACCGACGTGCGCGTCGCCCGGCTGTCGGCGGCGGCGTTGGAGACGTTGGCGATCGTTGCCTACAAGCAGCCCATCTCACGCGCGCAGTTGGCCCTTATCCGGGGGGTGAACGTTGACGGCGTGATGCGCACGCTGGTCCAACGCGGCTATGTGGCCGAAGTCGGAAATGACCCGGGGCCGGGGCAGGCGGTCTTGTTCGGTACGACGCGCCTGTTTCTGGAACATCTGGGCATCGACTCGGTGGCCGATCTGCCGCCGGTGGCCGACTTCGTTCCGGGCGCCGACATCATGGAGGCGTTGGAAGCCGGCCTCGGGGTCGACGGGCGTTAATCGGTGACCGATTCTCAGTCCCGCGAGCTTTTTGATTGGCTCCCCCATGAGCCGGACGGCGAACGCCTCCAAAAAGTGTTGGCGCGGACGGGCTTCGGGAGTCGAAGGGCATGCGAGTTGCTGATCTCTGGCGGGCGGGTACGGGTGAACGGGAACGTCGCCGAACTCGGGCGCCGTATCGACCCCGCCGCGGACCGTGTCGAGGTCGACGCGGTGGCGGTTGGCGTGGCCGCCGGTCTCGTTCACTACGTTCTGAACAAGCCCGCGGGTGTGGTCAGTACGGCGTCCGATCCGCACGGCCGCCCAACCGTGGTTGATCTGGTGCCTCGAGAGCCCAGGGTCTACCCGGTCGGGCGCCTCGACGCTGACTCAGAAGGCCTGTTGATCTTGACCAACGACGGAGAGCTGACGCATCGGCTCACCCATCCGAGTTTCGGGGTCGAGAAGGAATATCTCGCGCACGTTCGGGGGGCCGTGTCCGGCTCGGCCCTGCGGCGCTTACGCGAAGGCATCGAGTTGGAGGACGGGTGGACGGCTCCCGCGGAGGCGAGTGCCCCTTCTGCGGGGATCGTCAGGATCGTGATACACGAAGGGCGAAACCGACAGGTGCGCCGCATGTTGGCCGAGGTCGGCAACCCGGTCGAACGGTTGGTGCGCACGAGAATTGGCACTCTGCGCGATTCGACCCTACCGCCCGGCGCCAGCCGGAGCCTCACCGCCGAGGAAGTGCGGGCGTTGTCGGTCGCGTCGCGCGAGATCACCGCCCGCGAACTGAAGCGCGATCATGCCCGCCGCGAGCGCAGAATTGGGAGTAACGCGGCCGACTGACGCCGTCTCCTAGAGTGGGCGCCCGTGTCCACCGTTTTCGCGCCGAGAGCCGCTGTCGTCGGCGCCGGTCTTATGGGAGGGTCGGTGGCACTGGCGTTGCGGGCGCAGGGCTGGCACGTGACCGGATCGGATTTGGACGAGAGTCGGGCGCAGCGGGGCCACGAACTTGGCGCGTTCGACGCCCTGGGCGCCGACGACTCGGCTGAGATCACATTTGTGTGCACGCCCGTGCTGTCGGTGGCCGACATGGCGAAGGCGGCCTTGGCTGGCAACCCCCAGGGCATCGTGACCGATATCGGGAGCGTGAAGGGGCCGATTTGTGCGGCCCTCGACCACCCGCGCTTCGTCGGCGGTCATCCGATGGCCGGATCGGAACTCGAGGGCATCGACGGTGCCAGCGCCACCATGTTCGAAGGTCGTACGTGGGTGCTGACGCCAACCGCGTCGACCGATCCTGCTGCATACTCTCGGCTGCACGGAGTGGTGTCGAGCCTTGGCGCTACCGTCATTTCGATTGAGCCTTCGCGCCACGACGAACTCGTGGCAATGGTTTCGCACGTGCCCCATCTCACGGCGGCCACGTTGATGGATTTGGCGTCGACCAGTGCGAACGAAAATGCAACTTTGCTTCGTCTGGCCGCGGGCGGATTTCGCGATATGACCCGCATTGCTGCCGGGCATTCGGCTATCTGGCTCGATATCTGCACGCAGAACCGGTCAGCAATCGTGTCGGTGCTCGATCAGCTGATTGGGGGATTGGAGCGCATGCGAACCACCGTCGCCGACGATGACCGAGCCGGTTTGCGCAAGATTCTCGATCGGGCTCGTCTCGCCCGAATCAACTTGCCCATTGGTGCACCACCGCCGGAAGACCTGGGTGAAGTCCGAGTCCCGATCCCTGACCGTCCCGGGTTTATCGCCGAGATCACGACGCTCGCATCGGAGCTGGGGGTCAACATCTACGACGTCGAAATGACTCACTCGACGGAGGGTGACGAAGGCGTGCTGGTAATGGTCGTCGGCGCGGACGTGATCGACCTCTTTCGGGGCGGCCTCATGGCCCGCAAGTTTCGCCCCACGGCCAATCGGCTCGCGTGAATGTGACCTCGGCAATGACTTCGTACGAGGTTGTCCCGTTCCGGTGGCCGCTCGACGCCACGGTCCGCGTGCCGGGTTCGAAGAGCTATACGAATCGCTATTTGGTCATCGCTGCGCTCGCGCCCGGGCGTTCAACCCTCGAGGGCGTGTTGTTCTCCGACGACACGGAGGCCATGATCGATTGCGTGAGGGCCCTAGGCGTTGCGGTGCGCGTGGACCGCGCCGCGCGCGTGGTCGAGTTGGACGGGTGTGATGGGCAGTTTCGCCGCGATGCGACGCTCAATGTTCGTCAGTCCGGCACTACGGCTCGGTTTATCACGCCGCTCGTAGCGGTCGGTCCCGGGCGGTACACCATTGATGGCGACCCCCAGATGCGGGCCCGGCCGATGGGCGATTTGATCGACGCATTAGGCCAACTGGGGGCGCGCGTGGAAGGAGGCAGCCTTCCGTTGGTGGTGCACGGCGGGGTCCGCCGGGCGGGCCGCGTAGTGCGACTTCCGGGCAATGTGTCGAGTCAGTTTCTTTCCGGGTTGTTGCTGTCGGCGCCGGCGTTCTCGGGTGGAATGGAGATCGAACTCACGACCGATCTCGTTTCGAGTTCGTATGTCGATCTGACCATTCACGCCATGGCCGCGGCCGGAGTCGTTGTCGAACGCAAAGGCCGCTTCTTCAGCGTGGCGCAGCAGAGCTACACACCTGGCACCTTCGCGATCGAGCCTGACGCGTCGGCCGCGAGCTACTTGTTCGCGGCGGCGGCCGTGGTCGGAGGGCGCGTGCGGGTCGAGGGCCTCGGGAGGCACTCCAAGCAAGGCGATGTGGCCTTCGTCGAGCGGCTCGCGGCAATGGGCTGCGAAGTGCGGGGGCACAAGGATGACGATGCCATCGAGGTGTATCGCGACCCCGAAGTCGCCCTGCGCGGAATTGAGACCAATATGGGCGACTGCTCAGATGTCGCGCCGACGCTGGCTTGCGTGGCGCCCTTTGCCATGACACCAACGCGGGTGACCGGTATCGGCTTCAGCCGGCAGAAGGAAACCGATCGCGTCGCCAACGTCGTCACCGAGCTACGCCGTTGCGGGGTCAAGGCGATCGAGGAGGCCGACGGTTATATCGTGCATCCGGGAAAGCCAGAGTCGGCAACTGTCGAGACCTACCGCGATCATCGCATGGCCATGGCCTTCGCGGTGCTCGGTATCGGTTCTGAGGGCATCCGAATTGCCGATCCGAGGTGTGTGGCCAAGACCTTTCCGGATTTCTGGGAGACGCTCGAGAGCCTCCGAAGCCTTCGGGCCATTGCCATCGACGGGGTGCTCGGTTCGGGTAAGACGACGGTGGCTCGCGCCCTTGCGGCGCGAACCGGTCTGGCCTATCTCGACACCGGAGCGATGTACCGCTGTGTCGGGCTGGCCTGGCTTCGGGGCGGCGGATTTCTGGAAAACAGCGGGCGGTTCGCCTCGGGGCTGCGGTTCGATATTTCCGACAGGGTAATGCTGGAGGGCGAGGACGTCACCGAACTGATTCGGACGCCGGACGTGTCGAGGGCGGCCAGCCAAGTGGCCACGGTGGCATCGGTTCGTGAGGCGCTCGTGGCCCAGCAACGGGCGTGGGCGAAGCGCCGTGGTGGGGGCGTGTTGGAGGGCCGTGATATCGCGACGGTCGTTCTCCCGAGCGCGCCGGTCAAAGTGTTTCTCACCGCCAGCGCCGGAGAACGGGCCCGCCGCCGACATTCCGAAGCGCCCGGTCAATCGCTTGACGCGGTCACGGCCGACCTGGTTTGGCGAGACCACAACGACTCCAACCGCGAAGTGGATCCGCTTCAAGTCGCCGTCGGGGCGGTGGTTATCGACACGACCGGAATCACGGTCGATGATGTCGTTGCGCGTATCGTGTCGCTCGTGCCCTGGGAGAACCGATAATGCGTGGAGACGGCTTGCTGGCGTACCGGTTTGTCCGCGGTCTGGCCGTAGGCTTTTCGAAACTGTATTTCCGAGCTTCATACGAGGGTCTCGAAAACGTGCCGGTCGAAGGCGCCTTCATTTTGTCGCCGGTTCATCGGAGTAACGTCGACACTTTGGTTGTGGCCGGAGTATGCAAGCGCCGGTTGCGTTTTCTCGGTAAAGCGGCCATGTGGAAGTTTCGACTTTCGGCTGCTTTCTTTGACGCGATGGGCGGTATAAAAGTGCAACGAGGAACTACGGACCGCGAGTCCATGCGCGCCTGTGTCGACGCCCTTGCCGCCGGCGATCCGGTCGTCGTCTACCCTGAAGGACGGCGACAGTCGGGTCCTCTCGTCGAAGAGTTGTTCGACGGGGCGGCCTACATGGCCACCAAGGTTGGCGTGCCAATTGTTCCAGTGGGGATCGGCGGCTCTGAGCGAGCCATGGGTACGGGGCATCGGTTCCCTCGTCCGGCGAAGATTCACGTAATCATCGGCCAGCCAATCGCGGTACAGCCGACTCGGTCACGGCGAGAGCAACACGAACTCAGCGCGCAGTTGCAGGTCCAACTCCAGCAACTGTTTGATCGAGCCCAAGCTCGGGCCAACTACTAAAACGACTAAGATTGCGTCACAACTCGCCGCGAGCCTCGCGGCGATGCGACCGAATTCGGTCGCGCGCGAACACGAGGAGAACCATGAGCGGTCTTGCAGATATCCTTCAATCGGCGCTGGGCGGAGATGCCCTGTCAAAGATTGCCGGCCAGCTCGGCACCGATGAGGCTGGAGCCCAGAAAGCGGTTGGGGCGGCGCTCCCGAAGATCATTGGTCGCATGAAAGAAAATGCCGATGATCCGGCGGGCGCCGCGGCCTTGGCCAACGCCGTCAATAAGGACCACGATGGCAGCTTGCTTGACAATGTGGGCGGATTCCTCGGAGGTGGCCAATCGAGTGGTCCAGGAGCACAGATCATGGGGAAGGTCTTCGGCGGTGACCAGTCCCAAGCGCAGGCTGCCGTGGCCGACGAAGCCGGAATCTCCCACGATCAAGCCGGCAACTTGATGGGTATGCTCGGCCCGCTGGTGATGGGGGCGCTCGGAAAGACCGGCGCCAGCTCGGGAGGGGTGCAGGCCTCTGGGCTTTCGGGCATGCTCGGCGGGCTGTTGGGTGGCGGCGGCGGAGGCCTCGGTTCACTCTTGGGAGGTTTGCTGAGCGGGGGCGGCGGAGGAAGCGGCAGCGCGGGGCAAGGCGCGGGAGCGGGCGCCATGATGGGCAAGGTCACGGGCATGCTCGATCAAAACAAGGACGGCTCGGTGATGGACGACGTACAACGGCTCGCCAAGGGTGGTTTCTTGCAGAAAATTATGGCGATGTTCAAGAAGAAGTAAGTCGGGCGTCTGACGTCCGACGGCGGTTGCCGTCCGGGCGTTTGGGCGCCTGTCTACTGGTCGATGTGCAGTTCCCGCAAGACGTCGCTGGCCGCCGTCGTACGGTCCGCCTGGAGGACGGAATCCGTTGGCGGAGGAGCTCCCAACGCGAATGCGGCGGCCGCGGCGATCGCGGGAGCCGCTTCTCGCAGTTCTCGCGGCAATGGAAAGTACTCATCTTCGTCGGTCACCCGGAGCGTTTCCACGCCGCGGCGTGGAGCGAGCCTCCGGACGACCTCCTGGACAAGGTCTTCAGGAGCGGAAGCCCCTGCCGTCACGCCGACAATGCCGCTCAGGTTGTTGGGCAGTTCTTCGACCGAATTGACGAGATACACGTTCCGACATCCACTGGCCCTGGCCACCTTTTCGAGCGCCACGGTGTTGGATGAATTCGCCGAGCCGATCACGATGATCGCGTCGGCTCGATCGGCGATCGATTTCAGGGCCGATTGACGATTGGTGGTGGCATAACACAGATCGCTCCGACCCGGACGCCACATGGAGGGAAATTTGGCGCTGGCCGCCTCGAGCACGTCGGCCCAATCGAAATGTGACAGCGTCGTTTGGGCCAACAGAGCCACCGGAGCATCGCCAATTATCAAACTCTCGACACCCTCGACCGTTTCGACCAGGTGCATGGCGTCCGGAGCCACAGCCATGGTGCCGACGGCTTCGTCGTGGCCGGCGTGACCGACATAAATGATCTGGAAGCCCTTGCCGGCCCGGACCTTGGCTTCGTGGTGGACCTTGGTGACCAGGGGGCAGACGGCGTTGACCACGAATCCGCCCTTGGCCCGCGCCGCGGCCACCACTGAAGGGGCTGAGCCGTGGGCCGACAACATAAGCGGAAAGCCGGCGGGAACATCGTCAACGTCATCGACGAACACGACACCAAGATCGCGGAACCGGTCGACGATGAGGCGGTTGTGGACTATCTCGTGATAGCAGTACACCGGTGGCTCGAAGATACGAACCATCCAAGCGAGCGCCTTGATCGCCATCTCCACTCCGGCGCAAAAGCCTCGGGGTTCGGCGAGGAGAACACATTCGACTTCCACTGTGTCAAGGTACCGTGGTTCTCACCGTAAGCGGGCTTTCTTCTCACCGCATCGGGGCTATCGCCGGAAGACGCCACGAGACCTGTCGAGCCATGTACTCCTCCCGCGGCAGTATCACGTACACGGCACCGAGTTTTAGCCAGGCCACAAGGGTTTCGATATGACTCCGGCTCATGGCCGTGCACCCCGAAGTGGCACTGGCTCCGTCTCGGCGCCAAACATGCAAGAAAATGGCGCTACCGGCGCCGGGCACAGTCGCCTCGGTGTTGTGAGCAACCAATATCTGTAAGGCGGGGGCGGGATCGCGTTGCACCATCTGTTGCGATAATTCCCATGGAGTGGCTGGGTCATGGTCATGTCGCACGTGGCGGTTGTAGTCCTGAGACTGCGGGTCGCTGATGAAGAGATCCTGCGTGCCCAGTGCGATGTAGGGCAACGAGGTCTTATCGGCCCACTGAGGCTCGAACCCGTACGCCTCGGGCAGTGTGAACACGCCGGCGGGGGCGCGCTCGTCGCCCTCTTGTTTCCGCCGGCCTTTGGTCGGTGTCGGGTGGAGGCCGCGTCCCCAGGCCAAACCCGCTTGACCGATTCGTGCGGCCCAAGGCGGTCCGACCGAGTGCCAGGCGCCCGCGGTGCGTTCGTATCGTTGCAACACAAGTGCGCTCGAATTCCAATCGTCGGCGATACCGACGAGAGCTTGAAGGGTGGTCGGGGAAATTCGGTAACCGACCGAGTTCTTCGGGGCGCCGATCGAGCGCCCGCTGAACAAAACGAGCACGAGCGCCGCGAGAATGAATCGGACCACGAAACGCAACGCTCCGGTCCGGCGTCTCACGGGTGACTCAGCGAGCGGACACTGTCGAATTGACCTCGGCGAAGGCGGCGCGCTGAGCGACCTTCTTGGCGGCGCGAGTGCGCACGACGGCGAGACTGACGTAGTAGGTCGGCGCGACGATCAGGGCGATTTTCGCCGAGGTAGGCACCGTTGGGTACCGCGTCGTGCCCCACGCCATCGCGCCTAACCAAGCACTGAAGATGACAATCGTGCGCCAACGTCCCTGCACGACTCGGACTACGTGCACGAACAGCAGCGAGGTGAGCGACAGCACGCAGAAGAACAGAGTCACCGCGAAGTTGGCCCAACGGCTCAGGTCGAGGAGTACGAACGATGTAACGACGAGATTCCACTCCGCCGGAAAGCCTCGGAAATGGTGGTCGTCGGTGCACATGTCGGTTCGTGAGAACCAAATGGCTCCCGTGCAGACAATGGCGGCTTCGCCTACGAAACTGGCCGGCCCGGTGGGTAGAAGGTGAAATTTATGCAACAGCACCGTCGGGACGATTACGCAGTTCACGTAGTCGATCACAAGGTCAAGGAGGTAACCATCGACTCGAGCGACGCGCAGTTCAACGCGTAGCGCACGGGCGATGGGTCCATCCACGCCGTCGATGACTTGCGTTGCCAACAGCCACAGTAGGGCGGACTTGACATGGCCGTTGACGCCAGCTTCGAGCGAAAGCACTCCGGCGACGATTCCGAAGCAGGTGAATAGGTGGATGCCCCAGCCGACCCCGGCGTAGGTGCGTCGGCGTTCATCAATGGCGACCACAGCGAGCAGAGGTTACTTGGCGTGGAGCCCATGAGTGTGTAACTACGACAACGGTGACGCACGACCTGCGAAATTGCCGGTCATCCGGCACCCGAGTCGGCGCTGAGGCCGTATCCTGTGAGGCTCTATGTCCGTGCCCACCGTTGTCGCCGTGAACCTCGGTTCGCCGGGAGCGCGGGCCGGACTCGTTCCGGGCGACGAACTCCTGCTCGTGAATGGCCAAGCCGTACGCGACATCATTCAGTATCGTCAACTGGTCGATGAGGCTGAGGTCGAACTGTTGGTCCGACGGGGCGGTCTCGAACACACCCTTATCATCGAGAAGCTCGCGGGCGGCCCCCTCGGCGTTGAAGTGCAATCGGCCTTGTTCGATCAGCTGCGCACGTGCGACAACCACTGCTCGTTCTGCTTCATCTACCAACTGCCTCCGGGCTTGCGGCCGAGTCTGTACGACAAGGACGACGACTATCGCCTGTCATTTCTGTATGGAAACTTCACGACGCTAACGCGATTCACCGAGGCCGATCTCGAGCGCGTCGTCACCGAAGGCTTGTCGCCGTTGAATGTAAGCATTCACGCCACCGATCCCGAAGTGCGAGCCGGACTCCTGCGCAATCGGCGAGGAGCGACCAGCCTGCGATGGTTGCGGGCCCTGCTCGATCATGGGGTCGAGGTCCACGGCCAGCTGGTGATCTGCCCCGGGTTCAACGACGGACCGGTACTCGAAGACACGCTGTGTTCGATCCTCGATCGCTACCCCGAACTGGCGTCGGTTCACGCGGTGCCATTGGGCTTGTCGAAGTTCAACAAAGAAGCCGGTCTGCGGGTGCATACCGCGGTTGAAGCGGAATCGGTCATCGATGCGGTCGAGGCGTGGCAGCCCATGTTTCTCAAGGCGCTCGGTCGTCGGGTGGTGTTTGCCGCGGACGAGTATTACCTGATGGCCGGTCGGCCCTTCCCCGCGGCCGATGTCTACGAAGACTTTGCTCAGCACGAGAATGGGGTAGGCATGGCCAGGGTGATGGAGCTCGAACTCACGGGCGCCCACACCGAGCCCATGGGGGTTGCATCGGGGTTTTTCGCGTGGACCGACGGAGCGCCCGCTGAGGGGTACCGGGCCCCCCGAGAACTTCCTCTGGGCAACGCCTGCGCACCGCAGGGAAACGAGGGCGGACCATGGGGAAACGCATGCGCAGCCGAGCCCGGGACGACCGAGCGCGCTGTGAGGTTTCGTGGCCGCACTACCGCTCCGGTGGCCGTTCTGACCGGGGAGTACGGCGCCCAAGTGTTGGGCGCCTTATTGCCGTCGGTGCTCAAGAACCTCGGGCGTGATGACGTGCGGATACTGGCCGTCCGGAACGAGTTCTTCGGCGGCAATACCGCCGTGGCCGGGCTTCTGGTCGGCTCCGATCTGGCGCGAGTTCTCGCTGACCAGCCGTACGGCCACCGGTATTTATTACCCGATGTCTGTTTGTCCAATGGCCGGTTCCTCGACGGAACCTCGCCGACCGACCTTCCCCGGGCGGTCGAAATCGTTCGAACCGACGGGATCGCTCTGCGGTCCGCACTGGAGATGCGCTGATGCCTCGCCCCCCCAAACTTGTACCAGTTACCGACACGCGCCTCGGACTGGCCAGCGTGGCCATCGTCGGACGTCCCAACGTGGGCAAGTCCACGCTGCTGAACCGGATTGTCGGGCGCCGCGAAGCGATCGTTCAGGAACAGCCTGGAGTCACCCGCGATCGCAAAGACGTTATGGCCGAATGGACCGGCGTGCCGTTTGTCGTCATCGACACGGGCGGTTGGCGGGCCGGGGGTTCGGCGCTGGACGAGAAAGTCAGCCGCCAGGCCGAGAAGGCGCTCGACGACGCCGATCTTGTACTCGTCGTGGTCGACAACATGGTCGGACTGACCGAAGAAGACGAGCAGGTGGCGGCCTTGCTCCGCAAGCGTCGCGACCTGGACACCATCTTGCTCATCGCCAATAAAGTCGACGGGGAAACGCGCGAGAGCGACATCTGGGCCTTTTCGCGCCTGGGGCTGGGCGAGCCGTGGCCGGTGAGTGCACTCCACGGTCGCGGGACGGGCGACATGCTCGACGAGGTCATACGCCGGTTGCCGACCGCGGAATTTCCCGTAGCGGGGTCGCTCGAAGAAGCCGACCCCGAGTTCGATCACGCGCGAGCCCTTGACCGGGCTACTTTCGAAGACATCGGCGTGGGTGGCGGAACCGTTCCCGCCGTCGTGATCGCGGGCCGCCCAAACGTCGGCAAGTCGACCCTCTTCAACCGCTTGATCGGCGACGAGCGCTCCGTCGTTCACGACCTGCCGGGCACCACCCGCGATTCCATCGACACGGTTGTCGTGACCGAAGAAGGGGAGATCCGCTTCGTCGACACTGCGGGTATGCGGCGCAAAAGCCGAATCGACGACGGAACTGAGTACTTCTCGATGGTGCGGGCGCTGCAGGCGATCGACGAGTCCGACGCCGCGGTGCTGGTAATTGATGCCACCGAAGGTGTAACCCATCAAGATCAGCGCCTGGCCGAGCGAATTGACGCCGCGGGTTGTCCGATCGTGTTGCTGCTCAACAAATGGGACCTCGTGGACGCCGACGAACGGCCTGAAGTCGAGGAGCAACTGCGTATCAAACTGAGCTTCCTCGGGTACGCCCCGGTGCTCAAGGTCAGCGCCAAGACCGGGCTTGGCGTCCACAAGCTCCTACCCGCGCTCTCGTCGTCGGTGGCCGCTTATCACGTCCGCGTTCCGACCCGGGCGCTGAACGAATGCATCATGGCCGCGCAGGCCGCCCATCCGAACCGGGAGGCCCGCATCTTGTACGCCACGCAGGGAGCGACCGATCCGCCCACGTTTACATTGTTCGCCAACCGGGAACTTTCGCCCCAATACCTGCGCTATCTCGAGCGCAAGATCCGCGAGACGTTCAACTTCGGCAACACGCCGATGAAGTTGCGCGTGCGCAAGCGGGGCTGACCGGCTCGGGGTCGCTACTTGTCACGTGGGTCGCGTACATTCAGGTCTGTGACCATCTCGACTTGCGCTGACATCATCCGTACCTACGCTCGAGAGAAGCCTGACGCCACCTGCATCGTCTTCGGCGAGCGCCGTATTTCTTGGAGTGCCCTGCACGAGAAGGCCAAGCGATTGGCCCAGGCCATGGTTTCTGAAGGAGTTGGTGCCACCGAGCACGTCGCCTTCATCGACAAGAACGGGCCCGAATATTTCGAGTTCCAGTTCGGGGTCGCCATGCTCAACGCAGTTACCGTAAACGTTAATTGGCGCCTGGCCGCTCCTGAAATCGAGTACACGATAAATGACTCCAAGGCCAAGGTCCTCATTGTGGGACCAGAGTTCTACGATTCGATCGAACAGATCGAAAAGAACCTCGCCACCGTGACCAAGATCGTGGCTCTAGGGGAGCACCCTCGATGGGAGGGTTACGAAGACTGGTGCGCCCGCCAACCGGCCACCGACCCGATGGTCCCCTCGGGGCCCGGTGATATCTGTGTGCAGCTGTACACCAGCGGCACGACGGGCCTCCCGAAGGGCGTCATGTTGACGAACTCCAACCTGTTCTCGCTCTTGCCGAACGTATCAAGTTCATGGGGCTTCTCGGCGCCTGATTGCGTGAATCTGGTGTGTATGCCACTTTTCCATATTGGGGGGGCAGGCTGGGCGCTCGGCGGAATGTTGAACGGCGCAGTAACCGTGTTGATAAGGGAGTTCGTCGCCCATCAAGTACTTGATGCGCTGGTCGAGCACAACGTCACAACGGCATTATTTGTGCCGGCCATGCTCGGCGTCCTGGCGATGGTGCCCGGAGCGGCGGAGCGCATCTACCCGATTCGCACGCTCAACTACGGAGCCTCTCCGATTACGAATGAAACCTTGTTGGCGGCGATGCGAACGTTCAAGTGTGACTTCAACCAGGTGTATGGAATGACCGAGACGACGGGCGCGATTACCCAACTCGACGCCGCCGACCACGACCCCGACGGACCCCGCTCCGGACTACTGCGCAGCGCCGGCAAGCCGTATTCCTGGGTGGAAGCGCGCGTCGTCGACATGGAAACCGGCACGGATTGCCGGCCTGGTGCGGTTGGTGAACTGTGGACCCGTTCGCCGCAGAACATGCTCGGGTATTGGGCCAATCCCGAAGCGACCGCAGCGACGATTACCACCGAGGGGTGGCTTAAGACCGGTGATGCCGGATATTTCGATGAGGGTGGATACCTTTTCCTGACCGATCGCGTCAAAGACATGATCGTGTCGGGGGCGGAGAACGTGTACCCGGCCGAAGTCGAGAACGCATTGGCCAGTCATCCGGCCATCGCCGAAGTGGCCGTAATTGGCGTTCCTTCCGAGCGTTGGGGCGAAACCGTCAAAGCAGTCGTGGCCCTGAGGCCGGGGCAACTGGCAACGGCCCTCCAAATCATTGCTTTCGCCAAGGAACGTCTGGCCGGGTACAAATGCCCCACTTCGGTGGAATTCATCGACGTGCTGCCTCGCAACCCGAGCGGCAAGGTGTTGAAGAAAGACCTTCGGGAGCCCTACTGGGTCGGCCACGAACGCCGGATCAACTGAAGGGTGACCGCGTCGGGCGCGGTGCACTAGCGAGGGCGGGTGTGGCGCAGATCGAGAATGCCGCCGACGGCCTTGGGAGTGGCAGACTTCCATTGCATTTGCAGGGACCCGTCGGCCGCGTTGAAGGCGCCTTTGTAGACGCCGGTGGTGTCGATCGAGGTGCAGGAATTGCTCGTCGCGCTGAGTTCTCGAAACTCGGCCTTGCCCGACGCGTCGATCGAGCCATCAATGGCGATGTCGGCACAGAAGACGGTTTCGGTGCCTTGAAACGTCACCCCGCCGGAATCGCTGGGGTTCACGGCCGTGATTTCGAGCTGGACCGGGTAAGCGCCTTGAGCGCCGTCGAAACTGAAGATGCCCAACCACGTGCCTGGACTGATGACGGTTGCCCGTTTCTCGGGGATCGGGACGGTGCGCGTCGCAGGAGTCGTCGGGGCAGTCGCCGCGGTGGCGACAGATCTCGGCGCGGTGACAGTGGCTGAGGACTGGGTTCCCGCCGGGGCAGCTGCGGCCGCCGATGCCACTTGGTTGGTCACCGGGCCGGTTTGGCCTCCGGAAACGCTCGATTGGCTGGGAGCGTCGCCGGCCGCGACCGAAACCTCGGGCTGACTTAAGGCCACCTCACCTTCGGGAACCGCAGCCCTGACTTGAGCCTGTCCGCGCTTGACCACAATGACCTTCGCGACCGACTTCGATGCCGACTTCGCGGTCGTCTTGGTGGCCGGTTTGGTAGTTGATTTTGCGGTCTTCTTGATGACCTTCTTTGTGGTCGGCGTAGCCGCCCAACTCGGGACCGACGAAGCGAAGATCAATACCAAGACTGCGCCGCAGTAACGAGCCCTCATGACCCACGGTCTAGCACGACGGACGGCCTCTGCGGCCCGGCCCCGGACGTGCGACACTTTGCCCCCGTGACTTCCGATGTGACCGCCAGCCCGCCCGAAGCATCCGGTTTCGCGGAACTCGCGCTACGGGCCCGACAGGGAAACTTGGCGAAGGAAGGCCCGAAGCTGGCCCGTCAGAACAAACTCTTCGTACGCGACCGCCTTGACTTGCTGCTCGATCTGGGCTCGTTCGTCGAAGACCAACTGCTGGCCAATGTCGCGGCACCGGGCGGTGACCTGCCCGCTGACGGGGTTGTGACCGGAGTGGGCACCATTGGAGGACGGCCGGTGTGCGTGATGGCCAACGATCCCACGGTGAAGGCCGGCTCGTGGGGCGCGAGGACCGTCGAGAAGATGATCCGCATCACCGAGACGGCGCTGCGCTTGGAGATTCCGATCTTCTATTTGGTCGACTCAGCCGGGGCCCGAATTACCGACCAGGTCGAGCTGTTTCCGGGGCGGCGGGGGGCAGGCCGCATCTTCTACAACGAGGTCAAGCTTTCCGGTCGAGTTCCCCAGATCTGCTGCCTGTTCGGGCCGTCGGCCGCAGGCGGTGCGTATATCCCGGCGTTTTGCGACCTCGTGATCATGGTGGAAGGCAACGCCAGCATGTACCTCGGTTCTCCTCGCATGGTCGAGATGGTGAGTGGCGAGAAGACGACGTTGGAAGAGATGGGCGGCGCCCGCCTGCACACGTCGGTCAGCGGCTGCGGCGATCAGCTGGTCAAAGATGATGCCGAAGCGATCGCCACGGCCAAGCGATATTTCTCGTACTTCCCGCAGAACTGGCGAGGCGAGTGCTCAGTGTCTACGTCATTGGCGCCGGCCAAGATCTTCACCCGGTCGATCGTGCCCGAGAACGAGCGTCAGGCTTACGACATGCACAAGGTCGTGAACGCAATCGTCGATGCCGATTCGTTTTTCGAAGTGAAGCCGCTTTTCGCCAAAGAACTCATCGTCGGCCTCGGTCGATTGGATGGGCAAGCCATCGGCGTGCTGGCCAACAATCCGATGCAAAAGGGCGGTGTCTTGTTTGGTGATTCGGCCGATAAAGCGGCCCGTTTCATCTGGTGTTGTGACGCCTTCAACATTCCGCTCCTCTTCTTGGCCGACGTGCCTGGTTTCATGGTCGGAACTGTCGTGGAGCGCCTGGGAATCATTCGTCATGGGGCCAAGATGATCACCGCGGTGTCGGAGGCTACCGTGGCGAAGATCTCGGTGATCGTGCGCAAGTCTTACGGAGCCGGGCTGTACGCAATGTGTGGACCGGCGTTCGATCCGGAGGCGACCTTGGCCCTTCCCATGGCCAAAATCGCGGTGATGGGTCCTGAGCCGGCCGTGAATGCCGTCTATGCGAACAAGATCGCCGAGATCGAAGACCTCGACGAGCGGGCCGCGTTCGTGGCCGCCCGCCGCGCCGAATACGAAGGAGACGTCGATCTGCTGCGGCTGGCCAGCGAGATGATCGTCGATGCCATTATCGAGCCCGAGGCCCTCAGGTCGGAGTTGATCCGTCGGTACGCAGTGGCCAAAGGCAAGGACCGCTCCTTCAGCCAGCGCCGCCACGGCATCCCGCCCGTGTAGGTGGCTGGTGTCAAACGCAATCGCAGCGTCTCGCTGGCCAAAATCGCCGCTCGCGGCGTCCTCGGCCTTCCGGTTGGGCACGGCAAACGGTGCGTTCTGCGTCCTTGCGAACGACGATTTTGACTCGCCGATTCACGACGAGCCGTTCAATACCAGCCACCTAGTGCCGAGCATCCATGCCCTGGTGTGACTCCTGCGCGAAGTACTACGCGCCCAATGCCATGCGCCCCGACGGCACCTGTCCAACGTGTGGGCGATCGTTGGCCACGAGCGGGTCGCTTCGGGCCGAGGCTCGCGCCCTGGGCGTTGACGACCCGACAGTAGTCAAGAAGGCCGACGGCACGCCCAAGGCTCCCTGGCACTTCAAGGTAATGGTGGTGGCCGTGTCGATCTATCTGCTTTGGCGCCTCGTTCAGGGGATCGAGTGGGTCGTGCACCGCCTCTGAGCGCGACTGCTACTGAATGCAGCCGCCCGAACCGGGTCGACCCATAGCTTGCAGCACGGCGATGTCAGGGGCGCCGTACGTGGCGACGGCGGTATTGATGGGTTGCATGATCGATGCCGGATCGTTGGTGTGGTCGAGGCCACTGGCGTGACCGAGTTCGTGGCGCAAGGTTTGGGCGACGACGCTCGGACTGTTCATGGGTCCGGTAGGGCGAAGGGTGACGCTCGCGCCGACTCTGAAGTGCTCAGCGATGCCAGGCTGAAATACACCGTATCCCGGTGAGGCGTAGCCGACGCGCTCAGGGGGTGAATCGGCGTTGGCTCGAGCGGGGTCTTCCCACTGGATCAACATCCAGGTGCGCTGATTAGCATCATAAGTCGTCGCGAACTTGTCAGATGTTGACCATACATACTCTGCTGTTGTTCCATCATATACGTAGTGAATGCCATTGATGGCGCTTAATTCAGTGATCGCACTCTGCAGCAGCGGAAGCGAATCGACGAGTTGACGGTCGGGATTATACCGCCAATGAATGTCGACGCAGGGGTTGGGGCGAGCTTGATAGACCTTCGCATCGGGCGGAAGTGTCGGCTGTTGGTTCTGCGGGTGAGGCCCGACCTCGACCCGGGCCATCGGAAACGACCGGGTACCGTTGAGACCGCTCGGCCCGGTCACCGCCACTTTGACGGTGTGGGCCGTGAATGGATCGATTCCCTCGGGCAAAGTGGCCGACTCGCCTACCGGGGCCGACGCTTGGATGGGTGGCGAACCGTCGATGATCGAGATCGAATAGGTGACAGTCTTGGCCTCCGACGACGACCCGACCAGGGCGAGTTTCAGGGCAGGGTGCAATCCGGGCGCCCATTGCGAGATTAGATCGAGTCGGCTGAGGTCGATCCCGGGCTGGGTCTTCCTCGTTGCACTCGGGGCCGATGCTGTCGTCGGGGGCGCAGCCACTGGCGTCGTAGCGGACACTGGCGTCGGGGGCTGAGGCGTAGCAATGGTCGTGGCCGGGGAGGAAGTCGAAGGGGGTACCGATTTGGTCGGGGGCGAAGGGGCTGTGGTGGTCGGATGGGTTGAACCCATGCCCAACGCGAGCCGCCTTGGTACTTTCGCCACTCCGGTTGGGCCCAAGCCGACGATCAACGCCAAAGCGACGCTGGGGATGGCGAGGACAGGCCGGTGGAAACTCCGCATACTCTCAGATCGGCCCCTGAACGTGGAGCCTTGAGGTTCACGAGTGCGAATGGGTCGAGCGGACTACGTGACCCGGAAGGGCTCCCGTGTGTTCACCGTCGCGGAAGGTGACCATGCCGCGCTTCAAGGTCGCTACGTATCCTTCCGCTCGTTGCATGAGCCGGGTTCCACCGGCGGGCAGGTCGGCTACGAGGCGAGGGGCACGGAGCTGGAGCCGGGCGAGGTCGATCACATTGAGATCAGCGAGCGAACCAACGGTCACCGCGCCGCGATCGGTCCATCCTACGTGACGGGCGATACGCTGGGTCTGTCCGTGGACGATGAACTCGATAGGCAAGCGACCCTCTTTGCGATCTCGGGTCCAATGCGAAATAGCGGTGGTAGGCATGGTGGCATCACAGATGAAATTGCAGTGCGCACCACCATCACTTAGACCAAAGAGAGCATGCTCGTACGTCATCATTTCGCGTACATCGTTCAAATTCGTGTAGCTGTAGTTATTGATGGGGCAGTACAAGAGGTCGCGACCTTCATTGGCCATGAGTAGGTCGTAGAGGTACTCAGTGACGTCAATGCCCCGGGCCTTGGCCACGGCGGCGATCGAGGTCGATGGGTCGGGTTCATACGAAGGCGGATCACCCAGGGGGTACATGTTGAAGAAACCGTTGGCGAAGGCTCCCGGGGTGCCCGACGGAACGTGCAAGGGATGCTCTTCGAGAATGCGGGAGCGGACCTCGCCGGTGTTCAGCGCGGCGATCCGGTCGGCGAAGGGCAGTCGGGCGATGGTGCGGTAGGTCGGTGTGAAGAAGAAGGGGTTGAGCGAGGCGGTGTGGCCGAGAAGGGTGCCGATGGGGCGCACGCCGACCTGGGCCTTGACGTCGAACCCCTCCGCGTTCCAGCTGCTGATGGCGGTGAAGAGTTCACGCCACCGGTCGGGCACGTGGTTGGGCTGCTGGACGGTGAAGCTGAGCGGGCGCTTGGTCTGACGGGCGAGCGTGCCCAACACCGCGAGTTCGGCGGCGGCGTGCTCGGCATCGGCGGTCAGGTAGGCGTCGGAGATCATCTGCATGACGCCGGCCTTTCGGGCCCGCATGGGGTCGGTAATGCCGACCAGTTCGTCGATGTGGGCTTGTAGCGTCGGGATCGGCAGGCCCGCCTTGGTGCGGTGCAGGATGGTGCGAGAGGTCGTGAAGCCGAGGGCGCCGGCGGTCAGCGCCTCGTCCATAAGCTTGGCCATGGCCGCCACCTCCTGCGGCGAAGCCGGCTCGGACGGATCGGCCCCCCGGTCGCCGAGTACGTACGTGCGCAGGGCGGAGTGCGGCATCTGCGCGGCCACGTCGATGGTGCGGGGCCGTCGATCGAGGGCGTCGAGGTATTCGGGGAACGACTCCCAGTCCCAAGTGAGCCCCTCGGCCAGTGCCGCGCCCGGGATGTCTTCCACGCCTTCGAGCAAATTGATCAGCCAGTCGTGGCGGTCGCGACGGGCCGGGGCGAACCCCACACCGCAGTTGCCCATCACGATCGTCGTCACCCCGTTGGTGGCGCTCGGGGCGAGAATCGGATCCCAGGTGGCCTGACCGTCGTAGTGGGTGTGCACGTCAATCCAACCGGGAGTCACGGCCAGCCCATCGGCGTCGATCTCGGTCTTGCCCTGCGTTTCGATGCGCTCCGACACTTCAGTGATGCGCTCACCGGTGATGGCCACATCGGCTCTGCGGGGCGGCGCGCCCGTCCCATCGACGAGAAGGCCATTTCGGATCACGAGGTCTGCCATGGCGACTAGGGTACGCCTGTCACGGGCTGTGGCGCAGCTTGGTTAGCGCGCTTGACTGGGGGTCAAGAGGCCGCGAGTTCGAATCTCGCCAGCCCGACAATATCACCGCAGGTCAGAGCCGATCTTTCGAGATCGGCTCTTCCGTTTTTCGGCCTGAAACCAGGGCATGTTCTCCAAATGTTCTCTTAGAATTCCGCCCGATCGGGTACTCTCTGATCATGAGGGGCGCCGGAGGGCACATCACAGAACGTCTCGCGGCCGACGGTAAGCGCCGCTACCTCGTGAAGGTCGAGCTTGATCGTGACCCGGCGACGGGTGCGCGTCGGCAGAAATCGATCGGGACGTATCGTACGAAGCGCGATGCGCAGGAGGCCCTGGCGGGCGTGATCTCGGGCGGTGCGACGCAGGCTTCCGCCAAGGGAACCCTCGGCGAGTACCTACGCGACGAGTGGCTGCCGTCGAAGGCTGACCTCGCTGCGCAGACGCGTTCGCAGTACGAGTGGGCGGCCGGGTACATGACCGAGCTTATGGGCGCGGTGAAGTTGACGAACATCACCCCGAGGCATGTTCAGGAGTTCAACACCGCACTCCGTAAGAAGGAACTGAGTTCACGGTCGCGGCAAGTCATGGGTAAGGCGTTGCGAAATGCGATGTCGATGGCGGTGAAGCGTGGGTACATCCCACGGAACCCGGCCGACGGTGTGTCTATCGCTTCGGGGGAGCGGGAGACCGAGCTGAACTTCTGGACAGCCGATGAGGCAAGGCAGTTCCTGGCGTCGCCGGCGGTGCAGGACGACCGGTTGCAGCCGTGCTGGCGGTTCCTGCTTGCGACCGGGCTACGGCGCGGCGAGGTGTGCGCGCTGCGATGGCAGGACGTGGATTTGCCGGGGAAGAAGCTGACGGTTCGCCAAGCCGTGAAGATCGACGGATACAAGGTGGAAATCGGTACGCCTAAGACGCGAGCGGCAATCCGAACGGTCGGGCTCGACGTCGAGACGCTTCGTATCCTCGCGGCGTGGCGCGAGGTCCAGCGGGCGGAGATGGCGTTTGTCGGACGGAAGGCGTCGCTGGTCTTCACGGAGGCCGATGGGTCGATGATCCACCCGCAGACGCTGAACGGCCGCTTCTCCTCGGTAGCGGCGAGGTCCTGCGCAAGTGCGATCGGGCTTCACGGGTTGCGGCACACGCACGCGACGTTGGCGCTCGAAGCAGGCGTGCCGCTGAAGGTCGTCTCCGAACGGCTTGGTCATGCTTCGATCCCGGTGACCGCGGACACGTATCAGCACGCGCTCGAGCACCTTCAGCACGATGCAGCGGAGGCGATCGCAGCCATTCTTCATCGGGTCGACTAGCCGTCGCCCGCCAGAGGTAAATCACAACTCTGTACTTCTGTGGCAGGTTGCCAAGTGCTCCGCTACGATACACCTTTCCTATGCAGCGAGTACCTATGGCGGAAGACATCCCCGACTTGCGCGCACCTCGTGTCCCTGCAACAACTCCGTCGAACAAGCGGCGGACTGCTGTCCGTCGAGCATCGACGCGAGCACGTCGCGTTCAACGGCTCGAAAGCGACGCTGCCTTGCCGCATGACGTCGCGTTCCAGCGGGAGACTTCGGAGGGCGACGGATCATGAAGACAATCGGCAATGTGTTGTGGTTCGTGCTGTGCGGAGCGTGGCTTGCGCTCGGGTGGATGTTCTGGGCGCTCCTGCTTGCGATCACCGTTGTCGGGCTCCCATTCGCCCGTCAGTGCGTGAAGCTGGCTCACTTCTCGTTGTGGCCGTTCGGCCGTACGGTCGTAAAGGACCCGACGGCGAGCAAGCTCGGCGCGATTGGCGCTGTCCTCTGGATCATCCCGGGCGTGTTGATGGCGATCGGCTATGTCGTCACCGGTGCCGTGCTCTGCTTTACGATCATCGGCATCCCTTTCGGGATTCAGTCGATCAAGACCGCGGGCCTGGCGCTCCAGCCGTTCGGCAAGAAGGTCATCCGCACGAAGGACCTACCTCGGTTCTACTCGGGCGCTTGGACGACGTAGGCCGCGAGTGCCGCTCGCGAGTATCGAAGCGTCCTATGCGTCGGCCTTGCTGTGCGTACGCTCGGGGCTGTGAGAGAGGGAGTCGTCCGGCCGAGCGTCGCGTATTGGTATCCGGAGCCCTACTGGGGCGATCACGAGGCCAGCGCCATAAAGAACGTTCTGCCGTTCTTCGATCAGGTCGCGATTCTCCTGCCGAAGTACATGTACGGCCGACACGTTGCCGCGTCACCGTGGCTGACGGGTCCACTCGAAGAGATGGGCCTTCTTCGCATTCTCGAACCAGAGGAGTTCGTCGACGCTGACATGACGTCGAGTCTCGTGGCGAGTCTCCGAACCCTCATCGAGGGCGGCGCATTCGATGACCTCCCCAGCCCAGGGTCAGCGTACGGGTTTCAGGAGTTGTCCCAGAGTCGACTCGGTTGGAACGCGGACGTCGACCTGTCGAGGGAGCTCATTGCAGAACTCACGAGCAGGGGACTCGCCCGCGCGGGCGACGACGGAGTATCCGTGCCGCTTCACCCTCTGGTTCGGACGACGACGCTCGTTCTCTTGTCGCAACTGAGTACGGCGGCTGGCCGGCGAGCAGGTATTGAACTGCTTCCGGTAACGCCGAATCGCGAACGCGTGGCGGACCTCGTCAAGATGTTGGGGTTGCCGGGCATCTCTACCCCGGGTCAGGTCATTGCGATCGACACTGAGGCGGTCGGTGTCGATCTGTCGTCGGCGAGCATCGAGGACGTGGTGCGATTCCGAGCGGAACATGGTCCTGCGCTTCGTCGTTATCAATCCAATGTGCGCGACTTCTGCCGTCACGTCTCGATTGCGCCGTCGACGAACGCGAAGAGCTGATGAAGCTGCGGCAGGAGGAGTTGCGTGACCAGGCGTCCGAGCTTCGCCGCGCGAGTCGTTCCTACTGGCGCAAGCCACTGGCCCGAGTTGGGCTTGGAGGAGTCGGGGCAGCGCTCAGCCTGGCCGCAGGGCAGCCGATACCGGCGTTTTTCGCCGCCCTGACAGCGCTTCTCGAATGGGAGCACGCGCCGAACGAGGCGGGCCCGTTCTCATATCTCCTGGAGGTACAGCATTCCATCGGAACATGACTCGGCGACTTGCCGCCCGTCGCCTTCAAGCAGCCGATCGCGCGAGGTTTCGTCGGGCCAGCAGCGGCGCGGTGCAGGGCGTCGGCGCGTAGACCATGGCCGGTAGCCGCTCGCCACGCCGATCATCGCTGTCGGTGTCGTTGAGCCCAGCGAGACGCGCGAGGTGGTCGGTTGCCGCTTGGGCTTTCCCGGCGATCGCGTGGAGGGCCTTCGGATCGGCTCGGAGCACGTCGAGCCAATGGGCGAGGTACTGGGCATGGTCCGGTCGCGACGTGGGGGAGATGCCGAGCACCGCGCACTTGAACGCTGCTGACAGTTCGGCGATGAGTTCTTCGACGGCGTACGCGTTCTCGTTGTATCGGCCGGTGAGATCACGGGCGAGGCGCTCGGCGTGGCCGGTCCAGTGTCCGTGTTCGTGCGCAGCGGTGGCGTAGTAAGCGGGTGCGTCGGTGAACGTGTCGCGGGGTGGGAGCACGATCAGGTCACGGGCAGGGGAGTAGTACGCCCGTCCCTCGTTGCGGTGCTCCACGTTCGCGCCGACGGTTGCGAAGAACTGCTCCGCGGTGTCGATCTGCTCGACGGTGTCACGCACGATCAGCGCAGGCTCGTGGCCGTCGACTTGCGCGGCGTTGAACACGACGAACGTACGCGCCACGAACCTCGGCCGGCCGTGGAGGTCCACCGTCCCGCCCGGCTGCTTGTCGTCGTCGACTGTGATGGCCGGGGTGTTCACGTTCCACCACACGCACGCCGTGCCGCGCGCGCCTTTGCGGACCTGTGCACCGACGGCGGCCCATTGCTTGTAGGTGGCCCATTCACCCGAGCCGTACCCCGCATCGAGCCCGGTGGCCATGAGCGTGAGGACGTTCCCGCCGCGGTACCGCTTCCCAGTGGTCGGGTTGACCGGGAACTCGACACCGACCGTCGACCATGGCATCCGCCATTGGCCGGCACCGTTCTCGATCTGCGTGACGATCGCAGCCGTGGTGGTCTCGAAGACTGCTGCCGCTGTACCCATGGTCGGTTCTCCTTCGGAGGGCTGGCCCGAGTGGCCATGCCCTCCTGGAACGCCCAAACCGGGCGGTAGAGCGGAGCTGTCAAGGGGGGACGCCAGAAGGCCCGCCAGGGCCGGGAGCGCAACGCGTGGAGTGGCTGCACCCCTTGACAGCACAGCGACGCCCGGTACGTGTGGCTCGAAGACAGCGAGGTCGTCCGCTCGCTGGGCGTGCCCGCGCAAGCGGAATCCCCGGCTATATCGCCGAAGGTCAGGCGTCGATAGCGATCGTAATTGGGACTCGGAGTTCGTTCGCGATCTCGGTGTAGATCCGACGTCGGCGGTTGTCTGAAGCGAGACGACGAGCGCGTACCGCACTGGAAGGTCGCGCCGGTCTTTGCGATTGCTGTGCTTCCACCGTCCACCGACTGGGTGAATACCGATGGCGTAGCACATGGTGATTTCGGCGGCAGCAACAGGCTCCCATGAGGTCACCCTCCGATCCGACAATCCCCGTCGTGGTGGTCTCGCGCTCAGGACGACAGTTCAAATTTGAAGACACGAACGGGTCAGTCATACCCAGGGTCAGAACCTGAGACGAGACCACCACACGGAGGAGCTTCCTCCACCACCCGGGTGGCTTGATGTCATGTTGGCTGTCACACCCCAGCGGTAGGGTGCCTCTCATGGCCGAATGGGTCGACATTGCGTACGGCGAGGCGCAGCGAAAGCTGACCGAGCAGCGAACGGCGAGAGACACGGCAGGCACCCGCGGGCTGGCTGTGGCCGGCGCCGGATCAGCGACGACGGCGTTCATGTTCTCGGCCGCGCTGTCGGGCCACGATGGGTGGCCGTGGTCGGCCGTCGTGGCGTTCGTGTGCTTCGTGGTGGCCGCTCTCGCGGGTGTCGCGGTGGGCTTCCCGTTCCTGTTCCACGACGGAGTGAGCGGCGCCGACCTGCTCGGCGATCGGTGGATGTCCCAGCCCGAGGACCTTCGTTTGAAGCACGTCGTCGGCCACCTGTCGAAGTACGCCGACGACAACAAGAAACCCCTCGCCTTGGTCCACTGGGCGCTCACCTTGGCGTACGGCGCCCTCGTGTTCTCCGTGGCCGCATGGGCGCTCACCCTCATGACCGGAGACCGAAGTGTCCACAGACAACCCGCCACCCCCACCACCTCCGCCACCACC
>JANYDT010000032.1 GCA_025359845.1 Acidimicrobiia bacterium
CAACCAGCGCCTCGTCGACGAGGCGTGACGCAATGAAACGTGACCCCTGATGCGCCGGCCGTTTCGGCGCGAGCGCTCCGACTACGCCGAGGTTTCTGCCGCAAGCGACGAGGGGCCAGCATCGAGCTCGCCTGGTGCGAGCGCGCCGAGTTTGAACGGGCCGCCGGCCTGGTCGGTTCTGCCCCCGATTCGACGCACCATTGGTCCTGTCGCACTTCGCGCCCAGACGGGTTCGTTCGTTCACTCGCTGGCGACGCAGCAACCTCCTCCGATGCATCTGGAGCCTCTCGGCCATCACGTTGACTTAGCGACGGGTGGATTGGTGACCGGTCTGGCCAGCATCGTGGCCCGTCACGAGACCGGACCGGAACCGATCCGGGCGCTGGCACCGACGGCTCGCGGGCCGCTATCCAGGATGCTGCAACGGCGTCACGAACTCGGTACGGAGGGAGCCTCGAATGCCGTCGGGCGCCCGGCCGCTTGGTTGCACGAATCGCCCCCCGACTATTCCCAGCCCCCCACGGCCCACCGCCCCGATGAGCGAGAAGGCGCCCGACCGCTCACGGGGCGCGACCGGCCGTGGCCAGCCGGTCCGACGGCGCCCTTACCCGCGCCCACGATTTCGTCACCTTGGAACCCGATCGCGGTACCGGGTGCCGTTGCTGACCCGAATTTGTCTGGCGCCGCGCGGACTCAGTTGAAGCCGGCAATGCAGTCCCTCGCACGTGGCGATGTAGGGGTGATCGACGCCGACGACCGAGGGCGGGTCGATGGGCCCGGCCGACCGGTCGAGAAGAACATGGCGCGGCCCCACGACGAAACTGCGTCGGGTGTGATGGCTTCGACCGATGCATCGAGCGGACGCGTCGTCTCGCCTAGCGACCTGGTGGCCGACGCCCCAGTCGCGACGCGACCGCTCGTTTCGGTCCGTTCCCTACGCCGTTCCGTCGCCGGGTTCGTAGACGATCCTGCGAAGCCGACGGTCAGCCGCACCCTGGCCGCGGCTACGCCCTCGGCGCGAGGTCAGGGTGGGATCGCGGATGGCGCCGCAATGTTCGATCACTCGCGACCGGCAGGGCAATCGTGGGCCCTTGCGGCCATCGATCCGTCGACTGCGGGCGACGCTCACCCGACGCTCGGCGATCATGAATCGGCGCGGGCGGGGCCGAGGCTGCGCCGTCTCCACGCGATCGCGCCGGTCGAGGCTACCCAGCCCCTCATGCGTGCTTCGTTGGGGGATAGCGGCGTCGCGGGGGACGGGGGAGCCGAGCGGTCGGCGATCCGTGACTCCCCGGATGAGAAAGGCGGGGGAGCCATGATGGAGCCACCGCCGGCGAATCGCCAGTTCCGTCCTGGCCTCGGCGCACCCCTGTTGCGGGTTCCCGATACCGCGACGGCCACGCCCGCGGCACCGACAATCGTGAACCCGTGGCGGGACAGGGGGGAGCCGGGAATGGGCGTTCTCCGTTCGACCGGGATCGCGAGTACCGATCCGTCGAATTCCGCCGGTTCGAGTCTCGCCGCCTCGACGGGAGCAACTTCCGGGGAGATCAGTTCGGGCCACGCTTCGGGGGACGGCCGTGGCTACGACGGGTCTCGGGGCCACGAGGGTTCACCGGACGCCGACCGGGCTAAGCGCCGTGAGGCCGGTCGGGTCGATACCCGGAGCGATTCAGTGGCTGCGCGCTCGGAACTATCGGCGATCCACCGACGCACCATCGCACCGGTCAGCCGTGCCCGGAGCGACGGGTCAACGGACCCGATCGAACCGGTTCGGGACCACGGACACACTCCGACGTCCGAGACCCGGCCGACCGAGACCCGGCCGTACGAGAACACTCCGACGTCCGAGAACAGGCCGACATCCGAGACCAGGCCGGCGACCGAAACCAGGCCGACTGGCTCCTCGGCGGACGACACGAGGCCAACTGGCTCCTCGGCGGACGCCACCTCACGCACCGGCTCTTCGCGGCCCGACCCCGTCCCGACCAAACTGCCACGGTCCGACCTGGCCCGGTCCTACCTGAAGCGGGCGCTCACGGAGCCGCCAGACGCGACAAGGCCGCCGGAAATGACACGCCCCGACACGGTGCGGCCCGAACCGGCCCCGAAGCTCGGCGCACCGGCGAACACGCCCGAGCCCGAGACCACCGCGACCTCGATGATCGCCAATCCGTCGGCTCGAAAGGCGCAAACCGATAGCGCACGTATTGAACCCGGCAGGCGCGAATCCCCGCCCGCGAGTCTGCTCGGCCGTGGCATCGCCCGTATGCCTCTTGCCCCTCCGACGCCGCCGCTCTGGCCGAACCCTCCCGATTCTGGGTCGCCCACCGAGAACTGGCCCGATCGTCCAACGAGGCTTCCAACTTCTTCCGGTGAGTCATCGGCCCAGCGCCAGGGCCCGGCCCAATACTCGGCCGGTGACGATGGCTCGGATCGCCAGCCGACCAGTGACTCTTCGCAGGCGGCGTCGGCCGCGCCCGACGTTGCACCGGCCGGGAGGTCTGTTGTCCATCCAATCGTTAGGAGGACCGACCCTCACGCCCCGGGCCGCCCCTCCGGTGATCCACGGTCCGCCAGCGATGGGCTCGGGGCCTCGCCCGCCAGTTCGATCGTGAGCCGACGCTATGACGTCGAAAAGGGACCGGACCTCGCCACGGCAACCATGAACCGGTCTCGTCCTGAATATCCTGTCGCCGCCCTCGCTGGGGCATCGCGTTCGACCCCGCAGGTTCTCCGCCGGCTCCCGGCCCCGGCCTTCGGGCACGCCCCATCGGCCCCGCATTCATCAACGATGTCGATGGCGCCATCCTGGCCTTCACCGGTAACAACACCGGCGGCCCAGGCGGCTTTGGCCGCCGGTGTGGCTACCCCGGCGGCCGACGGATCGTTGGTTTTCAACGCTCCCGGCGCGGGCTCGCCGTCGTTGCAGCGTCTTGGCGCCGATGTCGGCGATGCGCCGGCCGCCGACACCACGCCCCCGGCCGTGTCGGCACAGGCCAGTTCCCCTTCGGACAGCCCAGCCCCAGCCGCCGCGCCGGCCCTTCCGACCGATGATCGGGCCATGGACGAGTTCGTGCGACGGGCCTACGGACGGATCAGCGATCAGCTCCGCTGGCAGTTGCTGATAGATCGAGAGCGGGCCGGCCTATTGACCGACCTGCACGGATAAAGGACGCAGAACACTATGGCTACACGACACGGAAGTGACCCTGCTCTCACCTTGCGGTTTGAGGTCAAAGTGGACGGCATCGACATCGGAACTTTCACGGGGTGCGATGGGCTGCAAGCGGAATACGAGGTGTACGAATACGCCGAAGGGGGCAACAACAGTTATGTCCACCGGCTGCCCGGACGGCTTAAGTACACGAATGTGAAGCTCACTCGTGCGGTCGACCGAGATTCGGTGAAACTGGCGCGGTGGTTCTCGAGTCTCCGTGACTCTGTCTCAAAAAAGACCGGTAGTATCACGGCCTTCGACGGCAACAAGGCTCGTATCGCCCATTGGAGTCTGATCGACGTATGGCCGGTGCGCTACACCGGGCCGACTTTGGCCAGCGACGGCACTACGGCCGCAAAAGAGACTCTTGAATTGGCCCACAACGGGTTTTTCCCGGGTTAGTGCCGTAGAAGAGAACCATGCGCGCGCTCGATCACGTGACCTTGAAAACCAAAGAAGGTCAGCAGCTGAAGTGTAAATTCAACCCGAAGGAGATCACCGTAGCCAAGTCGGCTGAGTGGCACGCGACTCCGGCTAAAGGGGCCAAGAAGACGCCTACCCCCGAGTTCGTAGGGGCCAACCAACGCACGCTGCAGATGGAGCTTTTCTTCGACGGTTGGGACTCAGGAGCGGGAGACGTCACGGCCGATGTCGAAAAGCTCTTCTCGTGGACGTGCCCGACCGAGAAGTCGCGGCGCACGCCCAAACCCCAACCGCCGATCGTGGTGTTGCACTGGGGTTCGGTGCACTACTTCGAGGTATATTTGAAGTCGGTCTCGGCGAAATACACGATGTTTACGCCCCATGGCGAACCGATCCGCGCCACGGTGACGGTGGCCTGTGAGGAAACGCCGATGAGCGCGGGTGCCCAGAACCCGACCTCGGGCGGACTGGCCGGACGCCGCTCCCACCTGCTCACGGCCGGCGAGTCACTCGCGTCCGTAGCGTTCGCAGAGTACCGCTCGGCGGCCATGTGGCGGGCACTGGCCGACGCCAATGGCATCGACGACCCAACGCGTGTGCGCCCCGGTACAACGCTCATGATTCCTCCGCTGAACGAATTGCGCCAGCCGGTGGCAGCCGTTCCAGAAAGCGTGGGGTAGCGACGTGGCCGGCGACGAAGAGTTCGGAGCCCGCCCGACGGTCACCGTGAATGGTGACGTGTTGCGCGGTGATATCGAGACACTGGTCGAGGAAGTCGTGGTTGACGATCACCTCCATTTGCCCGACATGTTCGTTTTGCGGTTGCGTAACGAAGGCAAAGACGTGCTCACCCGCGCCGGCATCAAGATCGGGAGCAAGGTCACCATCGCCGCCAACCGCCTCGGCGACGCCAGCCTCGCGCCGTTGATCGTCGGCGAGGTCACGGCCCTCGAGGCCGAGTTCGACAGCACCGGCAGCCATGCCGTGGTGCGAGGCTATGACCTGTCTCACCGACTCTGTCGGGGCCGACGAACCGAAACATACCGCGACACCACCGACGGCGACATTGCCAAGCGCATCGCCCGCTTGGCCGGTCTCGATATCGGCCAAGTCGACCCCACTCCCACCCGCCACGAACATGTGTCGCAAGTCAACCTTACCGATTGGGACTTTCTCAAGGCGAGGGCGCAAGAGATCGGCTATGAAGTGGCAGTCGTGCTCGGCAAATTCGAAATGCGCAAGCCCGCCAACTCGGCGAAAGCGCCGGCATCAGGTGACCTCCACACCAACAATCGACTCCAACTCACATTGGGCAAGAACCTGGAATGGTTCCGGCCCCGAGTCACGGCTGCGGCCCAAGTTAAAGAGGTCAAGGTCCGCGGCTGGGACCCCCGCCGTAAGGAAAAGGTGCTGTCGACGGCGCCCTGTGCGACGACGAGCGCCGAAGTGGCGTTCAGCCCGGCACAGCTGGCCAAGCTATTCGGTAACCCGACCTACACCGATGGCCATTTGCCGCTGCCCACCCAGGCCGAAGCCGACGCCGCGTCGAAAGCGCTCAGCGAGCAAATCAGCAGCGCCCACGCCGAAGCCGATGGTTCGGCCAAGGGTGACCCACTCCTGAAGGCCGGGGCCGCCGTTGCCATTGGTCAAGCGGGCTGGCCCTTTGATGGCAAGTACACGCTCAGCTCGACCCGCCATGTGTATTCCAAGCGCGGCTACAAGACCTTCTTTCAGGTGAGTGGCCGCCAAGAACGGTCGTTGCTCGGCTTGGCTTCTCTCGGCGCCACCAAGGGAGCACACTCGGCCGGGGGACCGCCCATTTATGGTGTGGTGGTGGCGCTCGTGACCGACGTGAACGACCCCGAACAGCTCGGTCGGGTGAAGGTGTCGTTCCCTTGGCTCAGCGACTCATACGAGAGCTGGTGGGCCCGGCTCACGCAGATGGGCGCAGGCAAGAATCGGGGGGCGGTATTTCTGCCCGAGGTCAATGACGAAGTGCTCGTTGCCTTCGAGCAGGGCGACGTCCGGAGGCCGTACGTGATCGGGAGTCTTTACAACGGTGTCGACAAGCCGCGGCTGGGCGACGGGCTTATCGACCGGTCGTCGGGGGCCGTGAAGCGGCGCGGGCTCGTCTCGAAGAAGGGCCACCGTCTGGTGTTTCTTGACGATGACGCCAAGTCGGGGATAGCGCTGATCAGCGGCGACGACGGCTACAAGATCGCATTGAAGCAATCGGGAACGACTATTCACATATCGAGCAAAGGCACGATCGAAATCGAGGGTGTGGGCGATATCACCATCAAATCGGATGCGAACGTTACAATCAAAGCGGGGGCCAGCATGAAACTGGAGGCCTCAGCCGGGATCACGATCGATGGCGGAGCTCAGGTCGAGGTCAAGGGCGCCATGGTGAGGCTCAACTGACATGATTTTGACGAACAATTTGGAGGGTCTCCGCCATGAGTGAGGAGTTCATCGGGGCGGGTTGGGCCTTTCCCGTCCACACCGATCAGACCGGTAACGTAGCCCTCGTTCGAGGTGATCGCGAGGTGCAAGAGTCGATCCGCCTCATTTTGGGCACGGCCTATGGCGAACGGCCGATGCGGCCCGACTTTGGGTGCGCCATACACGACCTCATGTTCGCGAGCGCCGATTCGAGCATAGCGGGGCAGATTGCCTACGAGGTGCGGGCGTCATTGGTCCGATGGGAGCCACGGGTGGAAGTACTTGGGGTCGACGTAAGTTTCGACGCCGACGACCCCTCTCTGATCTATATCGACGTTGGCTACAGCATCAGCGACACGAACGACCCGCGCAATCTCGTGTTTCCTTTCTATTTCATCCCGCCCGAAGACTCACCCTAAAGACTCTAGGAGCCGTTGTGGCGCTGCCTGCACCCAATCTCGACGACCGGCGGTTTCAGGACCTGGTCGACGACGCCAAGCGGCTTATTCAGCGACGTTGCCCGGAGTGGACCGATCACAATGTGTCTGACCCTGGAGTGACCCTGGTCGAGGCATTCGCCATGATGGTCGATCAGCTTCTGTATCGCCTGAACCGGGTGCCCGACCGCAACTATGTGAAGTTTCTCGACCTCATCGGGGTCAAACTCTTTCCCGCGAATGCGGCCACCGCCAACGTGACCTTTTGGTTGTCTGCCCCGCAACCGGCCACCGTTGAAATCCCGCTCGGTACCCGCGTCGCCGCACCCCAACGCGATGGTCTTGATGACGTCACCTTCACCACGACCGAGTCGCTCAACATCGTGTCGTGTTCGTTGGCTCACGTGCGATCAGCTATTGCCGAAGGCACGACGCGCGACCACGGCGGAGCCTTGGCGGCCGAGACGAAATTCACGTGCTTCGATACCGCTCCGGGCCCCAAGACCGGCGACGTCTTGTTGATCGGCCTGTCGGCTGCGGTGCCGTCGTGCGCCGTTGTGTTGCGGTTTGTGTGTGAGATAGACGGCGTGGGTGTCGACCCGACGAACCCCCCGCTCGTCTGGGAAGCGTGGGATGGCGAAGATTGGGCTCTGTGTGAACTCGATCGCGATGAGACGGGCGGTATCAATCGCGCTGGCGACGTCGTGTTGCATGTGCCCAAAAGTCACCGCGCGTCGGTGATCGCGCGCATGCGCGCCGGATGGATTCGCGCTCGTATCGTCACCCCTGAGCCGGGGCAGCCGTTCTACAGCGCATCCCCATCGATCCAACGGCTCGAGGCGTTCACGGTCGGGGGCACGGTCGCGGCGGCGCACGCCGACGTTGCCTACGGCGAGACGCTCGGCACCTCGGAGGGCTCGCCCGGTCAACGTTTCGCGCTGGCGCGGCGTCCCGTCGTCGCGGCCGTCGATCCTATTGTCATTGAGGTGTCGGCCAGCGAGGGCGACGCGGCCACAGTCGACGCCCCGAGTGGCGAGGGCGGTGACGGCGCGGGCGGGGACGAAGCGGCGGACCGGGATGGGTGGGTCGTGTGGCATGCAGTCGACGACTTCGCCGCCAGTGGCCCCCGCGATCGCCATTTCTGCTTCGACCCGGTGGCCGGCGAGGTGGCCTTCGGGCCGGCCGTGCGCTACCCCGACGGCACGCTGCGCCAGCACGGTTCCGTTCCCTCGACCAACACCGTCGTGCGATTGCGCGAATACCGCACGGGCGGCGGGGCGGGCGGCAATGTCAACCCGAGGTCCTTGACCGTGCTCAAGTCGTCCATCCCCTACATCGCCTCGGTCGAGAACCGGCGCGCCGCGACCGGCGGCCGCGACGGAGAAGACATCGACAATGCGAAGCGACGCGGCCCGATCGTTTTGCGGACCCGAAACCGGGCCGTCACCACCGAGGATTACGAACTCATCGCCACCGAAGCCGCGCTTGATGTCGCGCGGGTGCGCTGCGTGCCCGCCGAAGCGGCCAGCGGGGTTCGCATCCTGGTGGTGCCGGCGGCGACCGACGACAACGGTCGGTTGGACTTCCAACAGCTCGTCCCGGCTGAGGCCACCCTGTCGCGGATCGCCCGAGCCCTCGACGAACGACGGGTCGTCGGCTCGCGCGTCGTCGTGGAGCCGCCGCTTTATCAAGGCTTGACGGTGGTGGCTCGAGTGCGGGCCCGCGAGCTGGCCGATCCCGTCCGCCTGCAGACCGCCGCAGTGGCCGCGTTGTATGGGTACTTCAATCCGATCAGCGGTGGGCCTGAAGGCCGGGGTTGGCCGTTCGGAAGGCCCATCCAAGTCGGGGAGGTTTACGCCGTACTACAGCGGTTGCGGGGGGTCGAACTCGTCGAAGACGCCCGCCTGTTCGGCGCTGACCCGGTCACGGGGCGACGTGGTGAAGCGACGCAACGCCTCGATCTCGGTCCGTCTGAGTTGGTATTCTCGTTCGGTCATCAGGTCTTGGTGGCGGACTGATGGGCGGCGTCGGCGCTTCGTTGGCGGGCGATTGGTAATGCGCGGTGGCGTCGAAGGAATGGTCAGCCGGGTGCCGATCGTGGCGTCGCTACCCGCCCTGTTTCAAGAAGACGACTTCATCTGCCGGTTTCTCGCGGCGTTCGACGAAGGCTTGGCGCCGCTGCTGTGCGACCTGGATAATTTCGACGCGTACCTCGACCCGCACCTGGCGCCCGATGATTTTCTGGCCTGGCTCGCCGGTTGGGTCGGTGTGGCCCTGGACGAGACGTGGCCGATCGATCGGTCTCGGGCCCTTGTCGCCGAAGCGGTTCAGCTCTACCGATGGCAAGGCACAGCCAGAGGGCTGGCTCACCTCATGCGCGTGGCGACCGGGCTCGATGTCGAGGTCACCGATAGCGGCGGGGTGAGCTGGTCGCCGACGCCAGGGGGCGAGTTGCCCGGAAGCGAAGTGGCGCAGGTAACGTTTCGGGTGCACGCTCGACCGGGCGTGGCCATCGACGAGCGCCGACTCGATAGCTTGGTGGCAGCGGCGAAACCCGCGCACGTCCCCCACCGGATCGAGGTAATCAACCCATGATCGTCTGCAAGGTTTGCGGAAACCACAACGATGACGCCGATACGTTTTGCGGGTCCTGCCAGACTTTTCTGGAGTGGGATGGGGTTCGCGTGGATGACGCCTCGCCGGTCGTAGTCGCCTCGCTGCCGGAATCGCAGGTCAAGCCAGGCTTGATCGAACGGGTCAAA
>JANYDT010000062.1 GCA_025359845.1 Acidimicrobiia bacterium
GTCTTACCCACTTGGCGGGGCCCCCACAGGAAGAACGTCTCGCTCCCGGGTGGAGGGAGGCTGAGCGAACGCCTCACGGACATCTCTGACATGTACTTCGGATTATCATGACAATCAGAAACGGACAGTCGCGCTCGCTCGCCCGATCAGCCGGACGGCGCCGGAAGCAGGGTGATCGACAAACCGAACTACGGATCAGCCGGCGGCGCGTTTGCGCGGGTCGGCCGGAAACGCGCCCGCCGCAAGGATGGCCGCCGAGACCCGCTCGGCGGTGGTGACCACGGCGTCGAGCCTTGATCCGAGCGCCTCGACCAACGCTTGTTGAGACCGGTCGGTCACCACTTCGATCAGGTCTCGGGCCGAGCGGCCGGCCGCACTCAGCGTGTCTCCTTCGATCCAACCCCGAGCGGCCAAGCGGGCCTGCGCCGCGCTGATGGCATCGGGGCCGTAGCCCCGGCTCGACGAATACGCGCCTACTGGATAGTCGAGCCAGAGTTCGGTGAGCACCGACATTTCGAGCGGGTCGAGCCCTTCGCCGATGCACGCCGCCAAATGCCCGTCACCGCGATGCTCGCGGACCAGCTCCGCCCCCCGCCACAACCGACCGAGCATCGAAGTCGGAACCGACAATCCGCGTAGACCACTGAACAGCGGCCTCGCCGTAGCGTCCGCGCCACCGGTTGCCTCGAGCAGCGCATCTCCGGCAGTTCGTATGTCTTCGGTCTCGCCCACGATGCGCGTGAGCGATTCGACGGCACCAGCCTCGCGCGCTGCGAGAACCTCGGTGCGACTCACTGCGGTCCGTCCTTGCTCGTAAATAGCAGTGAGGAACGACGGCTCGAACACACCGAAAGTAGCCACGACCACACCCGCCGACGGTTCACCCAGCGCGGCGGCCCGTCCACACACATAGCCTTCCAAAAAGCCAAGAGCGTGGCGCTCGAGGCGGTCGTGCACCCCTTTGGCCCACCATCCCTGGGTGGCGATCGGCTCGAGAGCGTCGCGCAACCGGCGGGCCGGCGTCTGGGCCACGGACGGTACGGGAATGGGCTCAACAGGGGCGACGAGATACACATCGGCGATATCGGCGAATTTCATCCGCCCGACCGTACCCGCTCGGGTGGGCCTGAGTCAGCCAGCGGCCGCAACGTGTTCGAGCATCAACTGCGTGAGCGCATCGGCCTGTTCGGTGGGAACGAGATGGCCGCAGGCCAGCTCCACGAGTCGCGAATTGGCGATCGCGGACGCCAGCTGTCGCGAATGGGCGATGTCGACCCAACGGTCTTCGATGCCTCCGATAACAAGAGTCGGCGCGGTGATATTCGACAGCATTGATGAAATATCGACAATCTTGTCGAGATCGATTTGGCGTTTCGAACCGGGGGCAAACGCCGCCGCCGTCTCTGGTATGACCGCTTCGACTCCGGCGTTGGTAAAGGCTGCGTGGGCCGCGGCCGTGAGCCCGTCGGCCATCGCGTAGCGGGCAAACAGTTCCGGGCTCGTGTCGAGGAGGCGGTTCCAGAAGTCGAAGGTAAAGCTCATCCGGGCGTCGGTGGTGACCCAACCATTGACGAGGCAGGCACTACGAACGCGAGTGGGCGCCGTGGCCGCAACCGCGGCGGCGACGACCGCCCCGAGCGACCAGCCGGCCACGTGGAACCGATCGGCGCCGGCATCGTCGGCCACGGCGATGGCCTGGGCCGCGAGCTCTTCAACCGTCAGCGCCCGGTCGGGCGCGTGGTCAACGGTCTCGCCCGAGCCGGGGTACTCGGGCGTGAGTACCCGATACTTCTCGGATAGCGCCGGAATTTGCAGGGCAAAGCTGGCCCGCGACGAGGTCGTTCCGTGGATCAACACGATGGGGTCACCCGACCCTTCTACTCCGTAGGCCACATCAACCGGTCCGACTCTTACACTGGGCATACCCTGAGCATGCTTGGCTGGAGGGGTTCGTGTCCACCCGGCCCATGTCCACATCCACACCGCCCCCGTCGAGCACCGCCCCGGAACCGGGCCCTGCCGTCGAGGCCCTCCCTCGCGGTCTCTCGCCCATGTTGGCTTCGCCCGGTCCACTGCCGATCGGCCCCAGCTGGGGTTACGAACTCAAGTGGGACGGGGTGCGGGCCCTGGTCGGCTTCGACGGTACCGACCTTCGAATCGAGAGCCGGCGCGGGATCGACGGCACCGCGAGCTACCCCGAGTTGGCCGCCATCGCGGCCCGCCTGGAGGGTCACCAAGTCCTCCTCGATGGCGAGATCGTGGCCTTCGACGAAGGCGGGCGTCCGAGCTTCAACCGCATTCAACACCGCATCGGCGTCTATGGCACCGAAGCCGTCTTGCGCAGCCGCGAGAATCCGGTGGTGCTCGCGGTGTTCGACCTTCTCCATCTCGACGGGCACTCCACCCGTTCGCTCCCGTACACCGATCGGCGGCGGCTCCTCGATTTGCTCGGTTTCGACGAGCCGGGACCGTCGTGGCGGCTCTCGACGGTGCATGCCGACGGAGAGGTTCTCTTGGCCGCGACCAAGGCGCAAGACCTGGAAGGCGTGGTAGCCAAGCGGCTCGACGCCCGCTATACGCCGGGGGCGCGCAGCCCACACTGGGTAAAGGTCAAGAACCTCACGATCGATGAGTTCGTCATCGGGGGGTGGGTCCCGGGTGAGGGCCGCCGTGACGGCCACATCGGCGCGCTGATACTGGGGCTGCCCGAGACCGACGGGCCGGGGGCGCCGTTGCGATTCGTCGGCAAGGTTGGGACGGGGTTCACCGACGCCGAGTTGACAGTCTTGCACGGCGTGCTCGCGCCGTTGCGTCAACCGGGTCGTCCATTCACCATCGACCCCGGCGAGCGTACGGCACAATGGGTGACACCGAGTCGGTCGTGTCGCGTGGAATATCGAGAGTGGACGGCGCAGGGCACGCTGCGATTCCCGTCGTACAAAGGTTTGGTGAAATAGCGATGCCCGAAGCCTCTCGCACGGTGATACGAATCGGCGAACGCGAGTTATCGCTATCGAACCTCGACAAACCGCTGTACCCGGGCGGATTCACCAAAGGCCAAGTGATCGACTATTACACGCGAATAGCGCCGGTGATCCTCCCCCACCTGAAAGGCCGCAACCTCACCATGGTGCGTTTTCCTGACGGGGTTGAAGGTCAGAGCTTCTTCGCCAAGAACGTGCCGTCGGGGGCGCCGGGGTGGGTGGCGCGGGTAGCGTTGAAAGACAACACCTATCCCGTGATCGACGACGTGGCCGCGCTGGTTTGGGCCGCCAATCTGGCCGGTCTTGAGCTGCACGTGCCGCTTCACCGAGCCGCGGACGGCGTTTTCACTCCTGATCGAATAGTGTTCGATCTCGACCCCGGCCCTGGTTGTGGGGTGTGCGAGTGCGCCGAAATCGCGCTCCTTATCCGGTCGATCCTCGATCCGCTGGGGCTGGCTATGGTTGTCAAGACGAGCGGGTCAAAGGGCATGCAGCTCTACGTTCGACCGGTTGAAGCAACCCCCTACGACGGCGAGAGCGGGACGACGGCCTTCGCGAAGGCGGTGGCCGAAGGGTTGGCGCGAACCCATCCGGAGCGCGTGGTTTCGAAGCAGGCGAAAGAATTGCGGCCGGGCAAGATCCTCATAGACTGGTCCCAGAACGTACGGGCCAAAACGACGGTATGCGTGTATTCGTTGCGGGCCCGCCCAGAACCGACAGTTTCGACCCCCCTCACGTGGGCCGAAGTAGAGGCATGCGCGGGGGGCGCCGAACTACGCTTTACCGCTCCCGAAGCCCTCGAGCGGGTCGACAGTCTGGGCGACCTGTTTGCATGGTGACGCCGGTTGGGCTCGCTGAACGCCGCCACTGTCAGCACCTCATAGGCTGTACTCATGGCACGACCCACTTGGACCGGAACCATAAGCTTCGCGCTGCTGTCGGTGCCCGTGAAGCTCTACACCGCGCAGCGGCAGAAAGACATCTCGTTCAATCAACTCGAACGATCCACGGGGGCCCGCATCAAACAGAAACGGGTGAGCAGCGTGTCGGGTGAGGACGTGGCCACGGAAGAGATCGTCAAGGGCTACGACCTCGGCGGTGGGCGCTACGTGCTGGTGGAGCAGGACGAACTCGACGCGATTGCCCCTCGCGATGCGACCAATGAGAAGACGATCCAGATCTTGGACTTCGTCGATATTGCCGATATCGATCCGCTGTATTACGAAAAGGCTTACTACATCGCCCCCGACAAGGGAGGAGCCCGACCGTACGCGCTCCTCGTGCGGGCCATGAAAGAAACCAACAAGGTGGCCATCGCCAAAGTCGTAATGCGGACGAAGGAATACTTGGCCGCAATCCGTCCCGTCGGCACGTTTTTGTGCCTCGAGACGATGTTGTACAACGACGAGGTGGTCGACCCGACAGAAATCGACGGACTGCCCGATGACGAGCCGGTCATCGCCCAGAAAGAACTCGAGATGGCCAAGATGCTCGTCGAGACCAGCACGAGCGCCTTCGATCCATCGCAGTACCGAGACGAATACCGCCGCAAGGTCGAAGAACTCCTCGAAGCCAAGGCCGAAGGCCGCACGATCGACGCGCCAGCTCCCGTGACCGAAGGTAAAGTGGTCGATCTCATGGCCGCGCTCGAAGCCTCACTGGCCGCCGCACAAGCCCGAAAAGCTTCCTAACCACCCGTCGCGATCCGCACCGCCTACAGCGGAAGGCGATCGATCAGGACGTGGCCGAGGCCGGCCATTTCGCGTCGGGCACCGGTCGGCGGTAACGGCGCCAGCGCCGCCGCGGCCTCATCGGCCAGACCACGGGCGACTGCGACCGCCGACTCGATACCGCTCGAGGCTCGGACGAGCTTGCGCACTCGGTCGAGGCCGGATCGGTCGACCCGAGCGGCGAGTGCGGCCCGCAACTCCTCACCGATGGCGGGATCGAGCAACCCCCGCAAGACCGGAAGCGTGTAGACGCCTTCAAGCAGATCGTTGCCGGCCGGCTTTCCGAGCTGTTCGTCGGTGGCCACCACGTCGAGAATGTCATCGACGACCTGGAACACCATGCCGACCCGGTCGCCATATCTGGTGAGCGCATCGGTTGCGCTGTCGGAGAGACCGGTGGTGAGCGCACCGACTCGACACGCGGCGGCCATCAATGAAGCCGTCTTGCCCGAGATCGACGTGAAATAGGCGACTTCAGGGCGATCGGGAGAGTAAAGGTGGTGCAGCTCGCCCACCTGACCTTCGCAGAGGCGGCCGATCGTGGCGCCCAGCAACCCCGCCACCGCCGTGCCAAGGCGCGCCGCGATCTGCGCAGACCGGGCCAAGCAATAATCGCCGGCCACGATCGCCACGAAGTTTCCGTGCCGCGCGTTCGCGGTGGGCTGACCCCGGCGGGTCATCGACTCATCCATCACGTCGTCGTGATAGAGCGAGCCGAGGTGGACGAGTTCGACGGCAACTGCCCCTTGCACCACGTCATCAGACGCCGTGGCGCCCCCGGCATAGGCCGAAGCCAGGGTCAGGACGGGTCGAAGGCGCTTGCCTCCCGCCTTGATCAGATGCTGCGCGACCTGCTCCAAGAATGGGTCATCAGCGACCACAGAGGATCGCAGAGCCGACTCGACAAGGTCGAGGTCTCGGACCAACGGAGGAAGGTCGATTGGCAAAGCGGCCTGTACCACGCCCAGAGGCTAGGCGACAGGCGCGCCTAGTTCGTGACCACCGGAAGCCCCAGCCCACATCTTCGGAGATGAGCCCGTCTTCGGCGCTGAGCCCACGCATTTGTTCATCCGAGCACTCTGGCGGCAATCGTGACTACTTATCGGGGCATCTTGATTGTTTCTCAGGGTATCTTTACGGTCGAGCACCGCGGTCAAGATGCACAAGTAAGCGCCTGAGCACGGAAAACGGCCCGCGGCGAACCGACCCCTTAGGTCGTCTGCATCAAATACCGAAGCAGAAGTGAACGAACGTGGTCGCGTAGGGCGTACCCACCAGTAGACTCACTGCCACGTATCGGCTCCATCTCACGAAGGGCCACCCAAGTGTTCGAACGTTTTACTGACCGGGCTCGCCGGGTTGTTGTATTAGCGCAGGAAGAAGCACGCCTGCTCAACCACAACTACATCGGCACCGAGCACATCCTGCTAGGACTCATCCACGAGGGTGAGGGAGTTGCCGCGAAAGCGCTCGAGTCCCTCAGCATCAGCCTCGAAGGCGTGCGAGAGCAGGTGCAAGAGATCATTGGCCAAGGCGGTAGTTCGCCGTCCGGCCACATTCCCTTCACCCCGCGCGCCAAAAAAGTGCTCGAGCTGAGCCTGCGCGAAGCGCTGCAGCTCGGCCACAACTACATCGGCACCGAGCACATCCTTCTTGGGCTGATCCGCGAAGGTGAGGGAGTTGCCGCGCAGGTGCTCGTCAAGCTCGGGGCCGATCTGTCTCGTGTGCGCCAGCAGGTAATTCAGCTGCTTTCAGGCTATTCGTCGGGAGGCGCTCCCACCGGCGACAAAGGTACGCCGGCCGGCGTGGCGAGCGGTAGCCAGGCTGGTGACACGCCCCAAGGCAGCCTCGTGCTCGACCAATTCGGCCGTAACCTCACGACGCTCGCTCGCGACAAGAAGCTCGATCCGGTCATCGGCCGCGAGAAAGAGATCGAGCGCATCATGCAGGTGCTCAGTCGGCGCACCAAGAATAACCCCGTTCTGATCGGCGAGCCTGGGGTCGGCAAGACGGCCATAGTCGAAGGCCTCTCGCAGAAGATCGTGGCCAACGACGTGCCCGATACCATCAAAGACAAGCAGCTCTACACCCTTGATCTGGGTGCGCTCGTGGCTGGCTCCCGGTATCGTGGTGATTTCGAGGAGCGGCTGAAGAAGGTGCTCAAAGAGATCAAGAGTCGCGGCGACATCATCTTGTTCATTGACGAAATTCACACGCTGGTGGGTGCCGGCGCGGCTGAAGGGGCGATTGATGCGGCCTCGATCCTCAAGCCCATGCTGGCCCGCGGCGAGTTGCAGACCATCGGCGCCACCACGCTCGATGAGTACCGCAAGCACCTCGAAAAAGACGCAGCCCTCGAGCGTCGGTTCCAACCGGTCAAAGTCGAAGAGCCCACGGTGGCTCATACCATCGAGATTCTCAAGGGCCTGCGCGACCGTTACGAGGCCCACCATCGCGTCACCATCACCGATCAGGCGCTCGTCGCCGCCGCCAACCTGGCTGATCGCTACATCGCCGACCGTCACCTACCCGACAAGGCCATCGACCTCATCGACGAGGCCGGCGCCCGTCTGCGCATCAAGCGCATGAGCGTGCCGCCCGAGTACAAAGAACTCGAGAACGAGATCGCCAAGGTTCGCGCCGATAAAGAGGCGGCCATCGAATCGCAGAAGTTCGAGCAGGCCGCCAAGTTGCGCGATCAGGAAAAGACCCTGCTCGAGCAGAAGCAGGCGCGCGAGCAAGAATGGAAAGACGCTGGCGTCAACCTCTACGACGAGGTCGACGAAGAGTCCATCGCCGAAGTGTTGAGTATGTGGACGGGTATTCCGGTTTACAAGCTCACCGAGGCCGAGACGGCCAAGTTGCTGCGCATGGAAGAAGAGCTTCACAAGCGAGTCATCGGTCAAGAAGGCGCGGTTCACGCCGTCAGCCAGGCCATTCGCCGTACCCGCGCCGGCCTAAAGGACCCGAAACGGCCGTCGGGCTCGTTCATCTTCTTGGGGCCCACCGGCGTCGGCAAGACCGAGCTCGCCAAGACCCTTGCCGAGTTCTTGTTCGGCGACGAAAATTCGCTGATTTCGCTCGATATGAGCGAATACCAAGAGAAGCACACGGTCTCGCGTCTCGTCGGTTCGCCTCCTGGCTACATCGGGTATGACGAAGGCGGGCAGCTCACCGAAGCCGTGCGCCGCAAGCCCTTTTCGGTGGTGTTGTTCGACGAGGTCGAAAAGGCCCATCCCGACGTGTTCAACACATTGCTCCAGATCCTCGAAGACGGTCGGTTGACCGACGCTCAAGGCCGAACTGTCGACTTCAAAAACACCGTCATCATCATGACGTCCAACCTTGGCACCGCGGATCTGCGCAAGGCCCAGCTGGGCTTCGCCAAGTCCGATGCCGCGGTTAGCTACGAGAAGATGAAGGAGAAGGTAAACGAGGCGCTGAAGAACCATTTCCGCCCGGAGTTCCTGAACCGGATCGACGAGACCATCGTGTTCCACGAGTTGTCCCGCGAAGAAGTGGCGCAGATGGTGGGCATGATGACAAAGCGAGTCACCGAGCAGCTCAAGAGCCAAGGAATCGTTCTCGAGTTGACCCCCGAGGCCAAGTTGTTGCTCGTCGACAAAGGCTATGACCCAACCCTCGGCGCCCGTCCCTTGCGGCGTGCCATCCAGCGCCTCATCGAAGACTCGCTGTCGGAGAAGCTGCTCTGGAAAGAGTTCGTCTCCGGGCAGACGATCATCGTCGACGCGGTAAATGGTGAAATGACGTTCCGGGGTATTGAGACCGCCCCCGAATTGCCGGCCCCCGAGCCGGTCGGGAGCGGCACCGGCGACTAGAGCCGCGCTAAACGCCGTCTCGCCTGTTCTTTGTTCATGATGCGTCGGACCCGCGGCGCGGGTCCGCGCCCGGTCCCTAGGCAAACTTGCTTCAGCCTACTGGCCTTCGGTCTGTTGGGTGTCGGCTTATTTGGTGGGGGACGGATCGGCGCGGTGACCCGCTCTCCGAGCGCCGTGGCCCCGCTTCAGATCGACATTATGGTGCGCGAGACCACTCGCGGTTCGGGAGCCATTCGCGTCATTTTGGCGGTGTCCGAGCCGGCCCGTACCTTGGTCGGACGGCTGCGCCTCGACGATCTGCGCGGCTCGGCATGGGCCGCCCACACGACACCGACCGGGTTCCAGGCCGATACGACATTCACGTCGCCCGTCGAGGCCACGACCGCGCTGCACTCCCTCGGCCCCCCCTTTGCGCAGCTTACGTTGGCCCGAAAGCGATCCTTCGTTACCATCACGAACCGCTTATGGGGCTCGGTCAACCTCACCGCGGGATGGGCCGCGTTGAGCGATGCGGTGGTACGTGAGCAGCTCGGTTCGCCCCTCGGTGTCGACGTTCTTACGTTGGCTGCCAACCTCTCCACGACGCCTGATCGCGCCATCGCCATACTATTCGATGCCAATATCGCGGGACGGTCCCGCTCCATTTCGTTGCCGCTCGGATCGACGACCACGGTCGATGTCAACTCGTCTCAGATTCGCGCCAACGTCGCGCTCCCACTTGCTATTTCGCTGCTCGCCGCTGGCGCGATCGCCGTGAGAGGAGCGACCGGATTGCGCCGTGCCCGACGAGGCCCTTACTACGAAGACACCGACTACGAAGACACCGACTACGACCCGGCCGACTACGACCCGGCCGACGACCGGTACCGTTAGGGTGGATCGATCAGGATGAAACCCAGGCAAGGGCGCCAAGGATGGGCCGGGCCCATGACCGCGGCCGTTATCGGCGCGTCGACGCTGATCGGCGTCGGGCTGAACCCGCAGGCTGCCCTGGTCCCACGGGAGAACGAGCCTGGCCAACTTCTCCAGGACGGGTCGTTCGAGCTGAGAGGCGCGGCCGCGCCCTGGACCGCCAATGGCAACGGTAAGGGGCGATCTGGCACGCGTTCGGCGACCGTCACTCCCGGCCACCCGGCTGACCAAAATGTTCCGGTGGCCGGAGTCGACGGCCACTCCTACCGGTTCGACGCGTGGATCCGGGGCCTTGGCGTCGGTCAGATCGTGGTGGGCACACGCTGCCCGCACCCCGAATCGCAGGCCACCTCCGTTCGAGCCAACCAGACGTGGCAACACGTGTCGGTTACGTTGGCGGCGCGCCACGCCAGTGCGTGCTCGCTGGGCGTCCGGGTCGAGGGCACCTCTGGGGCCTTCTCGGTCGATGATGCCGCGCTCACCGATCAGGAACTCCACAACGGATCGTTCGAGGCCGGCGTCATCGGCTGGACGCCGACGGGCACAAGCCCGTCCGCCCAGAGTCCGACCATCGAGAGCCCGTCCGTCGAGTTCACATCAGTCGAAGATCGGCTCGCGCCCGACGGCACCCACGTCGCCCGCATCAGGAGCCTGCGGGTCAACGGTTCGGTCAAGACGGTTGTCCCACTCGACCTGGCCACGGAGCCGTTCGAGGCCACACTCTCACTAGTTATGCGCCGGGCACCGTCGGTCGCCGGAGCGGGTTCGTCGACTGGCGCGGTCCCGGTGACCGTTGCGTTGTGGGGTCGTTGCCCCGGACACGACGCCAACGCCAACGTCCAGGTCGACGCCGGCCCGCAATGGGCAGAAGTACGGGTCCGCTTTCGGTTCTCCGCAGTCGTCGAACGGACGCTCATCCGCCCGAGCGGCGAACCGTGTGAACTGCAGCCGGAGATCTACCTCAAGAGGGCGGGCACGTCGGTTGATCTCGACGCTGTTTCGGTTAGTCGTCGCACGGTCGCGATCCGCCGTCGGTAGAAACGCGGCTGGGCAAATACTTGCCAAGCCCTTGCCCCGGTCTTACCTCCCGCTAACGGACTGGAGCGCATCATGTCGCCCATGACTTCCCCCTCCGCCAATCATCAAGTTCCGAGGGCCGCGGCCATCGTCGGTCTCGCTGGCGTCGCCCTCATTCACCTCCTCGAATTGCAGACCAAATTAAAGGAAGTTCCCTATTTGGGCATGGGTTACGTATTGCTCATCGTCACCAGTGTGGTCGCCGCAGCGTTGCTTGTCCACAGCAACTCACGCGCCGGATGGGTGATAGGGGGCGGCGCCGCGCTCGGTGCCCTGCTCGGCTACTCCCTGACGCGCACAATTGGTCTGCCCCAGTCGACCGATGATATCGGCAACTGGCTTGAGCCGATAGGTCTCGCCTCGCTGTTCGTTGAAGCCAGCGTCGCCGCGCTCGCCGGTTATGCGATGGCCACATTCTTGCCTGCGATTTCAAGGGTGACAGCCGATCGCAATCCTTCGATTTTGCCCATTGCCGGATAGCAAGAGACGCATCCCTCAACCAAGGGCTTAAGGAGCCGGCCGGGGCCTCCAGAACGCCAACGTCATTGTCGGGCAATCCCTATCCGAACTCTACCGACGCAGGGTCAGGCGACCTGGCACACTTGGTCATGCGTATCAGCGACGTACTTCAGAGCAAGGGGTCAAACGTAGCGACGATTCCGCCCACCGCATCGGTGCGTGGAGTGATCGCGGCCTTGGCCGAGCACCATGTAGGAGCGTTGGTGGTATCGGGTGACGGTTTCACCATCGCCGGGATTGTGTCGGAGCGTGACGTCGTGCGAGCTCTGCACGCCCGCGGCGCAGCCGTGCTCGATGCGCCGGTGAACTCGCTCATGACGGCCGAAGTGCACACCTGCCAACTCGGCGACACCATCGATCAGCTCACAGTGCTCATGACAGTGCAGCGGGTTCGCCACGTGCCCGTGATCGACGGACCCGACCGTCGCCTAGTCGGCATCGTGAGCATCGGAGACGTGGTGAAGAGCCGCATCGGCGAACTCGAAGACGAACGGGCCGCGCTGGTCGACTACCTGACTCACGGGCGATAGACGGCTCTCATCGGAGAGTCGCCACAGTCTCGTACGGTCGAGCCCGTAAGTCCGCCTACCTCGTTCAGCGCCGGTCTTCGCGTGCCGGGTTTTCCCCGAAAAACTGTCACACCCCGCCCGTAGGGTTATAAACATGGCCACCGCACCGAAAATTCGCACAATCTACCGCTGCTCCGATTGCGGCGCGGGGGCCGCGCGGTGGGAGGGGCGGTGCGCCACCTGCGCGGCCTGGAACACCATCGTCGAAGAACGAATCGTGGCCGCTTCGCCCGATCGGGGCGGGTCGCGGGCGGCGGTTCCCCGCCGGCCGGCCCAGCCTTTGGGCCAGATCGACCCGACCAGCTGGCAGCCCCAACCTAGCGGTATCGGTGAACTTGACCGGGTCTTGGGGGGCGGATTCGTGGCCGGATCGGTCACGTTGGTCGGCGGCGAGCCCGGCATAGGCAAGTCAACTCTTCTGCTCCAAGTGTTGGCTGCCGTGGCCGGACGCGGGGAGCGCGGCCTGTTGATATCGGGTGAAGAGTCGGTCCAACAAGTACGACTCCGGGCCGAACGGCTGCTCGAGCGCCACGGCAACGGGCTGCCCGACGATTTGTGGTTGGCGGCCGAGACCGAGTTGCCCGAGGTGCTCGGCCACATTGCCGAAGTGAAGCCGAGCTTGGTGGTCATTGACTCCATCCAGACAATGCACGATCCGACGCTGGAGTCATCGCCGGGCAGCGTCACTCAGGTTCGCGAATGCGCGCACGCCTTGGTGCGCCTGGCCAAAGACACGGCCACCACCATCGTGCTGGTCGGCCACGTTACAAAAGAAGGTTCGTTGGCCGGACCGCGGGTCCTCGAGCACGTGGTTGACACAGTTTTGGCATTCGAGGGCGATCGTCACCACGCGCTGCGCCTGCTGCGGGCGGTGAAGCACCGGTTCGGGGCCACCGGCGAACTCGGACTGTTCGAAATGGTCGAGGGCGGCCTCATCGGCGTGGCCGACCCGAGCCAACTCTTCCTCGGCGACCGCCAACTCGGCGTTCCGGGATCCATCGTCGTGGCCGCGCTGGAGGGGCAACGGCCGCTGCTGGTCGAGGTGCAAGCGTTGGTCGATGCTTCTCCGCTCCCAATTCCTCGCCGAGTCGCGCAAGGTCTCGATGGCGCCCGACTCTCGGTCCTGCTGGCCGTGCTCGGCCGTCGTTGCAACGTGAAGAACTACGACCTCGACGTGTTCGCGTCGGCGGTGGGGGGAGTGCGCCTCACCGAGCCAGCCGTCGACTTGGGCATTCTCCTGGCCATCGCTTCGTCGATCTCGGAGCAGCCTTTGCCCGGCTCGTTGGTCGCGGTCGGCGAGGTGGGGTTGGCCGGCGAAATCCGCCAGGTTGCCCACATGGAACGACGGCTTAAAGAAGCCGCTCGGCTCGGCTTCGAGTCTGCCGTTGTGCCCGAGTCGGCCGTTGCAGCCATGCAAGGAACCGTTTCCATGCGGCTCATCGGCGTGTCGACCATGACCGACGCAGTCCGGCGGTTCGGGCTCGAAGGTCGAGCCCGCGGCCTCGAAGCGCGCGCCGCACGCAGGGAGAAGTCCCAAGACGCCGATTCCCCAGGGTAACGCCGGTCCGCGCCCCGGCAAAAGGCCAACGTTTTCTCAAGCGCCGCGGGTTGGGCGCCGATGATTAAGGCGTGTCAAGTCCGGGTCGCTCCCAAATACTTGCCAAGCCGGGATCCCTCGGCCTGATCGACCTCAACGAGAAGACCATCGCCGATCTGATTCTCGTACGGGTGCTCGTGCAAGACCGTACGACGACGACGAAGCTGGCCGTAGACCTTGGTCTTTCGCCCGGCGTCATCCACCCAGTCTTCGAAGACCTTCGCGCCCGCAAGCTGCTCGACGTTCACGGACTGGTGGCCGACGACTACGTCTTCTCGCTCACCCAAGAAGGTCGTACCCACGCGCTGCATCGGTACGACCGATGCTCCTACAGCAGCATCGCTCCCGTCTCGCTTCAGCGCTATCGCGACGTCGTAGCAATGCAGCAGCCCCGTTTGCAGGTCAGCCCGGAGATGGTGCGCCGGTCGTTTGCCGACCTAGTGCTGTCCGACTCCATGCTCGATCAGATAGGACCGGCATTCGCCGGCCAGCGCTCAATCTTCTTGTACGGTCCGACCGGCACCGGCAAGACGAGCATCGCCGAGCGGCTCATTCGCATGTACACCGACGCGATCGTCGTGCCTCACTCGGTCGAACTCGACAATCAGATCATCACGGTTTTCGACCCCACGATCCACGAGCCACTGCCTACTCAGCCGCCCCATCTCGACCCGCGGTGGGTGGCCTGTCGGCGCCCGTTGGTTATCACCGGCGGAGAACTCGAAGCCTCGATGCTGCAGCTGCGCCGCGACCCTCAGTCTGGCATTTACTCCGCCCCGCTCCAGATGCGGGCCAACAATGGCATTTTGATGATCGACGACTTCGGCCGCCAGCTGATGCCGGCGGAGGCGATGCTCAACCGGTGGATCGTGCCCCTCGAAAAACGCATTGATTACCTCGCTCTCGACTACGGCATGTCATTTTATATTCCGTTTGAGCTCCTGATCGTCTTTTCCACCAATCTTGAGCCGCGAAAATTGGGCGATGACGCCTTCTTCAGAAGGATTCAAAACAAAGTATACGTAGGGCCAATGGAACCGCATCAATTCGACGAAGTTGCCCTCCGCATGGCGAAGGAACTCTCGATATCCATGGGCTTCGATCATCTCGACACGCTGCAAGAAATCTGTCTGCGCAGGGGAAACAACGTGCTTCGAGCCTGCTACCCACGTGACCTCTTACGTCTGGTCCGGTCGATTTGGGACTACGAGGGCTGCGATCAACACCTGTCACGCGAAGTCCTGGAACGAGCGGCCGAACTATACTTCACCATCGACAGCGGACCGCATATTGACAGTGTCCTGACCGCCGTATAACGGCTCGTTGGTTCGCCTGGCGGCCGCGTTCCAACCGTTGCGTTCACCTTCGTCGAGAGCGAAGCTCAAGCCCGCGGCGTCCGTGGCCCGCAACTTCAGGATCTCACTCCAGATGGCGTCGCGGTTGGCATCTTTGACATCGAGGATCTCTGGGGCATTGAGCAGGTGGAAAAGGTCGGACTGCAAGTGGTATTCGATGAGGCCCTGGACGTTGTCTTCGCCAGGTGCGAGCCAAACGGTCTCGGGGAGGCTTGGATTGCTCCAACACGCGCCCGCCAAGTCGTAACCACGACGCCAGCGCTCCTTGGCCAGATCGGGTAGCGCATGTAAAACGAGCGCTTCGGACACGCTGCGGATCGCGATTCCGTGGGCCGCCAGCAACTGCGTGTGGGCGTAGCACTCGCAGCGCAACCGACCTTCAGGAGGTGGAATCTCGCATCGCAACTCGCGAACAAAGGCGGCGTTATTGCCGGCGTAGCAGCCCACAGCTCCGCCGGTATTGTCCCAGAGATAACCGAAGTCAATAATCGTATTGGCTATGCCCATATGTGATACATCATCGTAGATCGTTATGCCCGTAACCGCCTCGGCGGTACGGGCCCGCAAAGGCGCCAAAATACAGTCCAGCCAATCCTCATATGCGGGTACACAATCTCCGTCGAGATACGCCACATAACGACCCCGAGCCTGTTCAGCGCCCAGCGTTTTCTGCGCGTCATATCCGAGCCCCGTAGCGTCGATCCACCGGAATCGGTCGGGCACCCGTGACCGCACCTCCGGATCCCCCGATGGGTCCATGAACAGCACTTCGCGATCAGCGTGACCGTCGGTAATCGCGAACAGCGCCGCCACCGTCGTGGCGAGCGCGGCTGCACTCTGTCCTTCGCTCAGATTGAATGCCTCGGTGACGATCGAGACCTCAATCGCCGTCACCTACCCACCACGAATTCAGAAACGTCCAAGTTTTTCAACACGGACCTAAGCTATGTCGAACGAATGGTCAACTTACGGCGATCGACGATCTTGTAAACGCGCTCGTTCTGCGATATCCACCCGAGGCGGACGAACGCGGCGATCGCCTTGTTGACCCGTTCGCGTGAAGCGCCGACCATTCCTGCCAACTCTTCTTGCGTGATGGGAAGGGTGAAGTCGTCGCGATCACCGGCGATCTCCAAGAGGCGCTTCGCCGTACGACCGGTGACGTCGAGAAAGACCGAGTCGGCGATTGAGTCATTGGCCGCCCGAATACGGCGCACCAGCAGCGCCACGACATTCCACAAGGCACCGGCATCTTCGTCGAAGTGCGTGCGCAGCGCGTCGAAGGGGATCGACACGACCTGACTCTCTTCAAGGGCCCGCGCCCCAGCGGAGCGCCCTTGATCGTCGAACAGCGCCATCTCGCCGAAGAGGTCACCGGGGCCCATCAACGCCAGCACCGACTCCCGGCCATCAGGAGAGCGATTGGAGATCGCCACCCGTCCGGTGCGCACGACGTACAGGTCGGTCGCCTCGTCGTCTTCACGAAAGACCATGTCGCCACGCAGGTAGGAGCGTTGGTCGGCCGTTTCGATGAGTTTGGACAGCGCCACCGGAGAGAACCCGGAGAAAAACTCCAGGTGCCGTAAGAATTCCTCGACCTCGGTGCCCATCTGCATTGGTTCGGATCGTACTGCTCACGACCGGTCGCGCGCCCGTCAGAACGGTTTGGTCAGCCTCTCCCTCAGGATGGTCCATACTGGTATGCCCCTGCCTGCCGCTTTACTTAGGAGCTACATGCCGTTTGACGTCGGCGACAAGGTTGTCTACCCCCACCACGGTGCTGCGATCATCGAGCAGCGCGAAACCATCAGCTTCATGGGCGAGCCCCGCGAGTACTTCATCTTGAAGGTCGCCTACGGCGATCTGACGGTGAAGGTTCCCGTGGCGACCGCCGAAGAGGTGGGGCTGCGCGAAGTCATCAACGACGAAGAGGTCGAGGAGGTGTTCGCCGTGCTCCGTAAGAAGGAGGCGCGTATGCCCACCAACTGGTCTCGCCGGTTCAAGAACCACGTCGAGAAGCTTAAGTCGGGCGATATCTACCAGGTCGCCGAAGTGGTGCGAAACCTGTCGATCCGTGACAAAGACAAAGGCCTGTCGGCCGGCGAGAAGCGCATGCTGGTCAAGGCCCGCCAGATTCTTGTGTCAGAGCTGACGTTTGCGATCAACGTCAACGAAGAAGAGGCCGAGCGCAAGCTCAACGAGGCGCTCGTCTGATCGACCAGGCTGTCTGGGCGATCGTGGTGGCTGCCGGATCGGGCACCCGGTTAGGTACCGACATGCCCAAACAGTTCCTCGCCCTCGGTGGCCGCTCGATGCTCGACTGGTCCCTCGACTGCCTCGAGGGCCGGGCCAACGTGGTGCTTGTCGTCGCGCCGGAGTTCGTGGAGCGGATGGGCTCGGCTGGCGATGATTCGGAGCCAGAGCGAGCGACACGCGTTGTGGGCGGCGGGCCGACCCGGTCTCTGTCGGTTCGAGCCGGATTGGCGGCCGTCCCTCCCACGGCCTCCATCGTGCTCGTGCACGACGCGGCCCGTCCGTTCTGCTCGGCCGAGGTGGTGGATCGGGTGCTGGCCGCGGTGCGCAGCGGCGCCGACGCAGTGGTTCCGGGCGTGCCCGTGGTTGACACGATCAAGCGGGTTTCGGGTTCGACCGTGGTGTCGACCCTCGAGCGTTCTACACTCGTCGCCGCGCAAACCCCGCAAGGCTTTCGCGCCTCTGCCCTACGTCGGGCCCACGCAACCGGGGCGGAGGCCACCGACGATGCCGCGCTGGTCGAAGCGGGCGGAGGTCGGGTCGAGTGGGTGGCGGGTGACATTATGAACCGCAAAGTAACGACCATCGACGATTTGCCATGGTTCGAAGGTGAAGCCCGGAGACGATCTGCGGCAGCGAACCGGGCCCGTTCGTGAGGGCCAGTTCGTGAGCGCACTGGCGCCTCGGTTGCGGATTGGGCAGGGGTTCGACGTGCATCCGTTCTCACCCGACCCGTCCCGGCCGTTGGTGCTCGGTGGCATCGTCTTCGACGGTCACGCCGGACTGGTCGGTCACAGCGATGCCGACGCGGTCGCGCACGCCATCACGGACGCGCTGTTGGGCGCAGCCGGCCTGGGCGACATCGGACATCACTTCCCCGACACCGATCCGACGTGGAAGGGGGCCGACAGCCTCTCGCTGCTCGCGGCAGCCAGTGCCTTGGTCCGGGCCGACGGATGGTCGATCGCCAACGTCGACTGCACGGTGGTGCTCGAGGCGCCGAAGCTGGCCCCTGTTCGAGAAGCCATGCAGGACCGGCTGGGTGCCGTCGTCGGGGCCCCGGTCAGCGTGAAAGCCAAGCGGGCCGAAAAGCTCGGCGCGATCGGCCGTTCCGAGGGCATCGCCTGCTTTGCTGTGGCGTTGTTGGTGGCGGAGGCAACATGAGTTTGTTTGACGCATCCGAGTATGCCGCTCCGGAACCGTTGTCGCGATTCGAGCCCGACCCCGTCGAGGCCGATCCGGGTGTCGTCGATCCAGGCATCGATCCGGCCGTCGACCCGGCCTCCCACCCCGATCCGGCCGAAGTCACGACCGACCCGGTCTCCGACGATGACGAGGTCGGGGGCGCCTTCGCCGAGCCTGACGGCGAGCTGCTGACCGAGCCTGACGACGAGCTGGTTCAGCCGGATGAGCCGGTTACGGGGCCGCTCGGCGCGACGCTCGCGCCCCTTCGACCTCCCGAGCCCGATCCGGCGCGGTTGTGGGGGCCGGTCGTGGGCCAGGATCGGGCGGTCGTCCAGCTCCAGGCGTCACTCGCCGCGCCCGTCCACGCCTATTTGTTCGTCGGCCCCCCCGGCTCGGGCAAACGGACAGCCGCAACGGCGTTCGCGGCCGCTCTGCTGTGCCCGCGCCGCGGGTGCGCAACGTGCGATGTATGTGTCAGGGCGGTGGCCCAGATCCATCCTGACTTAACGGTGGTGGAGCGGGAAGGGCCGTTCATCAGCGTCGACCAAGCGCGTGAGATTATTCGGCTGGCGTCGCGGTCGCCGATCGAAGGACCCCGCCAAGTGCTCGTGCTGATCGACTTCCACCTCGTGCTCAACGCCGGACCCACGCTGCTCAAGATCATCGAGGAGCCGCCGCCGTCTACGATCTTCGTGATCCTGGCCGAGCAGCTGCCCCCCGAACTCATAACCATTGCTTCGCGGTGCGTGCAGGTACCATTCGGGGCCCTTTCGGAGGCCACGATCATCCGCGCGCTGGTGGCGGAGGGGATCGATAGCGAACACGCCCAACGGGCCGCGGCGGCGGCGGGAGGCCGCCTCGACCGAGCCCGGTTGCTGACTCGCGACGAGTTCGTCGGGCAACGGATGAGCTTCTGGTCCGAACTCCCCCGTCGCCTTGACGGGACTGGCGCGGCCGCCGCCAGCCTGGCCGCCGAGGCCCTGGCCCTGATCGAGGGGGCCGGACGCGAAGCCCTTGAATCCCGCCAGGCCGAAGAAGTGAGGGCCATGGAGGAGCGCCTCGAGATCATGGGCGGCGGCCGGGGCACCGTCGGCTTGAAGCGAGACCTCGCCGAGCGCCACAAACGGGAGCTGAAACGACTGCGCGACGACGAGTTGCGGGCGGGACTCACGGCGCTGCAGGCGGGGTTCCGTACCGCGATGGCGGGCCCTGACCCTCTTCTGGCCGGTCGGGCGATGGCGGCTATTTCGGCCGTTGCGGAGGCCAACGAGGCGCTCATCCGGAACCCCAGTACGGGCCTGCTCCTGCAGGGCCTGTTCCTCCGGATCGGGCCTCCGACCCGGGGCCGTTGAATCGGCACTGAGGGCGTCTCGTCGGGCGCTAATGTTCATCCGCCCACCGCCCGGGTAGCTCATTCGGTAGAGCAGCTCACTCGTAATGAGCAGGTAAGGGGTTCGATTCCCCTCTCGGGCTCTCACCAGCGGAAACACGGTTGCGCGAGCCGCCACGGCGCATAAGATCGGCCTAACGGTAAGCAAGCCGCGCAAGCCGTCTTAGGTCGTCGGGCTCGCCGCACGCTCATCTCGCTCGGCTGGGTCGAATGACGGGAGTTCACTGACACGGATGGACGTCCTCGGCCGGCCAGGGCACAGAGCGCGGCTCCCGCCCCGCGACAAGGGCCTCGCTCCACTCCTCCTCAGTGCAGAGCCGGACGATAAGGAAGTCGGACATGTAGGGCTCCGTCGTGGCGCGTCGTCGCACCCAGTGGTCGAAAGCAGTGCGCGCCTCAACGATGTCGCCCGGATTGATGGTCTGGACAGCGGTCATACCGGGGATCGTGACAGGATTGGGGGAACTTCGGTAAGAAAATCTGAGAAAATCCGACCGAACCCTCGCGCTGGCATTCCCTGGGCAATACTATGCCGGATCACTTGCCAGAGAATGCCAAGTCGGAGGCAGAACTAGGAGTAAGGATGAACGAGAGTGCCAAAGATCCGGTATTCAACCCACCGTACATCGCGTTCAAGACGCCATCCGGCCTACTGGACCGGATGGCGAGCGAGGAGCCACCGGACCGTATCGACAAGTCCTACCTGGACAACTTCTCGGGCGGCTACCAGACTCAAGTGCTGGCTGCTTTGGTTGCGCTCGGCCTCGTGGAGGCGGGCGGCGGGCTGTCGCAGACCTTGAAGCGCCTCGTTGCGGCCGACGGCCCCGAACGTAAGCGCGTAATGGCCGACCTGATCCGAGATCTGTACGCGCCGGTCCTCGGCCGCGGGCAGAATGCTACGCAGGCGCAGTTGCTCGAGGCTTTTGCTGAGCTGGCTCCGAAGGTCGCCGGTGATACCCGCCGCAAGGCGGTCGCCTTCTTGCTGAACTCTTGCTCCTTCGCGGGTATCCCGGTCAGCCGCCACTGGAAGACACCGCCGGCAGCGGCCTCGCCGAAGCCCAAGACGAAGAAGGAACAGCAGACCGACGACTCTGAAGAGGACGAGACGGCAGTAGACGAGGCTTCAGCGACGAACCTAAAACAGTTGGAGCTGCGTTCGGGTGGCGTGATGACCATTGGACTTACAGTGGACCTGTTCAGGTTATCGAAAATCGACCGCGAATTCGTGTTCAAGATCGTCGATGAGATGACCGCTTACGAAGAGGCGCTCCCACTCACGCCGACAGCGGACACGGAGGTTGATACATGAGGAGGGGTTGACCCCCGGACCCTTTAGCGGGCGGGCCCTCTTTGACGGGGTGGCTTGCCGCGGTCCGGGGGGCTCCTTTATTTGGGTCGTGTCTGGTTGACTAGGTGCTCTTTGGCGGGGCGCGCTATCGGGTCCAATCCCCGAACTATCCACTCTACATCCGGGCGGGGAAGCGCCGACTGAGGATGAGTCAGATGGCAAACTTTCATGCCCAATTCCTTTGATTGTCCTACGTTATTCGTATACATTTGGATAATGGACAACAACGACGTCACCTTGACTCGAGACGAAGCGCTTGACGTGCTCGCCGCCGTCGAGGCCACCAAAGTCGTTCTCCGCAACACCACCGCCCACCTCGGCCTGCTTCTCGATCTTACCGAGGCCGCGGAGATCCTTACCGACAAACTCTTCTAGAAAGGGAGGTCCTTCAATGGCTGTCACCACCGGGTACGAGCTCGGGCCCGCCGCCGAACTCATGGGCATCACCACCCGCCAACTCCTCAACCTCATCGACACCGGCCAAGTCCCAGCCATCAAAATAGCGTCCGGCCGAGGATCCGTCCTCGTCATCGACGTCGACCGGCTCGAGGCGCGCGACTGGCCGGCGCTCGCCGGCGACCATGAATGACCGCATCGAATATTTGCGCGTCAAGGCCGCCGAACGCCGCTCCCGCGGCGGGGCTCGAACAGGTCAGCTCGGGCGGCCCGCTATCCACCCGTGCGGGACCGAAGCTGCGTACCGGCGCGGATGCCGCTGCGAACCTTGCCGGGCAGCAGCGGCCGCCGCCCGGGCTGGACGGCGGGCACGGATGTGACCGACAGAGGAATACGATCGCTCGACCCCGACCGAGCCTTTCACCCGGCAACTACGAGTAAGCCGCCCACGCCCACG
>JANYDT010000063.1 GCA_025359845.1 Acidimicrobiia bacterium
CGAAGCGACCGCCTTTGGCGAGCAGTGGCGCAAGGTCTTGTTCGAGAACGGTCTCCTGGCTCTCAACTGGCCCAAGGAATACGGCGGCGCCGGGCTGTCGCCGCTCGAATCGGTGGTTCTGGCCGAAGAGTTCGAGCGCGCCGGCGTGCCGACGGGCGCTCCCAACGATGGGTTCGGGATCGGCATGCTCGGCAACACCATGCTGCGCTGGGGCACCGAAGAGCAGAAGAAGCACTACCTGCCGCGCGTCCTGGCCGGCGACGACAAATGGTGCCAGGGTTACTCCGAACCCAACGCCGGTTCCGATCTCGGCAACCTTGGCTGTCGGGCTGTGCTCGACGGCGAGCAGTGGATCGTCAACGGGCAGAAGATCTGGACTTCGGCCGGCCATCTCGCCGACCACATCTTCCTGCTCACCCGCACCGACCCCGACGCGGCCAAGCATTCCGGCATCACGTTCATGCTCGTACCCATGAAGCAGCCCGGCGTGGAGGTCCGCCCGATCAAAATGATGAGCGGCGAAAGTGAGTTCAACGAAGTGTTCTTCACCGACGCTCGCGTGCCTAAGGCCAACGTGCTCGGCGGAGTCAACAACGGCTGGGCTGTCGCTATGACACTGCTCGGCAATGAGCGCGGCGCGGGTGCGGCGGTCACGGCCATCAGCTTCCGCACTGAACTCGATCGGCTCGTCGACCTGGCCCGTGAGCGCGGGGTCGACACCGATCCCCACATCCGTCAAGGTTTGGCAAGGGCCCACACGAAAGTCGAGATCATGCGCTATCTCGGCCTTCAGGCGTTGACTGCGTTCTTGGCCGGTAAGGCGCCGGGCGCCAACGCGTCGATCGGCAAGTTGTTCTGGAGTGAGTATCACAAGGAGGTCACCGAGTTGGCGGTGTCGATCCTGGGGCCAGAAGCAATGGTGCCCTCGGGCCAAGCGCCCCGCTCGGCCTTTCGCGGCGACGGCGCCGGGGCCCCCAACGACAGCGCCAATTGGACCGGCGTTTTCCTGAACGCCCGAGCCGGCACCATTTACGCCGGCACGAGCCAGGTGCAACGCAACATCGTGGGCGAGCAGATCCTCGGGCTTCCGAAAGAGCCGCGCGCCGACGGCGGCCCCTGGAAATCCATCCCTAAGTAGGGTCGCTGCGCCGGCACACAGGTACCGGGAGTGGCTGACGTTCGACGGAACGCCCCTCGTCCATTGTTGTCGGCGCGGTCCGTTCGAGCTGAAGATCACCGCTCGCATGGACCGGCTGGACGACGGCCAGGAGCCCTGCGGCGAGGAGGATCGCTCCGAACGCCCCCACGACAAGCCAGAGCGCCCAACCTAGCGGCGGTTGCCATTGCGCACGCGGCAGGAACCACGCCGGTCCGATCCGATATGCCCCCCAACGCCAAGCGTTTTCATAGAAACTTTCGAACTGAACAAGCGACGCGACGATAACCGGCGCGAGCAACCATCGGTTCCGCAGCCATGACTCGCGGGGAGTGTTCCGTACGAGTACCGCCGCCGCGAGCACGGGAAGAACCGTCACAATGGGAAGTACAAATCGCACCTGCATGATAAACCCAGTTGGGCGGATCACAAATACCGCCATCGCGACTGTGAAGAAGGGGAGAAACGTTCCGTACGCCAAGAGCGTCCACCGGTCGCGCTTTCGGCCCACCACGAACGCGACAAGGAAACCGAATATTGCGGGCACAATCCAGACGACGGCGGCGGCACCGCGCGCTTGGACGTTGAGCCAGCCGAAGTTGCCCACTCCGTCACGGCTGAGCCCCCAAAGTCGCCAGATCCCCGATTTGACTGCCGGGGCGAGACGGCGAAGGGAAGGTCGGACCGGATATTTTCTCGCGAACTCCCAGACTAGGCAAGACGCGCACGCCAGTACAAAAAGCGAAGTAACGATACGTGTACCTCGGGTCGCCCTGAGCCGGACCAGTCGGTAGAATTCGTCTCGTCCGTTATAAGCGCGCAGCACGACAAAGATGATCAAGCAATAGAGAGGTCCGGTCGACCGGCCCAGAGCGAGGACGGAGGCCGTCGCCAAGAGAAAGATGGTGCGCGTCGAGTCCCGTTCGCCGGGAAGTTCGAACAAGCCGACCATCCCCATAGCCCAACCCGCTGCTATTTCCGTGCCGCTCGCCCCGAGGCTGGAGCCGAAGAAAATGATACTTGGCGTGAGCGACATGGTTATCAGGCCGATCGACATCGGAGACCGGGAGGTCACCGAGACGCGGCGTAGGCCACACCACAGCAGCGCTAGAAAGGAAAGGGCAAACCCCAAGCGCGCCGCAAAAAAGGACGCCGGCGCGTTAGTCACAAGGCGAGTGAGAAGTGCGGGAATGACATACACGAACGGTTGATAGCTGCCATGCTCGGAGGCTCGCAGGGTCGTCCCAGACACTGACGGCGGGCAGGCCCTGGATAAGGCAGTCGGGCCGCGTTCGGCGCATGCCGGGAAAAGAGGCCAACTCTTCGGGGCAATGCGGAACATCCGGGTCTCCTTCAGAACCCGAGCCCGCTGCCACCCCTTCAGCCCGTAAGGAATTGGGTAATCTGGGGGTGCCCCCCTACCCAGTAGGTCCAAATTGCCGAGCGCGATGGTCTTGACGTAGTGGCTGGGCTCATCGGGAGCCATCCCGATGGGGTTCGAAAACACCCAGGCCACCGTCAGTAACGCAACACCCAGGAATGCGGTGAAGGGGGCGAGCCGACGGACGGCCGATTGCGACCGGCCCGCCTGGTTGGTTTGGGTGGCCATCAAAAAACTCACACTAGCTTCCAGCCCGTAGTCGACGGGGAACCGGTCCAGCGCGAGACTATTCAGATTAGGGCCTCAATTACAGCTCCAGACAGCTCCAGCCACTTCTCCACCGCGCCGCGTAAGGATTCGAGCTTCAAACCAGGCTCGATGGCTTCGAGGTAGATATTGGCCTTGGGCTCGGTGCCGCTGGGGCGAATCACCACCCGACCGATCGGGCGCGACTCCGTGCCCAGTTCGACGATCACCACGTCGCTGGGAGGCAGCGACCCGTCACCGTGCTCGAGGTCGGCGACTCGAAAGACGGGTATCCCGGCGAGGCTCGCTGGTGCGGTCCGCCGGGCCCGACGCATGAGCCCGACGATGTCGTCACGAACATTGATTTGCGCCGTCTGGTGGCGCCCATACCGGTCCTCGATGGCCGCCAACCGATCCAGTGGCGATGCGCTGGCGGCCAGATCGGCGAAGACCAGCGCGGCCGTGAGTCCGTCCTTGTCGCGCACCAGATCACACACGGCGTACCCGAGAGCCTCCTCGTAGGCGAACGCCGCGCCCGTCCGGGCCAACCACTTGAAGCCGGTCAGCGTCTCGCTGTAGCTCCAACCCCGATCGGCGGCCATGGCCCGCAACAGACTCGACGAGACGACCGTGGTGGCCACGCTCGGCGGATTCAGGTGCTCGGCCAAGAGCCAACCGACCTCGTCGCCGCGCAGCATCCGCCAACCGCCCTCGACCTGACCGTCAGGCACTCCCACCGCCAAACGATCGGCGTCGGGGTCGTTGGCCAGCACCAGATCGGCGTCGACGCTCCGGGCCAACGCGATGGCGAGGTCGAGCGCGCCCGGCTCTTCGGGGTTGGGGAAGGCCACCGTGGGGAACGCAGGGTCAGGGTCGGCCTGCGCCGCGACCGAATGGACATCGGTGAATCCGGCTTTTCGCAACAGCTCTACGGCCAGCTCGGTGCCGACGCCGTGCATCGCCGTATGGACGATCCGCAGACGGGCGCGGGCGTCGGGCGCGGCCGTGAGCCGAACTCTCGATAGCGCTCCCATAACGTACGCCTCGGCCACCTCGGAGCCCAGGCTCTCCACTTCCGAGAAGGGCGCGAGAGGCACGGGGTCGAGCCGAGCACCGGGCGCGGCGCCAATGACCGCCTCGAGCGCAGTGGCCATGAGCGCCTCGATCTCGATGTCGGTCGGCGCCACCAATTGAGCGCCATCACCCAGGTACACCTTCATGCCGTTGTCTTGGCGCGGGTTGTGGCTGGCGGTGATCATCACGCCGGCGTCGGCCTCGAAATGGAGGACGGCGAACGCCAGCAGCGGCGTCGGTCCCAACTTCGAAAATCGAAGCGCTCGGTGTCCGGCCGCCCTCAGGACGCGCGCCACATCCCAAGAGAACACTTCGCTGTTCGTCCGTCCGTCGTAGCCCACTATCACCGTGGACGCGGGCTTCAGATAGACCGCCAAAGCCGCCGCCGCGGCCCGCACCGTCAACCGGTTCATCCGATTCGGACCGGCGCCGAGCGGACCCCGCAACCCCGCCGTCCCAAAGCGGAGTCGAGCGCCGAACCGAGCCTGCAGCGCAACGCGGCCGCCGACCTGCAGCAAGCCACCGAGTTCGGCTCGGGTCACCGGATCAGGATCAGCGGCCATCCAACGGCGAGCAAGATCGGGAGTTTCCACGTCGGCATTCTGGCCGTCGTTCACACTGCGGAAACATTCCCGAGACGTTCCCGAAACGTCCTCCAGGCAAACTCCGCGCCGAAGTTGCCCTTGCCCGGGCCGCTCTTGGGAGGAAATTTCGTATGCAAATCGATGCGGGAAGCACCGCGTGGGTGCTCGTGGCCGCCGCTCTGGTGCTGTTCATGACGCCCGGCCTGGCGTTCTTCTACGGCGGTATGGTGCGCGCCAAACACGTGCTCGGCATGCTGATGCAAAACTTTTTCGCCATGGGCCTGATCAGCGTTCTGTGGGCGCTCGTCGGCTTTTCCCTGGCTTTCGGCGATGGCGGTGGCCTCATCGGCAACTTCAAGTTCGCCGGCCTCGCGCATTTGGCCAGCACGACCAAGGCCGTGCTGCCCGGATATACGGGCAACTTCGCCCTGGTCGTTCCGCCGCTGGCCTTCGCCGCGTACCAGATGATGTTCGCGGTGATCACGCCGGCCCTCATCACCGGGGCGACCGCCGACCGGCTCAAGTTCAGCGCCTACGCGCTGTTCATCGGCGCCTGGCTCATCCTCGTTTACTGTCCGATCGCCCATTGGGTCTTCGCCCCGACCGGCTGGCTGTTCAAGCGTGGCGCCCTCGATTTCGCGGGCGGGGCCGTGGTTCATATCAATGCCGGTATCGCCGCACTGGCCGTCGTGTTGGTGATCGGCAAACGCAAGGGTTACCAAAGGGAACCAATGCCACCGCACTCGTTGCCTCTGACCCTGCTGGGGACCGGGATCTTGTGGTTTGGCTGGTTCGGATTCAACGCCGGCTCGGCCCTCGGCGCCAACGCTTTGGCCGCCCAAGCATTCATGAACACGCACCTGGCCGCCGCCGCGGCGATGTGTACGTGGCTCCTCGCCGAACGCATCAAAGGCGGCCACGCCACCACACTGGGCGCGGCTTCGGGAGCGGTGGCTGGACTCGTGGCCATCACGCCCTGCGCCGGTTTCGTCAACTCGATGGGTGCCCTCGCCATCGGCGGGATCGCCGGTGCGGTTTGCTTCTTGGCGCTGGCGCTCAAGAACAAGTTTCGCTTTGATGACGCCCTCGACGTTATCGGCGTCCACTTGGTGGGCGGCCTCCTTGGCTCGCTCCTGCTCGGCTTCTTCGCCACGAAGGGCGTGAACCCGCTCGGCGCCGACGGCATTTTCGCCGGAGGTGGAGCCTCGCTGTTGGGCCAACAAGTCTTGGCCGTGGGCGTGACGCTCGCGTGGTCAGGTACCGTCAGCTTCTTGCTCGCCACCGTCATTCACAAGACGATCGGACTACGCGTCAACGACGAAGACGAATCGACGGGGCTCGATCTCTCCCAACACGCGGAGACGGCGTATGCATTCGGTGGAAGGATGTAACGAGCCATGAAGCTGATCACTGCGATTGTCAAGCCGTTCCGTCTCGACGAGGTGAAGACCGCGCTCACCGATCACGGTATCGCCGGCATGACGGTGAGCGAAGTGCAGGGCTTCGGCCGCCAGCGCGGACATACCGAGGTGTACCGCGGTCAGGAGTACAAGATCGACTTCGTGCCGAAAGTACGCATCGAGTTGCTCGTCGATGACGACCAGGTCGACTCGACCGTCGATGCAATCATCGGCGCGGCGCGCACCGACAAGATCGGCGACGGCAAGATCTGGGTCACTGACGTCACTTCGGTCGTCCGTATCCGAACCGGCGAGCGGGGCCACGACGCCCTCTGAGGCCAAACCGCGGCCGCCGACCACAAGCTGGAAGGCCGAGCGGCTAGCGCTCGTCAGCGACCCGCGTCTGACCGGCCGGGCCTTGGCCGCCGCACTCGCCACCCAGGTCGATGACTGGACCCGCGCCCTGGCCCGCTATCTGCCGATGGGCATCGCGCTGGCGGCCACGGCCGGGTACGCCCGCCGCGAGTTATGCCCCGGCAGCGACATCGATCTCTGTCTGATTCACGATCCTCGCGTTGACCCCTCAGTGTTTACTTCGGCGCTTTGGTATCCGCTGTGGGACGCGGGGCTCACCACGAAGCCCCTTACTCACACCGTCGAGTCCGCTTTGGCTCTGGCCGAGACCGACCTCATCATGGCCACCACGCTCCTGGAAGTCCGCCACATCGCCGGCGATCCAGCGTTGTCGGCGGCGCTGGCGATCCGGGCCCAGGAGCGGTGGCAAGCCCAAGCCAAACGGCGGTTGTCAGAATTGGCTGACGCGATCGTCGAACGCCACGCGAAGGCCGGCGAGACGGCCTACCTCCTCGAGCCCGACCTGAAGGACGGGCGCGGTGGCCTCCGCGATACTCATGCGCTGCGCTGGGCCGCGGCTTCGAAATTCAAAGCGATTTCAGACTTCGACCTCGCCGCGCCGGCGTCAACCTTGTTTGACGCCCGCTCCGAGCTTCATCGCCGCACCGGTCGGTCCGGCGACCGCCTGCTTCTCCAAGAACAAGATGGCGTCGCCGACGGACTCGGTTACCCCGATGCTGATGTGCTCATGTGCTCGATCGCCGACGCGGCCCGCCAAATTTCTTGGACGAGCGACAAGGCCTGGCGGGCGATACATTCGGGGCTCGCCGGGCGCCGCCGCGGGCGCGTCCGCAAGCCAATCCTGGTCGCCCCCGACATCGAGCTGCTCAACGGGGAGATTCATCTCCGACCGAGCGCGGCGCCCGCCACTGACCGCTCACTTCTCCCCAGACTCGCCGCTCTGGCTGCGCAATGGGAAGCGTTCTTTTCTGACTCCACTCTGGCCGCCCTGGCGCAGGCACCGACTCTGCCCGACCCCTGGACTGACGACATCCGTAACGCGTTCCTCACCCTGCTCGGCACCGGTGCGGCGGCCGTTCCCGTGATCGAGACCCTCGACCGCGTCAGGCTGTTCGAACGCATACTGCCGGAGTGGACGGCCGTCCGCTCGAAGCCGCAGCGCAACGCCTTCCACCGCTTCACCGTCGACCGTCACCTCGTCGAGACCGCGGTCCATGCGGCCGCGCTCGTCCGCCGCGTCTCTCGTCCCGACCTCCTTCTCGTCGGCGCTCTGCTCCACGACATCGGCAAGGGTTATCCGGGCGACCACACCCAGGTAGGCGAGCCGATGGTACGGACCATCACCACTCGGATGGGCTTCTCTCCCGTCGATGTCGATACCATCACCTTGCTCGAACGTCACCACTTGCTCCTGGCCGAACTGGCGACCCGCCGTGACATTGCCGATCCCGGCACGCTCGATGCGGTCGCGTCAGCATTGGTTGACGTCGACACGATCGAACTCCTCCACGCGCTCACCCAGGCCGACTCGTTGGCCACCGGTCCGACGGCCTGGACCGACTGGAAGGCAGGACTCGTTCGGCGACTCGTCCACGCCGCCAGCGCGGTGGCAGAAGGCCACCGGCCCCCCGAGACCGCCGACTTTCCGGCCCCGCGCCACTACCAGCTACTCGATCAGGTGCGCGCTGATCGACGGGCCCGAGTGGTAGCCCAAGGCGACGTCTGCACCGTCGCCATGCCCGACCGAACCGGAGTGTTCAACCTCATGGCGGGTGTTCTGTCGATCCATAACGTCGAGGTATTGAGCGCAGCGGTATGGACGGCGGAGGACGGCATCGCCCTGGAGGAGTTCCGTATCGCCCGTCGATTGGGCGGCGAAACCAACTGGCGTCGGGTGGAGGGCGATCTGCATCGCGCCCTCGACGGGGTATTGGCGATCGGCGCAAGGCTCGACGAAAAGGTTCGGGCCTATGCCGGTACGAAACACAAGGCCACTTCGGCCTCGCCGCCGCGTGCCGAAGTACTGATCGACAACACCATTTCGACGTTCAACACCGTCATCGAAGTGCGCGCCCCAGATGGACCGGCGCTGCTCTATCGACTTACCGGGGCACTGGCCCGAGAGCAGATCGACATCCGTACGGCGAGGGTGGCGACGCTCGGCCACGAAGTGGTCGACGCCTTCTACGTGTCCCGCCTCACCGATCCCCAACGGATCGAAGCACTAAGGGCGGCGTTGCTCGCTAGTGTCGATGAGCGTGAGCCTGAGCTTCAGTGATCGAGACCTACTGAGATGGAGCGAAGCCCTGGCGGGCATTGCCCGCACCGGACTCAGTTTCACCCAGCTGCTCTACGAGCAAGAGCGATATCAAGAAGTCCTGCACGTGGCGGCCGAAATGCGGGTGGCCGCCGGACACGCGCTGGAACGTGACCAACTCGCCGGCGAGTGGCTGAAAACCGTGGGCTCCGGCGTACCCGGATACGTTACGCCCAAGGTCGCGGTCGGCGCCGTAGTCGGCAATGACAAGGGCGAAATCCTGCTCGTACAGCGTTCTGACTCAGGCCTGTGGCTGTATCCGACGGGTTGGGCCGACATCGGATACTCGCCTTCGGAGGTGGCCGTGAAAGAGGTCGCCGAAGAGACCGGCATTGCCTGTGAGCCGGTGCGAGTGCTCGCCGTCCTCGACGGAATGCGGATGGGCTTCACCTCGATGCCCCTGTATTCGATAGTCTTTCACTGTCGGGCCACGGGCGGCACGGTGACTCCCCATCCCCTCGAGTGCCGCGACGCCGGCTGGTTCGCCGAAGACGCCATGCCCGACAAGGTGATCAGCTTCGATCGGTGGGGCCAACAAGCGTTTGCCGCCATTCGCGGCGAACCCATCGATGTCGTGTTCGATGCGCCCCGCGATCCCGTCTGGCACCCCGACCCCTCGGCCTAGGAGGGCGGCGTCCTCGGCCCGGCCAGCTGCTCGAGCACCGCGCTCACGATCGACGTGGTGCGCCCCGACTGCTCCCAGGCGAGGCCGATCGGCTCGTGGTCGACCAATCCCGCGGCATCGGGAGCGATGCCCAGCGCGGCGTAAGCGAAGGTCGCCAGCACGGCCGGTTCGACCTCATCCTCGTAGGCTGCGAAGCACTCGAGCCCGTCCCACAGCTTCTCGGGTGGTGTCGGCGGTAAAGTCCCCTCGGCCACGGCCAGTGCCACCCGCGAGAAGACATCGTAGGTACCCATCCCGGTTGGACGCGCGTACCCCGCTACGGGATGCAGGCGCCACTCCAGGGCCGCCCCTCCGGGACCGTCGTCGCGCAGCCAGACTTGCGACCCGTTGACATAAGCATCGACCGGCTCTCCGAATCGGGTGTCGAGCGCCAAAATCAGCTCAGGGGTGGTGCGCCACACGGTGGTAGCCACTAGAGAACTCACCGGCCCGAACGTAGTGCCCGGGGCGCGTAGACCCGCCCGTCAACCGACTTGGACACGCCCGCCTTCGTTCTCGGCGCTGCGGTATATGGCGTCGGCGATCCGTTGCGCCCGAACCGCGACGGCCATATCGGGCTGCGCGAACTCGCCCCGTTGCACGGCGCGGAGGAACGCGACGTCGGGGTTGAACCCGGCTTCTACGATCGGGGTGGCCGCTTTGATCAGGGCATCGCCGACCAGAGTCTCGTCGTGACCGTCGGCGTCCTGCCATCGAATCGGTCCGTCCCAGTCGCCCTCGACAGTCACCAGGCGGCGCTCGCAAAAGATCTCGATACGGCGCAAACTGGGCCTTGACAAGTTGTCATGCCAAAGCGAGGTCAAAGAACCCATGGCCCCGGACCGAAACTCGATCTGAGCCGTGGCCACGTCTTCGATGCCGGGCCAACCGTGAAAGTTGGCCGTGCGACCGCTCACCGCGCTAATCGGTCCTACCACGAACTCCAGGAGATCGAGATCGTGGATGGAATGCTCCAGCAAAGTGCCGGCGCCCGCTTTCGTAACGTCGGCACGCCAATCCGACGCATAGTGACCCTGAATCGGGATGAACTGGTCGTCGCGAAACACGACGCTCATGACCCGTCCCGCTTCGGGCTCTTGCACCAGTTCGCGGGCCAGGTTGAAGACGGGCGAATGGCGCAACACGAGCCCGACCTGGTTGACCACGCCGGCCGCGCGTACCACCCGTTCCATCTCGATCGCATCGGCCAGTGTCGTGGCCAAGGGCTTCTCACAGAAGATGGCCTTGCCTTGGGCGGCCGCCATCGCCACCAAGCGAGGATGCTCACTCGTCCAGGTGCACACGTACACGACGTCGCAGCCGTTGATCACCGCCTCTTCGGTCGTCAACGCCTGATGTCCACTGGCCGCCGCGAATGCACGCGACAGGTCTGGGTCGGGGTCGTACACGCCCGCCCGCACCAGCGGAACCCGGATCTCGGACACGAAGCGCCGGAGCATCTTCGAGTGGTAAGTAGCGATGAGCCCGGCGCCGAGAAACCCGACGCGTAAGCTGCCTTCCGCCTTCACGACGACGCTCACGCCGAGACGCCGGCCATGGCCTGGAGAAGGGCGCTCATATCGGTCACAGTGATCTTGTTTCGCCCCGTGGTGACCGCTCCAGCCCTCCGAAACGTGGCCAACGATCGAGCCGTCGCCTCGCGGGTCGAGTCCACCCAAGCCGCCAGTTCATCTTGGGTGATCGGCAAGATGGTTTCTTGCAGGACGGGCCCGTGCCGACGAAATTTGGCGGTCAATTCAATCAACAAATGACCGACCCGCTCCGTGGTGCTTTCCGATGATCGGGCCGACATTCGAATTCCGACTTGGCGCAGGTGAGCCGACAGCTCCCGCAATACAGCCAACGCCAATCGGGGAACGTGGTCCAGCGCGTCGAGAAACTCGTCGCCCGAGAGTTGGGCCACAGCCGTCGGTTCCATTGCGGTGGCGCTCGCCGAGCGAGGTGCGCCGTCGATGGCCGACAGCTCTCCGAACCCCTGGCCGGGAACCTTGATCCCGAGAATCACCTCGCGACCGGCCGGCGTCATGATCGACAGGTTGATGCGACCGGTCACGCAGGCGTAGACGCAGGTTGACTCGTCGCCCTCTCGAAACAGGGTCTGCCCAGCGCGCAGGCTCCGCTTCTGGCCTCGCTGCGCGATGAACTCACCAAGGGTGAGCCCGGCCGTCGTTGGTTCGATAGTTCTCAAGATTTCTCCATGCTGCGTGATCCACGTCATAGAGCGCAACCCGAGTCTCGTTCAAAGTGTCGTTGCGGGCCACGCTCGGCCTGGCCCCACCGGCCAATCCGACGGTCACGCACCCATCACTCCCACACCATTCAGTTCACTACTTTACAAGGAGCATTGATGTATATCTTTCGCCGAACCAGAAGTCTCAAGCCCGAACATATGCTTGACGGGATGGCTTTCGCCGTCGAAGTGGCGGCCAAGGTCACGTCCATCACCGGTCGCGACCTCAGCGTATTCAACACGGTTTTTGGAGCCCCAATCGGCACGATCCATTGGACGGCCCGCTTCGAGTCGCTCGCCGAACTCGGCGATGTCACGGCGAAGTTGGCGGTGGACTCCGGGTACATGGATATGGTCCAGAACGCATCCGGCCTGTTCTCGTCGCTTCCATCAGACACGGTGGTGAGCATCATCTCGTCGAGCCTCACCGGTACGTCTCAGCGATACGCCGCTATCACCGAGGCCGTTCCGGCGAACGGCAAGATCGCCGAAGCGGTCGCCTTTGGCGTGAAAACACAAGCCCACGTGGCCAAGTCAGGCCGAAATACGGCATTCGGAACTTGCCCTTTCGGGGCCTATGGAGCCGTGACTTGGGTGGTCGCCGGCCAGACCATGGCTGACATAGACACCTTGCAGAACTTCTTCACGACCGACGCCACGTTCCAAAAATTGGTCGCCGACGCCAGCGATCTCTTCGTCGAAGGCTCCGGCCACAACAGCCTCCTCGAGCGGATCAACTAACTCTAACCAGCTGGAGCCACGACGGAAGTGCGGCGACTCAGACGGGGTCGCCGCACTGCTCGCCCCGGTCCCGTCCCTATTGACCGCCGTCGTTCGCCTGGCCGCGAAGGTTGTCAGCCGGGCCTCAGGATGGAGCGGCGGGGTCAAGCATCGCGAAGGCCGCTCGGGTGGCCCGCATCGCTTCCACGGCCCGGGGCAGACCGGCGTACAACGACAGGTGCGTCATGATCTCTTCGATTTCGACGCGCGTGAGCCCATGATTGAGCCCAGCCGGCACGTGGAAGGCCAACTCATCCACCTCACCGAGGGCTGTGAGGATGGCGATCACGACCAGCGATCGATCGCGGCGCGACAACTCCGGTCGCGACCAGATCTCGCCGAACGCCCACCGAAAGGCGACGACACCGACACCTCCGAGTGCCGCCTCGATGTTGGCGAGGGCGATGGCGGGATCGGCCGCGGCGCGTCCACCGGTAAGGGTGTGCATAACGTCAGTGCCATCGCGGTCACGCGCCGCGTCGGACTTGGGCGCCGCCGGTTGCCGTCCTTCGAGAACCTCGACACCTTCGGCCTTGCGCAGAGCGATGTCAACATGACGACTCGCAGCCATGGCCGCTGGGAAGCCGGCGTACGCGGCGATGTGAAGAAGAACCTCTTCGATCTCGACGCGGGTGAGTCCGTGGTTAAGGCCGACTTGGGTGTGGAGCTCGAGTTCCTCATCGCGAGCTTGGGCCGATAGCACCGAGATAACCATGAGGGAACGGTCGCGACGCGACAGCTGAGGTCGCGACCACATGTCGCCCACCGCATCGAAGGCGAAGGAGCCGAGCGCTCCGAGGCGCCGCCGCATTGACACGGCCACCCTCTCCGGTTCCACCCCCGGCACGAACGTGCTGAACACCTCCGCGGCCCGGCCATGGCGCTCCTCGTAACTACCCGGCTCGCTCATGCCATCCTGTGCTTCGGTACTCGCTCATGCCATCCTCGGTCTCCGGTCTCATGATGTGATCAACCGTCGTGCACATCGTCGTCATCATGCAAATCGGCGGGAGCCTGGGCCCGCCTCGTTTCGCTGCGAACGGCACGCAACACCACGAACTTGGCGTTGCCGGCAACCACCTCGCAGTGGCCGAAGATCCGCTTGAGCTTGGCGTGATAGGCGAGGTGACGGTTGCCCACCACCCAAAGTTCCCCGCCTATTCGCAGCGCTTGGCGAGACTCGCTGAACATCTGCCACGCCGTCGCATCGCCCAGCGCGTTGTCGATATGGAAGGGCGGGTTGCACAGCACCCGGTCCACCGTGTCGAAGGCCAGGCTATCGCCGTCGGCCGCGTCGAACAGGCCGTTGCCCACCATGAATCGGGCGGCGCGATCAGGGCCCAGGTTGGCTCGGAACGTCGCTTCCGCCGACGCCACGGCCAGGTATGACTCGTCGACGAACGTCACCTCCGACTCCGGGTTCTGGCTTGCGCTCAGCAAACCAAGAATTCCGTTGCCGCAGCCAAGATCGACCACCTGCTGAGGTCCGACGCCGATACGGAGCTTGTCCAGAAGGAAGCGGGTCCCGAGATCGAGGCGCTCCGCCGAGAACACTCCGGCGTGGCTGATCACCGGCTGACCCCCTTCGAGAGTGAAGGAACATGGCCACGGACTCACGGCCGCGATTCGATCCGGGTTGGGCGTGCAAATGATGAGCCGAGCCTTCTTCTCGGCCAAGGACGTGCGCGTGGGTCCTAGGATCAGTTCGAAGAGTTCGACGGTCGAGGTGTGGATGTTCTTTGTCATGGCGCCGGCCACGACGATGGTATCGGCGGTGACGTGCGGTGCCACGTGACACAGCTGATCCTCCAGCAACGCCAGACTCCTCGGCACCTTCACCACCAGCGTGGTGATCGGCGTCGACAGACGACCGCGGCTGGCGACGCAGGTCACGTCCGTCGCAACGACGCTGTTAGCCATGAGATTCTCCCGCGTCGCACGGTGCGACACGAATGAATCGGACAAAGAGACCGGCGTGTCCGCCGCCAGCGCGACCGCGAGCGCGCCCCATCCATCGTTGACGATCACCGTCGATCCCGCGGCCCAACCAGGGCGTTGTTGGTCGGCCAGGAAGCGCAGCAGGTAATCGTCGGCCGCGTCCCAGGCCCGCAACTGCTCGTTCCTGCGAACCGGATAGCGCGTGAGTACGAAGCGGCCCTGCGGCGCGTCAAGGGTGTCCATGGGCGCCGGACGCTACCCGCAGTATCACTTAGGGTTTGCCCTTAGGGTGCAGCGGTGCATCCGCCTCTGCCCCGCGGTCTCGCCGGGGTTACGCTCGGCAAGGTCGTGGCCAACACCGCACTTCGGTCTCCTTACGTGTTTCTCACCCCGATCGCAGAGCGCCTGCACACCACTGTTGGCCACCTCGGGTTCTTGCTCGGCATGGCGGAATTATGGGGCCTGTCGACAGCGCTCATCGGTCGATCACTTGACCGCGGCCGGTACCCTCAATGGATTGTGACCGGCGCCGCGGCCAGCGCCGCAGGATCGGCCGTCATGGCGACGTTGCATACTGCGCTGGGCTTCGCCGGTGGCTTCGCGCTGGCCGCGGCGGGCGTGGCCTGGTACACGACGGCCGGGCACGCGTGGCTCGGACGCGAGGTGCCATACGAGCGGCGCGGCCGCTCCATTGGTCTATTCGAGACGTCGTGGGCCGTGGCTTTGTTGGTCGGTGTGCCAATCGTCGGAGTCTTGTTGACGCTGGGGCGATGGTGGACACCCTTCGCGACGCTCAGTGCTCTGTCGCTCGTTTCGGCCGGGCTGTTGTGGCGGGCCTTGCCGCGTCGCGCCGAGACCGAGCCGCCGGCCGTCCCTGCTCGCCTTCGACCGAACCCAAGGGTCGTACTCACGTTGACCGGCTCCTTCGCCATCACGTTCGCGTCGATCAGTGTGTTCGCCGTTTACGGCAGCTGGCTGCATGACCGGTTCGGGCTCAGCACCCGCGTCGTCGGCGTCTTATCGGTGAGCATCGGACTGGCCGAGCTGATAGCGAGCGGGGCGACGGCTCGTTTTACCGACCGATGGGGCAAGGCCGTGTCGGTGCGCCGAGGGTCGATGGTAATGGCCGTCGGGATAGTCGCTGTCGTAGCGTCACCGAGGGAGGCCGCCTTCGGAGTGGCCGCGCTGGTGATCGTGTTTCTCGGATTCGAGTTCGCCTTCGTATCGTTGCTGTCGATCGTCAGCGAGGTCGGGGTTGACCAACGCGGGGCCGTGCTGGGCGTAGACCACTCGCTCACCACGGTGTCACGGGCGCTCTCTGCGGCCTTGGCGACGACGCTGTACGACGCGCACGGAATTGGCCTCGCGGCGGCGATCTCGCTCAGTGCCGTAGCGCTCAGCGCACTCGCCTTCCGGCTGGCGAAAGTCGGGTGAGGCGACGTCGACATTGCAACGCAGCTCCACGGCATTAGTGGCGTGCGAGCCGTTCGTTGACGCGTCGGAGCGGGTCGATGGGTGTGTGGTCGGGGGCCCGATCGACGAGCTGTTTGACGCGTTGGAACGAGACGCCGAGGAGATTCCCGGTTTCCCGGAGGGTGAGTCCCGCAGCTACGAGCCCTGCTGCCGCGCGACTTCGGGCGTCGGCTGATTCGGAGCGCACCACAGTGTCGAGTTCTTCGGCTCGCGCGAACAGGTCGATGTGTTCCTGCAATCCAGCGGGAAGACGGTGCTCGATGACGACGTCGAAGCTGTCTGGCGCAACCTCAAGCAGGAGAGCAATGGCGTCACGTGCCATAGCGTCGATGTCGTTGATACGACGTGCTTGTGTGAAGACAACACGGTTCGCCGGCAGCCCGTTGGTGACTTCGATCGCCCACCACGCGCCGTCTCGTTGCGCAACGATGTTGTAGGTCTTCTTCATTGGTTTTCCAGGTGGTTTCGTGCTGCGCGAATCGTCGAGCGTGCGGTCTGCTCGGGGATCTCGGCGTGGCGGCCTATTGGGAACTGCAGCGAGCCGATTCCCCAGATCTCGTGGTTCTCTCCCTCGCGAACTCGTTCCAACTCGACTCCGTGCGCGGCTGCGAGGTCCTTCAACGCTTTGATCAGCTCGCGTTTTTTCACCCATAACGTCTATTATACACTAGACGGAATGTCTAGTGTATAGTAGAACACATTCGGCCCTCGGCGGATCATCGCCCCTTCGACCGGTAGCCCGCCAGTCCGGCGCGATCTACAAATCGATCAGCGGCGAACGCACAGATGAGCCCCCGTGAACGTGTCCGCCCGGTCGGCGAAGATCGCTGGCGCGCAAGCCACGTGCACCATCGTGGCGCCAGAGGCGGGTGGACCGGCCTCTAGTGTCCTGTGGCGCTCCCGTCCCGGTTCGTGGGGCC
>JANYDT010000197.1 GCA_025359845.1 Acidimicrobiia bacterium
TCGAGGATTACCTCAAAAAAACGAACGACCACCCCAAACCATTCGTATGGACCGCCACCGCCGACGCCATCCTCGAAAAAGTACGACGAGGCCGAGTCGCCCTCCAAGCAATCACCGGATAATAACGAGACACTACACTAGGTACTCGTCCGCGGCCACGATCGTGCGCTGAGCAGCTCGATCCGCTCTCCGTCGACAGTAGCAGCCAACACTGCGGAACGTCGGCGTTGGTTCGGGTCCTCACGGTCGCGCCTCGAGCCCACCTGGCGCGAATGCGCCCCGGTCGGCGAAGGGTTTCGACCGGTAATCGCCCTTGGCGATATTGACAAACCCCGGATCGGTGGTGACGTTGCCACGCCCGGTTCGGCCTTGGCGAGTCACTGTTGATTCGACCGAGATGCTCCCGATGTCGTCGACACCGAAGTCGTAAGGCTTGTTGGCAACGCCAGCGTTGTTCCAGAAAATACTGCTGCGTACCTTCGCTCTCGCTCCCTGCTGGACTACGAGCGCACCGACGTCCATGGTCGGGCATCGGTGATTGAGGACAGTCACGTTCGTGAAATCGGCTACAGAGTCGTGATGTTCACCGATGTCGACAAGGATCTCCGAATTACGGTGATCATCGGCGCAGCCGTTGCCGGCCACAAATTCGAAAGAAACTCGGGCATCGACGTCCTCGTCGTAAAACTCACCCTGGCCGTACGCGGCGCCGGCGTTGCCCATCACCACGTTGTGATGGGCGATGACCGGGCGGCCGCTGACGGCGATGAATCCTCCACCCCACCCGCCCCCGCCCCTCTCGCCTTTCACCGAATTGCCGAGCACAAGGTTGTAGGCAAGCTCGGCGTTGCCGGTGATGTTCATGCCACCGCCATGGGAGCCGAACGAGGTGTTCTTCTCGACACGGTTGCGCAGGACCTTCATCGTGCCGACGGGCTTGCTCTCGGCCTTGGTCTCGGTCGAAATGCCCGCCCCTCGGCCGGACGCGTTGTCGTGCACGTAGTTGTTGCTGACCTCCACGGTCGCTCCCTGATATACCGCCACGCTCACCCCACCGCCGAAGGTACCGTCGTCGATCTCGCCTCCGGGTCGGTTGCCGAAGACTGCGTTGTGCGACACAACCAGCGAACCGCCTTCGGCGCCGTACCCCCCGGCGCTACCCACAAAGCCACGGGCCCGGGCGGCGGTCGAAATCTGGAATCCGTCGACGACCGACCGGCCACCCATCACACACAGAACGAACGCCGGGGCCGTGCCATCGCCCGTCACAAGGGTCGGTTTGGCGTTGGCATCACGGGTCGCGAAGTCACCACTGAACCCGCCCAAGAACGTGAAATTCCGTCCCCCCTCACCCGCATTGTCGCAGTCGCCCGGCCCATAATTGCCCACTCGCACGCTCTCCGCATAGCGCCTACTCTGGCCGCCGGCGACCTGCACCACATCGCCATCTCGGGCCGCCGCAACGGCAGCACTGATGGTGCCCATGGGGTCCGCGGCGGTCCCGGTCCCGTTCGACTCGTTGCGGACACACAGCACTTGCTGCCCGGCGCTACGCGACCCAGTGCATAGCATCTTCAACCCGTTGTCGCTCCCACTGGGTCCCGCCCCGTACTGCTGCAATCGTGGCGCCGCCACCGGTGCTGACACCGCTCGGCTGGTCGGCAAGAAAACTGCGGCCGCCGCGATGACGACAGGGAAACGTCGTAGGGGCAAACGAAGGTTTTTGACGGCGGTCATGTACGAGGCGTAATAGGGCCGGTGTCGACCACCTCGAAGGCGCTGCCCGGCACGTTTTTGAGCTGGTTGAGATCGTCGTCGTTCCAGCGGGAGTCGGCCGCACCGCTGATGTACCACGACGAGCCGTTGTCGGCCACCAACATCCCGTAGCGTTGAAGCGCTTTCAGAACGACGAGCGCGTCGCCATGGTAGGACGAGAGATTGAAATCGGCGCGCAGCCGAAACCGGGCGCCCATCGGTGGCAGGGACGCGTCATTCTTGCCGGCGCTGTGGCGCGCCGGGGCGATGAAGCCGGCTTGCGAACGCTGGACGGTGAAGCGCAGCGCATGGCGAATCTCGCCGGCATGCACCTCATCGAAGCGCATCAGGCCGGGCAGTACCGGAAGACCAGCAGCATCGGCCGACGTCCAGCCGAGCGGACGCACCGCATTGGTACGAAGATCGAACTTCGCCCCAGAACTCGCCGCCCACCCATTGCCCGATCGCTTGGCCCCAAAGAGCTCGAAGAGCTTGCAGCTGCCCTTCTGAACGACGATGACGTGGCCGTCGTCGCCGCCCTCGAGGGTGGCGTTGAGCGGGATGGGGAACGGTCCGGGGTCGCTTTCATCGCCGTAGTCGATATAGGTGACGGGTACGGTGCGTTGCGACGCGGGAACGATGGTGATCGGAATTCCGTAGCTCGGGTCAGAACCGGTGTCGGCGTGCAGTGTGGAGCGCGACTGACTTACCGCCGCGACCCAGGCACGCGACTGGGGATGCACTGGCAGCGTGGAGATGTCACGGTTCCAGGCGCTGTCGGACGGAAACATTGGACAGCCGCCGAGCGTCGGGCCGCTCGAAGTCGCAACGTTGCGGGTAATGGTCGTTTTTGACGACGCCGCCTGAACCTGCGCTGCCGCTGCGAACGCGGACGCCAACGCGAGGCCCGCAGCAAGGGGAACTCTGCGCATGGCGGTTACTCGAATCCTTTGGCGACATCACGGAACGGCTTCAGTACGTCGATCTTGCAGGCATTGAGGACGTAGCTTCCGACCGCGTCGCGCGCCGTGATCGAAGAGAGGGAGGTCTCGTCAGCCGCGAACTCCCGGAGCCAATACACATCATCCTCTTGGGAAATGTTGGCCACTCCAGCGATCTCTGAGCGGTCGCCCATAAGGCTGAACGCAAAGATCGCTGCGCTCGACCGCAGCGTCTTTGGGGCATTGGCCGCTACCGGCACGATCAGCCGCTTCGTTTCGCGGACCCACGCCTCGTCGTAGGGTCCGCTGGCGAGGGTGGCAGTTTCGAACTTCAGCCACGCCTTGGCCGCAGCGCAGAACTTCGCCGTGGACTGTTTAGGCGCTTTTGCTGGTGCCTTCGCGCCCGGTTTCTTGGCTGCGGCGTTGCTGGGGCCACCAAACAGGGTGAATCCGAAGACAGCCGCGGCAAGCGCAGCTGCTGGCCCCGATGGATGAGGACGTACTGTCATGTTGATGCGCTCCTTCGAACAGTTCACGGTCGGGAAATAGAAAGTTCAGTGGTACGAATTTACCGAGAATTTGGCGGTTCGGCATCGGTTAATCGCACATGAAATGGCTCAGGCGGCGCGTCAAGCTCCCGGACATGCCGTCAGCACAGGCGTGGGCGTCAGCTCCGCGCCAAGGTGCGCCCGGGAGCTGATGCCGAGTTTGATATAGGCCTCCCGAGGTTGGCGCAGACGGTGCGGGCAGACGAACATCTGGGCCGCGATTTCACAGTTGGAGCGCCCCTGAGCGGCGAGTTCGGCCATCACCCGTTAGCGAGGCCGCCCGCGAGGCCGCTCGCTTCGGCGTTCGCAACGGCCTTTTGCGGGTGTTCGCGAGCGGAGCTGAAGTCGCCGGGCGCTGGCGGCCATAGCGAGGACGGCAGTCTCGAACAGGGGGTGGGTGAACTCGACCCGACCGTCGGCGCGCATGCCCACGAGACCGGCCGCTATGGCTGGGGCGAGGCTGATCACATCGAGTGTCTCCGATGACGGGGCATGCAGCGGCCCGCAAGAGGTTCGAGGCGAGCCCTAGCGTAGCGATTCGACTCTGCGGGCGACGATGTAGCGGATGTCGTCGGGGCACCGGGAACACGTCGCCGGCCGGCATAGCTCCGCTCTCTGAGAGCGCCTGAGCCAGCTCGAGGGCATAGAACGGGTTGCTGTGCGAGGCCCTCTCGATACGAACCAGCAGTGGGCGGGACCAGGCTCGGCCCTAGTCGATCGATCATGACTCGCGCTGGATCACGTGCGTCGATGATGCTCGTGGGCGCCCCCTCTCGTTTTTGCTACTCATGTATGGCGATTAGACACCCGTCGCCCACCCGAGCGCTACGGGAATTTCCTAATTCCGTGCCGACCGTGTTCGCAGACACACGCGACCGGGCTCCGCGGAGCGTCAGCGGGCCGAAGTGGTGGTGGCCGTGCTGTCGGGAGCAGTCACCTGGAGCAGACGAGTCCTCGCCGCTCGGGCCAGCCGCAGGGTGTCGGTGCAATCGGCCAACACCCCATACTCGGTCGTCTGCAGTACGTACGGACCGAGCTGTTGCGCAACGCTGCATATGGATGTGCCGAAGCCGCGATCTTGACGGCTCGCCAAGTGAGGGGTGCCTAGGTCGGCAAGGTCGCGCTCCGCGATGGTAGGAGTGGTCACCTCCGAACCCGTGCCTTCAGTGGCGGCCGCCAACGGTATCGGTTGCGAGACGGCCCATTCGGGCGACACGAACCGCATCGATATCAGCGTCGAGCGCAACGTGCCCAAAGAATGTGGAGAAGGCGACTCCTCGATCGGGCCAAAAATGTAGACACACGTCCTGCCGACCTTCACGTCGCTGCGAACCGTTCGATTGGGCTGAAATCGGATCGGACTCGACTCGCCGTAAGCCAGCTTCTCCGAGACTTCGATGGGACCACTTTGCAGGTTTGTGGCGGCCCAACATTGCGATGTTGCGAGGTCACTCCGACTGAGTAACGGGCACGCCTTCGGGCCGGAGTAGTCCTTGGGTCCAGACCCGATGAAACCGATCAAGAACCCACCACCGAGCACAACACCGACCACCCCCGCAACGATCCAGCCGGGACTTCGTTGGCCACGCATCAGTCAGCTCGCGGGAACGAATCCGAAGTCCGCGAGCGCTTAGTGCCGTCCGGCTCTGCGCACCCTCACCCTCCGCACTACCGGTCGCCTCACTGGCGCTCTGCTCACGTTCGCAACTGCCGCGGCCGCGTTGACCGCGGGTGAGATGACCGAAACCTGGACGATCGCCGCACCTGACGTGTCTTTTCCGTCGCTCACAGTGAACGAGAAGACGTCGCTGCCGACGAAGCCCCTGTCAGGTGTGTAGCGCATGTTGGAGCCCGACCGGTGAGTTTGCCGTCCTCGGGGAAGTCGGCGATGGCGAATGTGATCGGATTTCCGTCGGGGTCACTGCCCTTGAGCACGACGTCGGTCGGTGTTTTCTGCTTCACGATCACCGAGGTGCCAATCGCGGTCGGGGGCCGGTTGCCGCCGCCGGTAAGGACGCCGGTGGGGCAGGTGCAGGGTTCGCTGAGGGGCGACTGTCGGCGGGGTGGCACTGACCGAACTGGGCTGCGTTGGCGGGACGGTCGGCTGCGTCGGTGGAGTGGTTGTAGTGGTTGTCGTGGTCGTTGAGGGCGCGGTGACTACGATCGCTGCCTGGCTCGCAAGGGAGAATACAAACGGAGCATTGGAGTCAGTCACGACGATCGTCACGACCCCGCTAGCGGTGACTGTGATCGGTACTTTCGCCGCATCTTGGACCTGATTGGTATAGGACTGTCCCCCGCCGGGAAACGTCAAGCCGCCGGACAGGTTGATTCAACTACGGCGTTCGCTGTGCTGATGCCGAACAACTGTCCAACAGTCACGGTGTCGCCTGCTTTTGCGGGGAACTTGCCGGCGGATTTAACGGTGAACGGCGCGGCGTGAGCCGTCGGGGCCACTGGCGCGAGCAGGCTGACGGGCCAGAACGGCCAGGGCAACCGCTCGGAATCGGCGGGCCGACGCCCTGGTTCGGGGATTCGTCGGGTGGGGTCGAAGGTGTGTGAACCATGCCACCGTGCCACACAATTTCTACGTTGGTCCGGAGGAAGTTCCTCGGGAAGGTGCAAACGGATGCAAATGAACTGACGAACGATTCGGCTGAACGGCTCAGCACGCACGGCCGGCGCCGGCGCTGGCGCATGACCGCCATCATGGAGGGTATTGGCACGCTCGGAGCGGGTGGGGTCGGCTACGCCGCGATTCCAAGTTCGGACGGCGTCGTTCACGCCTGTTACCAAGCCAAACGCGGTGAGATTGACCTGCGAGTCATCGACGCTGTTGCGGGAGACACTTACGACAGCAAGGAGCGGGCGCTCAACTTCAACCAACCGGCCCCGCAGGGCCATTAGCATTCGGGCGCCAGAGGCGACAAAGGCGATGTCGTGCATCAGGCCCCGCAAGACCGGCCGGGGCTCAGCGACCCGTCGGAGCGACCGACGCCACGGGACCGGCGGGAGCAATAGGAGCCGCCGGAGCACCAGGACCGACAGGCCCTTCGACGCCGCGCCGGGGCACATTGTGGGAGGTGTTGACGTCATCGTCCCCAGTCCACCAACCTACATACCGGTGTCTTCGCTCGGCCTCGTCGGCATGGCATGTGGAAATTTGCTGCGGCGTTCGGGCATTTCGAACAGCTGCAACTCAAGCGGAAGTGGCCGCAGCGCGCGGCGTCCTTGCGCAAACGTTGGTCAGCTTCGAATTGTCGCGGTTCTTGTACGGCCGTGCAGCGGGCCCCTCGAGCTCGAGCAAGCCGAGGAGGACACATCGTTTCAAGGAGGCCAGCGAGGCGCTCTCGACGCTCACGGGCACAGGTCGCGGTCTCGCATACGCGTTCGGGCTGGCCATCCAGCCATCGTGTGAGGCGTTCACGTCGACGAGGACGTCGCGCGACGCGACGCATATGAGAGTCGAGTTCTTTCGGAAGGGGTCTCCTGGCTGCCGGAATGGTCTTCGCCGGATGGGCTCTGGCCGAGCTAAGCGCTGTCGGAAGAGGACTGGACGGCGCGGCGACTGCCGTCGAGCCGGCGGTCATCAAAATGGAACGGTTGGGCCACTATCAGTGGCCGCTGACCTCCGTCGTGCCGTACGCTTGACCAACCCTGGGCCCGCGAATTCATGGCGTACCGTGGCACTGTTGTTAGCCAGCCGAGGCGACCTCGAAGGAGGGTTGCACGCGCTTGCGCAGGCGCTGGTCGAGCACGACCAACCTCTAATGCCTTCGCACTTCTTCGGACGTTCTTGGTTGCCGGACGGTCCAGCGTCGGGCCGGTGAGCGTCGCGTCGCGCGTGAGTCACTTAAACCGGCCAAATCACGACGCGCGCCCACTGGGGCTGGCGTTGTCGCGCTCCAAAGGCGATCCCGCTTCCGCTGGCGAGTAGACAGTTCGGCGGCGGAATTTCGGGGTGGCGCGACCAATACATGTGTGATTGACGGATGCGAGCCGGGTCGCCGTTTTCGTAGGGTCCGTTTGCGGTCCCATGTCGGGGTCGGTGTGCTTTTGGAGAGAGATCACTATGAACGAACGGAAACGACAGCCCCCCGAGTCGGCCAAGCTTCCGACCGAGGCCATTGACGGGATTGGCACTCGGTCAGATGATGATCCGGCAAGTCACGTTCTCCTAGTTGCTTGAAACAACGTCATGGTCATCGCTGAAGGGCCGCTCTTTCAAGTCGAACATTACCGAATGGGTCGGCCCGCCCAGGTTCTTGAACACCTTGCCCAACGGTTGCGTGAGGTGGCCCGAGCGTTGGCGCTCGACGGCGAAACCGTCGAATTGATGAGCGCTACGATCGTGCCGGCCGATGAGTACCTCGTGTGCTTGTTCGCCGCCGCGTCGGAATCGATCGTGCGCCGTGTCTATCAGCAAGCCGGAATCGAATGCGAGCGCATCTCGCTCGCCGTCGCGGTCCACCAAAGCTAAAAGCCGTTTACCACTAGAACAATGCCTCCCGCACCCATCCATCCATCCAGATCGGAAGCCAACCATGCAACAACCTTCCACATCGTCGACCAAGCGACGGGCTGCGCTCGCCGTCGCGATCTTCGCTGGGCTCGCCAGCCTCGTCCCGACTCTTTCGGCCAACGCGCAACAGGCACCGATCGTCCTTTCTCCCCTCCAGGCTTCGTTCTCGGCGACGGCCGGCCAGACGTATACGTTGAAGGACGTCTTGCGCGTCGACCCCACCGGCCTCCCGTACAATTTGCAGGGGATCCAAATTATCAAGCAAGGGGGTGTTCGCCTTTCCGGCGATGCCCCAACAGTGGCGGTGGGGAGCATCGAGCAGCTTCTGACAACCCAGTTCTCGGCAACGGCCGACGGTGTGATCCAAGTGATTATCCAGGGTTTCACCACAGTTCCCGCCGTAGTCCCGTTTCAGGCGGTTGGAGTGGCGGTCGTGAAGTTCGTCCCCGCGGCGACAACGGTTCCGGCCACAACCGCGCCTGCGACAACGGCTCCGGCCACAACCGCGCCCCCGCCGCCCGTCGTCGCCACAACTGCGCCCCCGCCGCCCGTTGTCGCCACGCCAGCCCCATCGAACGCAACGACTGCGGCGACGGCTCCGCCGGCAGCCGGCGGGGGCAACCGACCCCCCGTAGCGCAGTCGACGCAGGTGCTTGCGGGCTCCGGACAATCGACGGATTTCTCACTTACTGCTTCGGACCCTGACGGTAACGCGTTGACGTTCGTTTTGGCGCAGTTGCCGACGCATGGCAAGTTGAGTGGCCAGGCGCCGAAACTGAGTTACACGGCCGATGCTGGTTATCTCGGGACCGATGCGCTGGTCTTTACGGCGTCGGACGGCAAGGACTCTTCCGGTCAGGCCACCGTCACATTCACGGTAACCGGTTCGAACGCGCCGCTCCACAAGACCATCGCCCGGTCGGTGGTGGCGAGGAGGAGGCCGGTATCGAGACCGAAACCGAGGGTGAAGGTGAAGGCGAAGGCGAAGTCCCATTGATGGCCTTACAAGCAAGGTCGAATCCCGAGCCGGTGCCTCTTGACGAGATTGATATGGACCGGGTACACCGCATCCGTTTCTGTATCGCCGCGGTTGCCATCATGGTTGTCGGCGGGGGCGCGACCCCTGCGGCGCACGCTGCCGGTCCCGTCTGCCCCGGTGCCGCCAAGGTCTCTTCGGCGATCGGGGTGAAGGCGGCGGCGGGAGCCTCGTCGTCTGACGCCTGCGAGTATGGCGTCGAGGGCAACACACTGCAGTTCGTGTTCACCGCAACCACCAACGCCCAATCCGACATGGCGAAGCGACGCGCCGATGCGGTGCGCCGCACCGCGCCGGTCGTGACCATGAAGGCGGGTAAATACGACGCGTTCACGGGCACCGCGGAAGGCCAAGCGCGGCTGTTTTTCAATCCGGGCAAGTTCGTGGTGTACGTCGCTCATGTCGAGATCAGTGCCCGGTCCGATGGTTTGCTGAAGGCGTTGGCCAAGTCGCTTCCGACGTATGCGTTTCCGAAGGTCTTGAAGGACTGCGCGAAGTTGACCGTCACGGTCAAAAAGGCCGTGCCAGACGCGTCGTTCGACAGTGCCAGCAACGGTATTTGCAACTACAAGCTCAAGGACGGATCGACGATCTTCATCGGGACCGACACCGAGACCTCGTATCGCGACACCCTCGATACCTTCAAAGTGTTGACGACGCGGCCGAAGATCGCCGATGTCACTGTGAACGGAAAGACCGGGTTCGCGTTCCAGACATCGGGCACTACTGTCGTGCTCAACCTCGGCGATCGCATCGCAGAGATCAACTACAACGTAAAACTGACCCCGCTAGCGACCTCACTCCCCGTCAAAGCCGCCGGTACCCTTTCGTAAAGACACGCGGGGTTCGGTCATTGACCGAACCCCGCGTGGTCGGGTCATCATCAGACTAAACAATGCGAATTCCACAATTCCGACTGCGGGACGAGCAGTTCGGTGGCATGGCCGTCAGCCTAAGGTGACGACTACACCTATCCGACCAAGTCTTAAGCGCCATCCCTTCACTCCACCTTCATATGGAGCGACTATCAATTTCCATTCAGTCGTAGGGACTTACAACCCGCGCATCGTGTAGTGGACCTCGGGTATATCCGCGTAGGAGCCTTGAACGGGTCTGCTCCGGTGATGTGCTCGTGCATCTCGAACAGATTGTCGCAGCGGCACAGCGACTCCAAAATTTGAGAGCCGTGTCAGGGCATAGTGCCCTGACCCCCCCTGCTCTGTCTCGTCGGCCGGATGGCGCCGCTGCCGGCGGTTCTCGTCCTAAGGTTGGTTGGGCGAGGCAAGCGCGTCTTCCAGCGTCTTCACCCAGCGACGCCCCCGACTCGACGACACAGGGCGAAGGTAAGTGGTCAAGGCACTAGCTTCAAGTCCGTGGACGCCTTGCATGCGATGTCGACAACACGCGCCATTCGTCGCTTCACCGGGGACTCCATACCCACCGAAGATTTGGCCCAGATCCTGTTTGCCGCCAGTAGGGCGCCGTCGGGGTCGAACCGCCAGCCATGGCGCATGCTGATCCTGCGCGACGGACCGAAAGCCGTGGCTGCGAAACGCCTCTTGGGCGAGGCGTTCCGAGCCGCGTGGTCGGCGAAGCGGGCGGTCGACGGCTACGACCGCGGGTCGGGCATTGTCGAAGACACTCCCAAAGCGAGGACGGCCCGGGCGATGCAGCACTTCGTCGACCATTTCGAACAGACTCCTGTCGTGATACTGGCGTGTTTGAAGCGTTACCGAGCGGCCAATCCGGGCGAAGGTTCTTCGGTCTATCCGGCGGTACAAAACTTGCTCGTGGCGGCGCGGGTGCTCGGGTACGGCGGCGTGATCACGGGCTGGCACGCCGAAGTCGAGCCGGAGCTGCGCGAACTGCTCGGAGTCCCGCCGGACGTGGCGATTCACGCCACGATCCCTCTCGGGCGCCCGATGGGGTCACACGGGCCCGTGCGCCGACGCCCCCTGCAAGAACTGGTCTATGAAGACGCCTGGGGCGAGGCCGCGACCTGGGCCGTCGATCCTCCCGGAACCGCCTACACCCAGGCCGGGCCGCCCCGAGCAACACCTCCGCCGGCCCCGGCGTGACCGGCAATTCCGAAGCGGCCCCGGCGTGACCGACAATTCCGAAGCGGGCCAGCCCTGCGAATTCGTGGCCCTGCCCACCCAAGGGCGGAGGTACAGCGTCAGCCGAAGGGTGGGGCTCGGCGACGTTGACCGGTCGGGCCGTCTCCGCCTCGACTCACTCGCTGCCTATCTTCAAGACGTCGCCAGCGAAGACGCCGACGTCTCCGGACTCGACGACGTGTTCGGATGGATCGTGCGTCGGGTGGAGGTGCGCGTTTCGCGCTGGCCCAGGCTGGCTGAGACGTTGACGTTGACGACCTTCTGCGCCGGAACCGGGTCTCGCTGGGCCGAGCGGCGAACCTCTATCCACGGCGCCGAGGGCGAGGCGGTCGGAGGCGAGGCGGTCGCAGGTGGGGCCATCGAAGCCGCGGCCATTTGGGTGGCGATCGACGCCCGGGGGCGGCCGGTCCGGCTCTCAGAACAGTTTCTGGCAATATACGGCGAGGCGGCGGCCGGTCGAGAGGTGTCGGCCCGCCTGTCGCTGCCCGCCCAACCATTAGTCGTGCAGTCCCGAGAGTGGCCTCTGCGCCGCGTCGACTTCGATGTGCTCGGCCACGTGAACAACGCCGCCCACTGGTGTGCGGTGGAAGAGCTGCTCGGAGACCGGCGTCCATTGGCGGCCACCATTGAGTTCGGCCCGGCGCTCACGGAGAGTCCGATCGTCGGGTTCGTGAACGAGGGCTCGGTGTTGCGGGTATGGATCGGGAAGTCCTCGACCGTCGAAGTGCGATTCGCAGCCCCTCAGAGCCGGCCCTAGGGCCAAGCTCGTTTCGGGGTCTCACGAGCCTTGTTTTTGGCCGTGCGGGCCCAAGCCCGGCGCCAACCGTCAACCCCGGTGGGGCCGGTCAACGAGGGCGTCGTGGCGGTGGCGGCCCGGCGGCGCGCCGACCACCAATCCGTCGCCGACTCGTCGCCCAGTTCGTTGACGGCCCGCTCGACGCGGGCACCGAGGCGACGGGCATCTTCGCCGTCAACGGGGCGAATCGGATGTCCGAAGGTTACGGTCGTTGAGTCGCGCCTGGGGCGTCGGGCCCCTTTTGGATAGACGCGATCAGTGCCTTCGATATGCACAGGGATGATCGGAGCGCTCGTTCGCAACGCCAGAAATGCTGCTCCCGGCTTCCAGTCCTGACCCCAGCCATCGGGCGAACGGCCACCCTCGGGAAAGATCACGACCGACCAACCGTCGTCGAGCAGGGACTGCGCCAGGTACGCCGAGTGGCGGCTCACCTTGCGCCGCTCGATAGGGATCGCTCCGAGCACGAGGGCCGCGGCCGCAGCCTTGGTCCTGGTATCGAAAAAGTAATCGGCACCGGCTGCGACTACCGTCTTCTTTCGGAGTTCTTTCGGAATAGCGGTCAACATGAGCATCGTGTCGATATGACTGTGATGGTTGGGGGTGAAAATCGCCGGACCATCAATGTGGGCTATGCGGTCCAAACCATTGATGGTGGGATTGGCCAAGGCGGTGACGAGCGGCCTCAAGATGGCAATACTGATCGCGGTACGGGCGACTCGCGCTCCCGGTCGCCGAGCCCAGGCCGTGTCGTATTCGGCGCCGAGAGTGGACCGATCGGCTTCGTAGGCGATGCTTCCGGGCCGCGTGGGTTTGGTGAAGGGAAACCCGCGGAGGCGCTGGGGAATCGACAATGCGTACCTCCGAGACGACGGGTTTCTAATGGACATCGGCGAGAAAGATCGGGGGGTTATGAATGTGGGTGATCGAAGGATCTCGCCCGACCACGTCTTCGGCCATCGACAGCGCATCTCGCAACGTTGAGGCGGGCGTGAATCCGAGCCGCCTTACCGCCGCCGCGTCGCCCCCGACAATTATCACTTTGCCCAAATGTTGCATCGCGTGGCTACCCCAGTACCACATGTAGAACGGATGGACGCCATGGTAGGCGTAGCCCGTCCGATACAGATGACGATACCACTCATCCTCCGCGAAACGCTGCTCAAACTCTTTCTCGATGCGCAGCGGATCGGTCGTCTCCGACAAGACCTGCTCGAAGAAATCGATGTAACTGGGATGATGGACCGGATGGAATTCCCATGGCGTGGGGTGGGACAGGATCACCACCCCGCCCTCCCGAACCAGGGGCTTGTTGCGGTAGAGGTTGAAGAAGTATCCGAGCCCGAGACACATCACGAGAATCGGGTTCATGATCGAATTGACGTTGTAGGGGCAAATATAGGGGAGGCCCATCGTCAACACATCCGTCTGGCCCTCGACAGTCACCAGCTGCTGGGCGTGCACATTGGCGGTTGTCACCTCGTGGACTGCTTCGACCTCGCCCGCCTGCACGCTGGTCATGCGATGCGGGGCCTTGATCGATTGAAAGATTTGGCGCCGCATTCGCGACGGCGTCCGGTCCAACGACTTCGAGGTGGCTACGAACGTGGCCCGATCGCGAGCCGTCCATTCCCATTCCCGCTTTTGCAAGAACGCCATCGACGACGGAAAAGTGTCATTGTTGAGCGTGGTTTCGATCTGAAAGATCTTCACACCACTATCTTTCAAGACTTTGCCCATCCGC
>JANYDT010000201.1 GCA_025359845.1 Acidimicrobiia bacterium
GGTGGGGGTGGGTCGCCGGTACCGAAATCGTCGGCGAGCCTGCACCTCGCCGAGACGCTCGATCAGACATCTCGGCGAGACCAACGAACTACGACGTATCGCCGATCGCCGCGCTAGGTCGTGCTCGTCGACCTGCATCGACTCTACGACGGTTCTGAACGCCCCTTGCGGGGAGCTTTTCACCAATCGGCCAGCCTGCCGAGCTGCGCTCGCCCGTATAGGTAGGTGTATCTATGGTAGATTGATCTATGTGTTAGCCCATCCGGTCGGTCTGTTCGATCGCGAGCGGGAATGGCGCGAACTGTCCGAGTTCACCACCGCCTCAGGGCCGGAGAACCGTTTGGCGATCGTGCTCGGCCGCCGGCGTCAGGGCAAATCCATGCTGGTCCGTTACGCGGCCGAAGCCACCGGAGGGTTCTACTTCGAGTGCGCCCAGCAGTCGAGCGCCCAGAACCTCGCCGACTTCTCGCGGGCCTGGGCCCGTCACACCGGCGCCGAGGGGCTGTCGTTCGAATCGTGGGGACGGGCTGTCGAGCACTTGGCGGCGCTCAAAGCTTGCGATGCGCCTCGGGTCGTCGTCATCGACGACGTCGGATACCTTGTCGACTCCACGCCGGAGTTCCCTTCGCTGTTTCAGCGGCTCTTCACCGAGCGACCCGCTGGCGGATTGCGGGTGGTGCTGTGCGGATCGGCGTTCGCGCAAATGCGTAAATTGCTGGCCGCCTCCGCACCGCTGCGCGGGCGTCAGCACCGGACCATCCAGATCGATCCGTTCGATTACCGCACCGCCGCAACCTTCTGGGGCTTGGACCGAAGTCCCGACGCCGCCTTTCGACTTCATGCCCTGATCGGCGGCACACCGGCGTACCGACGCTTCACCACTGACGGTCCGCTCCCCGGCGGCGATGTCGACGCATTCGTGACTCGTCATCTACTCCAGCCGGCCTCCGTTCTCTACCGCGAAGGCCGGTCGGTCATCGCCGAAGACGATTCGATGGAAGACAAGTCGCTGTATTGGGCCGTGCTCAACGCGGTGGCCGACGGAGCGACCCGTCGAAGCGACATCGCCAGGGTCCTCGGGCGGGCCGACTCCGCACTCCATGTGCCGATCGAGGCACTCGTCGCCGCGGCGCTGTTGGAGAAGCGACCCGACCCCCTCAACCGACGGGCGACGACGCTGATTGCCACCGAACCGATCCTGCGGACCGAGCGGATCTTGCTCGCGCCGGAGCGGGCCCGCATCGAGCGCGGCCGGGCCGCCGACGTTTGGGACGACGCCCAACCGCGACTCACCCGACGGGTCTACGCGCCACACCTCGAATGGATGGCCGCAGAATGGATGCTGTCGTTCGCATCGAGCGCCACCGTAGGTGGAGAGCTGCGCTCGGCGGGACCGGCGACTATGGTGCGCGACCGGAAGCGATCGCAACTCGACGTGGTCGGCGTCGCCCCCGACCGAAACGACATCGACTGGATCTGCGCAATCGGCGAAGGCAAGGCCGGCGCGGAGGCCATTGGCCTAGTCGAACTCAACCGACTCGACCATCTCGTCGGTTGGCTCGGTGGGCGAGCGACGCCCGATACGAAACGGCTGCTGTTCGCTCGGTCGGGCTTCACGGCCGAACTGCGACGCGCGGCTCGCAACCGACCGGATGTCGAGCTGATCGACCTGAAGCGGCTCTATCAGGGCGCCTGAGGTGAGGTGCCGTGAAAGAGCTCTCTTTAACGGCACAGCTCTTAAGGGCGACGCGAGCCGCGGCGGCCTCGTCATCGTGATTGTGATGGTGGTGATGGGTCGGCGAGACTGGCGCCATGACCGCGGCCCCTCCGGTGACCGACTCACACGTCGCCGCGGCGCCGACCGCTGCGGCGATGTCGCCGCCGTCCGCATTGCGGCGGGTACCGACCGTGGTGTTATTCGTTGTGGTCGCGTCATTTTGGGGTATGAACGCGGTCGCCAGCCGGGTGGCGAGCCGCTACGCACCGTCGTTGTCGATTGCCACGCTGCGCTCGGTACTCGGGGGCCTTCTGCTGCTCGTCGTGGCGCGACAACGCCGAGCGTCATGGCCGCGGACCCGGGCCGAGTGGGTGGGTATCGTCTGGATCGCCACCACCATGACGGGCGTGTCGACAGCGGCGCTTTTCCTCGCGGCGCGCAACGCGCCCGCCGGCCTGGTATCGATCTTCTCGAACACGATGCCATTGTTCGTGGCGTTGATGGCGCCGTTCTTACTGCGCGAAGGCGTGAGTGGACGCGCCGCGCTAGGGCTCGCGGTCGGTCTCGGTGGCACCGTTCTCGTGGCGTGGCGCGCCATTCACGGCGAAGTCCGAACCATCGGTGTCGTCTACGGACTGCTCGCCTCGGCGACCGCCGCGTTCGGTTCGATGATGTACAAACGCCACCCGCTGCCCCGCCTCGACCGGATCATGGTCGTCGGCGTGCAGCTCATGGTCTCGTCGCTGGTACTCGGCGCGCTGGCCGTCCCCGACGACCGTTCCCACCTTCGCTTCACATGGCAACTCGTGTTGTCGTTCGTCTATCTGTCGGTCTTCGGACTGGCGCTATCGTTCGTGTGCTGGTCGGAGCTGCTGTCACGCGGGTCAGCCATGCAATCGAGTTCTGCGGCGTATTTAGCCACAGTTCTCGGCGTCTTATTCGGAGCCGCTCTGTTGGGTGAACGCCTGTCGTGGACCATACTTGTCGGCGGCGCGATTGCCATCATCGGCGTCGCGCTCGTGCAAACAGCACCTAGGAAACCAGCGCCGAGCATCGGTCGAGTTCAACAGGATCGTCGCGAGTCTCGCGGACCTTAAGCCGACTCGACCACCCGCAGCGGGGCCACCGAGCGGGACAACTTGGGCAGCGCGACGCGTCCCGTTCGTTGCACATCGACAATGCCGAACGGCCGCAACAGTTCTTCGAAGTCGTCAAGCTTATCGGGCGGATCGGCCAAGGTGACCATGATCTCGTCGTGGCCGACGTTGACGATCTTGCCTTCGAAAATGTTGACGAGTTCGACTATCTCGGCTCGCCTCTCGGAAGGGGCCGACACCGTAGCCAAAAGCATTTCGCGCTCCACCGAGTCGCTCGGAGAAAGCTCGGCGATCTCCACCACATTGATGAGCTTGTGGAGCTGCTTCACAATTTGTTCGATAGGCGTCGATTCGGCATCGACGACGATGGTGATCTTCGAGAACTGCTCGTTCACCGACGGAGCCACCGCCAGCGAGTGGATGTTGTAACCGCGACGACTGATGAGGCTGGTGACCCGAGCGAGAACGCCGAAACGGTTCTCGACGAGCACGACGAGGGTATGGTGCGCGGCCATCTCAACGGCTCCACTTCGAACGCTCGCGGGCGAGGGCTTCGCGCTGCGACGGAGCCAGCTCGAGATCGTCGTTGCTCAAACCGGCAGGAACCATAGGAAACACCTTTTCGCTTTCGTCAGTCCGGAAATCGACCACCACGGGTCGGTCGTTGATCTCGTTGGCCTTGTCAATGGCCGGTTGCACTTCTTCGGGCGAGTCGACCCGTAGACCCACGCAGCCCATCGCCTCGGCCAGCTTCACGAAGTCGGGCAACTCGGGCGACAGATACACCTCGCTATAGCGCTCCTCATAGAACATTTCCTGCCACTGGCGCACCATCCCCAAATAAGAATTGTTCAGGATCGCGACTTTGATCGGAATACGTTCGATGGCGGCCGTGGTGAGTTCTTGGTTGGTCATCTGGAAACAGCCGTCACCGTCGACGGCCCAAACCGTGGCGTCGGGTCGACCGACCTTGGCTCCCACCGCAGCGGGCACGCAAAAGCCCATCGTGCCGAGGCCTCCAGAATTGACCCACGAATAGGGTTGCTTGAACTTCCAGTACTGACTGGCCCACATTTGATGCTGGCCCACTCCGGCCACCAAAATTGTATTGTCGGGCGCCGAGTCGCGCAAGTGCTCCATGACGAACTGCGGCTTGAGCGCGTTACCCGGATCGGATACCTCATAAGTAAGCGGAAAGTTTTCCTGCCATCCACTGATTGTCTGCTTCCAAACCGTGCGCTCGCCCTCCTTGGCGCCACCGGCCCGAAGATCACGAATGGCCCGAATCAACTCCGTGATCGTGATCTTGCAATCGCCGACCAAGGCAACGTCGGGACGGCGCACTTTGCCGTGTTCGGCCGGATCGATATCGGCATGAATGATCTTGGCGTCCGGCGCAAACGTGTTCACCTTGCCGGTCACTCGATCATCGAAGCGGGCACCCAGGTTGATGAGCAGGTCGCTACGTTGCATTGAGGTGATGGCGGTGTAGTTGCCGTGCATGCCGGGCATGCCCAGCGCGAGACGATGCTCGTCGGAGAACGCGCTGCGAGCCATGAGCGTGGTGGTCACGAACATGTCGCACAGCTCGGCGAATTCGCGCAGCTCCTCGACGGCTCGGGCCTTGAGCACGCCGCCGCCCACATAGATGATCGGTCGCTCCGAGGCAAGGATCATTTCAGCCGCTCGTCGGACCGACAACGCGTCGGGTGTGGTCTGGACGCGGTAGCCGGGTAGGTCGATCGACGTGGGCCAGTACCACTGCATGGCTGCTTGAAGCACATCCTTGGGCACGTCGATGAGCACGGGTCCTGGGCGACCGGTCGTGGCGATGTGGAACGCCTCGGCGACGATGCGCGGAATGTCCTGCGGATCCATCACCAACTCGTTGTGCTTGGTGACGGAACGGGTTATGCCGACGGTGTCGCACTCCTGAAATGCGTCGGTCCCGATAGCAGGGCGGCTCACCTGTCCGGTGATGCACACCATTGGGACGGAGTCCATGTAGGCATCACATAGCGGTGTGACCATGTTGGTCGCGGCCGGTCCGCTCGTAACCATGGCCACTCCTGGCCGTCCTGTCACGTGGGCGTACCCCTCGGCCATATGACCAGCCCCTTGCTCGTGACGAACCAGGATGTGGCGGATCGGAGATTCGAGTAGCGGGTCGTAGGCAGGGAGGATGCAGCCGCCCGGCAGGCCGAAGATGACCTCGGTGCCGCACATCTCGAGGCTGCGGATGAGCGCTTGGGCTCCGGTGAGCGTTTCTGACATGGCGGGGTCTTTCGGTTTGAGCGGAAAATGGTGGGAAAGGCGAAAGGTCCGGGCGCTGAGTAGCCCAGGAAAACAAAAGACCTCCGGGTTCACCGGAGGTCGAGCGCACGAAGCTTTTGGCCAGCGTTCGTGCGCTAGTCAATACCTACGAGGAGATGGGCGGCGTGCATTGGACGTCCATTGTGACAGATGATCGAGCTGTCGTCAAGCCCTGCGAGCTATCGCTGGTGTCGCGGGCACGAGAAGGTGGTGCGGCCTCCGATCGTTCGGCGCAGCAATGGGGCTCCGTCGCGCGGGCACAGTGAGCCTCGGGTCCGCGCCTTCTGCAAATCACCCGTGTGCGAACCACCCCGGCGAATCAACTCGGTGATCGTTGCCACCATTACGTGGTGCAAACGACGGGCCCGGACTGCGCTCAATGACCCCGCCGCGCCGGCCGGATCGATTCCGGCCTGCCACAACACCTCGTCGGCAATCAGGTTTCCGATACCGGCGATCCGGGACTGGTCGAGGAGTCGGGCTTTGAGCGGCGCGTCGCTGCCCTCAAGCACGGTGCGGAAGTCTCGATAGCTGACCGTCAGCGCATCGGGTCCGAGGCGGGCGAGGTCCGGTTCCAATTCCACGCCGCCCAGCCGGCGCGGGTCGTGCATCCGCATGTCTCCGCCCCCGGTGAACTTCAGCCCGAACCGGTCCCACGTCGAGTCGGGTCGCGGCGACGAGTACAGCAACCCTTCGACGCCGGCAGTCCCGTCGACAAAGAGCCGCCCCGTCATGCCGAAACGCAAACCCAGGCGGCATGAGTCCATTTCGAGGACCAGCAGCTTGCCGATGCGCAGGGTGCCGATAATCTGCTGGCCGACCAGGACCGCCAGAATCTCGGCGGTGAGCCCGCGCTTCAGGTACCAGGCGTCGGGAGCGTCAACGGCCTTGACCCGGCGCCCGACCACCCGTTCGGCCACCCGTCGGTACGCTTCGACTTCGATCATCTCAGGCATGTCATCTCTTTCCCACCGGTGGCTGCGCCCTCCGCTTCGCCTCGATGCTCGCTCATGCCATCCTCGCTTCGCCACCCCGCTCCGCGGGGACCCCGACGACGCTGCGAGTGGCATGCTGCTCATTGGTCGCTGCGCCCTCCGCTTCGCTTCGATGCTCGCTCATGCCCCTATGGTGTCGCATGTGGCCACCATGGACGTTGCCGTCTCTCCGAAAACCCGCGTCGACAAGGCCCACTGGGCTCATCTATGGGACGAGGTCATCACCAGCGGCCTCTGTACCGGCTGTGCCGGCTGTGTGGTCGCCTGTCCGCACGACGTGCTCGGCTACGACGACACGCTCGGTGTGTATAAGCCGTTCCATCTCGAAGCCGAGGACGGGCCCGGGGGCTGCGGCCATGGCGATCGGGGTTGCACCTCGTGTACTCGCGCCTGCCCCCGCTTTCGCAGCTGGGAAACCGAGATCGACGGCTTCTTGTTCAAACGCTCGCGAGAAGACGACGAAGTGGCCGGAATCTCGAAAGACATAATATTGGCCCGGGCAACCGACAAGACCGTACTCGACAAGGGCCAAGACGGTGGATTGGTGTCGGCGATGCTGTTGTTCTGCCTCGAGAAGGGCTACATCGACGGCGCCCTCGTGAGCTATCTCGAAGGCGACGGATCGACATGGAAGGCCATCCCCGGCGTCGCGAGAACGAAAGAAGAGGTGTTGGCTGCGGCTGGCTCGCGTTACACCTATTCGGCCAACACCATGGCCTACGGCCAAGCCGTAGAGATGGGTCTGCAGAAGCTGGCGCTTGTGGGCATGAGTTGCCAAAGTTCTGTTCCGCCGGTGATGGGGGCCCGCAAAGTCGGCAAGGTCACGAAGAAATTCGCCCTCAACATCGGACTTCTATGTTCGAAAACTTTCGACGACGCTATTTTCGAAGAGCTGTTCGAGGCCAAGTACGGCTTGAAGAAAGCCGACATGGTCAAAATGAACATCAAGGGCGTGTTCCAGATCTGGATGAAGGATGGCAGTTACCACGAGGTCAACCTCAAGGAATGTCACCAATGGACCCGCGACGGTTGCATGACGTGCCCCGATTTCGCGGCTGAGCACGCCGACATTTCGACGGGTGGCATCGGCGCCTTCAACGACTGGACCCTCACCATCGTGCGCACCGATCTGGGCCGCAAGATCATGATCGAAATGCTCGAAGCCGGGCTCATCGAGGGTCGGCCGGGAGATGACGATCCGGGTGCGATCGAACTCATGCGCAAGCTGTCGATCGTGTCGCGGCGGCGCTGGCCCGAAAAAGTCAACTTCAAAGGCCCACGCCTCGGCATCCCTCCGCCCAAGCCCAAAGCCCCAGCCCCAGCAGTCGCGGCGGTCTGATCCGGCTATCGGCGTCGTGCGGGCTAGCAGGCCCTAACTCCGGCGCGAAAGGTCCTCGACCGCGGTACGGTCGCAGGAGATGGAGTGCGCTCATTGCCGTACCGACAATCCGAGTTCGTTCCGCTATTGCGGCGCTTGCGGCCAGCTCCTGCCGGCCACCCCGTGCGACGCGTGTGGATTCGCGACATCGCTCCCGTTCACCTTCTGCGGCAACTGCGGATCCACCCTCGACCTCGCCAAAGGTGCCCAGTCCGAGGAACGCAAATTGGCCACGGTGCTGTTCGCAGACGTCGTCGACTTCACCACCATGGCTGAAGACAGCGATCCCGAGTTCATGGCGCGAGCGGTGGACGCGGCGTTTCGCCAACTGAGTGACATCGTGGTGGCTCACGGCGGCACTATCGACAAGTACATCGGCGATTCGGTGATGGCCGTCTTCGGCGTGCCGACGGCCCATGACGACGATGCCGAGCGGGCCGTGGCTGCGGCTCTGGCCATCGAGGCGGCCGACACCGGACTCGGGTTCTCGGTCGGCGTCAATACCGGCGAAGTCATGGTGATGGCGATGGGCGGAGGCGCGGTGACCGTCATGGGCGACGCGGTCAACGTCGCGGCCCGGCTGGAGAAGGCGGCCAATCGCGGCGAGGTGCTCGTGGGGCCGATCACCGTCGAACTGACGCAGGCCCGAATCAACTACCGCGAACGACCGCCGATGACGCTCAAGGGCAAACGGCAACCTGTAGAGGTCCGACAAGCGATTTCGCTCAGAACGACCCCCGTTCTTGGCGAGTCGGCGCCGACGCCGCTTGCGGGGCGGGTCGAAGAACTCGAATTCTTGCTCGCTCAATGGCGCCGGGTCGGGTCGATCCGACGCGCCGGCGTCGTTCTCGTTACCGGTGATCCGGGCATCGGGAAGACCCGATTACTCGACGAACTGGTGACGAAAGTCGGCGAACAAGCCTTCATCGTGCGGTCCATCTATCCGCCGTACGGAGGGGTTGGAGGCTTGCGCGTCGGGGGCGACATCGTCACGCAGCTTGGTCCGAGCGAGGATGAAGCGGTCCAGGCCCGAGTCCGTTCCCTGGCCGGCGATGTCGACCCGATGTTACGGGGATTCGATGCTGCGGCCTTACGTCAGGAACAGCTTTGGGCGTTGCGCCGCCTGACCGAAGATCGATGCGCGATCCGCCCCGTACTGCTGTTGATCGAAGACGTTCACATGGCCTCGACGAGCATTGAACTGCTCACCTCAGTGGTCGCCCGTTTGGCCGATCTGCCGGTTCTCGTGATCTTTGCCGGCCGGCCGGAGGGGCGTTGGCTTGGCAGTTTTCCAATGGCCAGCACGGTGCGCCTAACGCCATTGTCGAACGTCGACGCCGCCGCTCTCGCCCGCGGGTGGAACGGTGGCGAATCGGTCGATGATGCCGTGATCCGCCTGAGCGGCGGTAACCCTCTATTCTTACGGGAGCTGCTCGCGTTTGCCTCGCAAAAACACGACGCCGTGCTCCCTCGTAACCTCCCGGTCAGCTTGCGCGCCGTGTTGGCGGCGCGCCTCGACGGTTTGAGTTCGGCCGAACGAAGTGCGTTGCAAGATCTTGCGGTGATGGGCGACCTTGCCACGGTCGAACAGCTCGTGTCGCTCGGGGGGCCGGCCGCAACCGAGGGCATCACGGCGCTCACCAACAGCGGTCTCGTTCGACATCGTCCTGACGGGACTTTGCGCATTACCGAGCCCCTCCTGCGCGAGGTGGCGTACGAGACCCTGCCCCTCTCGAGCCGCACCGATCGACATCTTCGAGTGGCCGAAATCAGCGTGTCTCCCGACGAACGCGCCCTTCACCTCGCGCAAGCCAGCGGCCACGCCCCCGACGACGAGCGTCTCCGCGAACGCGCCGCCAACGCGCTCGCGGCGGCCGGTGTCAACGCGCTCGACTCGTCGCGGCCAACCGAGGGAGTGGCCTTGCTGAAACGCGCCGTTGATCTCGGTTTCCGCGAGCCGAATACCTTGCTCCGACTGGCCGACGCTTGGGGCAACGGCAACCACCGAGAGGCCCTCGCCGTTCTCCGACTCGTCCCGGCCAAGAGCCGAGACCCCCGTCTCGTCGCGGAGAGAACGTTGGTCCTGGCCAATGCCCTCACCGACGAAGACCCAACGGCCGCCTTCGCCACGTTCGACGAGGCCGCGAAGCGCTGGCGAGACCTGGGTGACCCGGTGAAGGAGGGCTGGTCGCACTCCAACAAGGCGGTCGCACTGTTCATGAACGGTCGAATGGCCGAAGCCGAAGTCGAACTCACCGAAGGCCTCGAACTGTTCCGTAACCAGGGCTACCGGACGGGCGAGATGGCGGCGACCAGCTTCCGCGCGCTGATCCGTCCCGACCATCCCGACGTCGAGACGTGGCTGCATGAGAGCCTCGCCTATGCGACCGAGATGGGCGACCGGAGCCGGCACCTCTTGGCGTTGATGTCCTTGTCGTGGCATCACTTTCTCCGCAGTCGCCTCGGTGGTCCGCACGAAATGGTCGAAGCCGAAGCATGGATAACCGAGGCCATCGCTTTCGCCACGGAGTTGGGGGCGAGCGGTTCGCTGCTCCAGGGCTTGTGTCTGGGGGCCAACCTCGCTCGCAATACAGGGCGGATGAGTGATGCGCGTGAAGCCATCGCCGAGGCCCGACGAGTCGGTCCGGTCGAGTCGGCGGGCGAGCAAGCGCTGCTGCGGGCCGTGGCGGCATCGATCGAACCGGGCGGACTGTTCGAAGAGTTCACGGCGAGTGATCCGTTCACGTCGATCGCGGCGGTGATCCAAATGGAGTCGGCGCTCTTCGAAGGGCGCTTCGAGGAGTTCGTCGCCGCGGGCCACGTTCCGACTCGACACAACCTCGGTCGACTTGAGGCGTTCGTCGGTTTCGGGTCGGCCGCGGCGGGCATGTGCATCATCGGTCGTCTCGACGAAGCCGAGGCACTCGGTCATTTGGCGGCCCATGCCGCCGAGCGTTCGAATGCCCCGATCGTCTCGGTCGCGGCCCGGGCAGTCCTGGCCGAGTGCGCATGGCGACGCGGCGACCATTCCACTGCCGTGGGGCTCGCGGCGGACGCAAACTCGCGGATTCCGGGGGGATTGGCCGGGGCATTGACGAAGCGAACCCGCGCCGTGATGGGGGACCGTCAGGCCGAGGTGGACCTGCGCGCCGATGCCGACACGCTTCGCGCCCCCGGACTCATGATCGGTGTTGTTCCCGGCGAAGTTACGTACTCACGGTGATCCTGGGGTCGTTCATGTCTTCCGCAAACCCCGAGGAAGTTTCAGCCGCCATCGTCGCGTCGCGCTCGTAGACGATCGCGGTACCGATCCGTCCCGTCGAGGACGCCCCTCCGCCTTGATCTCGGGTTCCACCCGCGGGCATGAGCAAAAGTGCACCGATTGACGTGAGCCCGACCAAGAGGCCGAGACCGGGAGCCGAGAGTCGCTGCAACACCGATTTCGAAGTCGTATCGATACCATCCTTCGAGCCCGACATGTGGCCCTCGAGTTCACGGCGCACGACGTCGGGAGAACGCTCGAGGGCCTCTCCGAGAAGGAAGAGATCGTTGGTGCGGGGCACGAAGAACCGACCCGGTTTGACGTCTCGCAGCAGATAGACGAGGGCCAAGTAGCGGATCAATATCTCGTCATCGCCCATCGTCGGCGAGATCGGATGGCGGGCGGTCCCAATGCCGATCATTCCCTCCTCGCGGTCGATCACCAACCGGACTCGCTGAGGCACAAGCGCATCGAGTTGCAGTCCATAAAGCGATACAAGGATGCGAACATCCTGGTCGTCCAGCCACAGCTCGCCTCGTTCGTGTGCTTCGATCTGCACCACGCTCAAGCGGTTTCCCAGCGCCGCGAGCGCGTCAGCGGGGCGAAGTCCGGCGCGCCTTCGTGCCGTCATGAGGAGGGCACCTAGCCGTCGAGGCGGCAATAAGCCCAACCTTGGATCAGCGCTCAGCGTGTTCACACCTACATGTATCGACCTACCCGTGGAAAACTTGAGGCTTTTGCCCTCAAATCGCCATCAAATTGCTACGTGTTCGCGACAAAGGCCGAGCTGGTTCCTGTAACCCGGTCCCGCGCCCGATGCGGTCCTACGGGCCAACGGCGATCGGTACGGAACGCGGCCCCCGGGCCTGACCCCCGGCCCGGCTCAGCGATCGGGGGCACAAAACATGGTATAAGCCGTTCGCAACGGGCGCGGGTGACCGGCTCGTATCCAGCCACGGCGGCCGGCGAAAAGGAGGGCAAAATCACCCGTCGCACGGGGGCGTGATCGGGCGGATCAGTGTTGATGATGGAGCGCGGGCGGTTCGGATCGCGGTGGTCGTCGAGGGTCGGCGCAGCCGAGGTGCCCAACGTTGACGTGAGAGCACCGGTGTTGGCCGCCGCCTCATTATCGCCTCGTAGCCGATGATCAGGTGCGATCCGCCCCAGCGTTCACTCGGAAGCACCGGACAACCCCGGACGCCCGACCACACCGTGTAAGGGTCGCGCACGTAGCCGGGATCAAACAGGTCGAAGTCGTGGACCCGGTCCTCAACGTCGTCAGACTTGGTCAAGACCGGACTGCTGTAGCTCATGGGGCTCATCAACGAACTGGAGGATTGAAGCCTACGACACCGGCGTTGGAGACACTCCTCCAACCTCACGGTTTGGTAGGGGTTCAGTTTGGATCCGAGCGGGGCTGTAACGGTGATCGTTGCTCATAATGAGCATTGCGCTTCAGTGTATGGAGGATTGAAACTCATATCGTATATGATACTATCCAACACCAACGCGGAAAGACTAGAGATATCCCACATGCTTTTCCACAGCCCAGAACTGACGGACCGCGAGGTCGAGGTAGTCGTCGAGGTGAACCGCCTCCAGGAAGACCTCCGCCTGAACGTGCGCGAGCCGCGTCGATGGGTCGGTTCCTTGCGCCGAGCATCAATGGCCCGGGCGATACAAGGATCGAACAGCATTGAGGGGTATGACGCCTCCCTTGACGATGCCGCAGCGGTCGATCTAGGCGAAGAGCCTCTGGATGCGACACAGGCGACGACCCTCGCTCTAAAGGGGTACCGCCACGCCATGACGTTCGTATTGCAGATGGCAAGCGACGACCGGTTCTCGTACAACGAACAGCTAATCAAAAGTCTGCATTACATGATGACTAGTTATGATCTGCAATCCCGCCCCGGGTTGTGGCGAATAGGTGCTATCTTCGTCGAGAACGAACATAGCCATGAAATTGTCTATGAGGGCGCCGATGTATCGCAAGTGCCGACGCTCATGACTGAATTGATCGACGATCTCAATTCATTAGAGCAGAGGCAGCCCATCGTTGATGCCGCGATGGCCCACTTGAACCTCGTCATGGTCCATCCGTTCCGCGACGGTAATGGCCGGATGGCCCGATGCCTCCAGACCCTAGTTTTGGCGCGGCAGGGGATTATTGCTCCGGTGTTCTCTAGTGTCGAGGAGTATCTCGGAAAGAACACCCAGGCTTACTATGACGTGCTGGCCCAGGTGGGAGATGGGAGTTGGCGACCCGAGAGAGATGCTCGTCCGTGGGTTCGTTTTATGCTCACGGCTCACCTGCGACAGGCACGAACGATGCTCAGGCGTGTCAAAGAAAGTGAACGACTCTGGTTTGAAATCGAAAAACTCGTCAAAGCCCAGGGGCTCCCGGAGCGAACCTTCGCCGCGCTTTACGACGCTGCTATCGGGTTTCGCGTACGAAACGCAACATACAGGGCCATGCTCCGGCCCGACGACGATATAACGGACGCAACAGCATCGCGCGACCTAAAGCACCTACTTGAGGCCAAACTCCTCCGCCCGGTTGGCGAAAAAAGGGGGCGATACTACACAGCATCGCCGAAACTGCGGGATCTATGGCAGTCGATAGTCACGAACCGCGATCCGCGCGACGACTCTGACCCGTTTGCGGATGAACTCCTCCCCATCGTTTCTGGGCGGCTCTTCTAGCAATCTCCGACCGCGGTTCCGCCGTCAGCTTCTCCGCTCGCGCCTCCCCGCCCTTCTGCCCGCCCGTCGGGTAGCACGGCTAGCCGCCCGGCCGATCCGGCAAATTTCAAACTGCCCCCCACCCACGGTTTTCGCACCCTCTCCAGCCACGCTAAAGTCTGCGCCGCCGTCCACCGGGCCTACTTCTTCGAGCCACAGACGGATCATCGTTGCGAAATTCATCGTCGCGGCGCTAGTCCCCTGGTCATCTCGTTACAAGAAGGAGGCTCCCTGTGGAGTTCACCGGACGCATCTTGGTCCTCGGCTGCGGCTCTGTAGCCCAGTGCTCGCTCCCCCTACTGACGCGCCATGTGGCCAAGCCGGCCCAGATCACGGTCCTCGACTTCGTCGACAATCGAGCGCGGGTAACCGAGGCATTGGCCTCCGGTGTGAGCTACGTACAGGACCGGGTCACGCAGGCCAACCTTGCGACCAAGCTGGCCGAATTCGTAGGATCAGGCGATATTGTGCTCGACCTCGCCTGGAACATCGACTGTCAGGAGATTCTGGCATGGTGTCACGACAACGGCGTCATGTATCTCAACACCTCCGTCGAAGTGTGGGACCCCTATGACGATGCTTCTACCATCGACCCTCGCGATCGCAGTTTGTACGTCCGCCACATGGCCATCCGCCGTATGGCGGCGCGATGGGACACCCCGGGGCCGACGGCGGTGCTCGAACACGGTGCCAATCCTGGCCTTGTCTCGCACATGACCAAGGAAGCGCTCACTTCGATCGCGACGAGGGCGCTCAAGGACACAACCGCAGCCGTTGACCGATCCGCCGCCGAACAGGCGCTCAGCGCCGAGGCGTACAACCAATTGGCTATGCATCTGGGCGTCAAGGTCATTCATGTGGCCGAGCGAGATACCCAGATCACCAACCAGCCCAAGGAAGTTGACGAATTCGTCAACACGTGGTCGGTCGATGGGCTCTACGAGGAGGGAGTGGCACCGGCCGAAATGGGCTGGGGTACCCATGAACGGCGCCTGCCGGAAGGCGCGTTCGTTCACCAGTTCGGTCCGTCCAATCAACTCGCACTGGCCCGTATGGGAATGGATACGGCGGTGCGCTCGTGGACCCCGGCTGGCGAGATCATCGGCTCGGTAATCCGCCACGGCGAAGCCTTCACGATTAGTGACCACCTCACCGTTTGGGACGGGGATCAGGCCATCTACCGCCCCACTGTGCATTACGCCTATGCCATGCCCGATGTCGCCCTCGCGTCCTTACAGGAGCTGCGAACGCGGCACCTGGTGATGCAGTCGCGCCAGCGGATCTTGAACGACGAGATCATCTCGGGCGGAGACTTCATGGGCGTGCTGTTGATGGGCCATCCGTATCGCAGCTGGTGGACGGGAAGCTGCTTGACCATCGACCACGCCCGCGCCCTATTACCCCACCAAAGCGCCACGACAGTCCAGGTGGCCGCTTCGATTTCCGCAGCGGTGCAGTGGATGATCGCCAATCCCACTCGCGGTATCTGCGTGCCCGACGACCTGCCGTGGCGTGAGGTGCTGGCGCTCGCCAAGCCCTACCTCGGCACCTATCACGACGCCGCGGCCGACTGGGGTCCGCTCGATCGGCGCGACGAAGTGGCCCTGTTCGAGCGGTACAGTGCGCCTCGCTTCACCGGTGGGCCTGGCTCTGACGACGAGTGGCAGTTTCACAGCTTTCTTGTCGGTTAAGATCCCCGAGAGGTCGCCGCCGCTCGCACCGCCGGAACTACCTCATCAAGGTAAGCCGTCAATGCATCCTCGTCCCACGGGGCCCGTAAAGCGATGTTGACGTCCTGCGCCCCGGCCTGCACATATGACAGGATCCGCTCGACGGCAGTGTCGGGTGTGCCGAGCAGAGCACCGCCGGCGATGCGCCCGAACTCCGGGCCCCATTGCGACCGTAACGCCTCCGTATTGACGGTTGCCTGTTTGGTCGTCGTCGCGAGGTTGAATGACAAATTGACGGCCCGCCGAACCGTGGACGGATCGCGACCTTCGGTCGCGCACCAGCCGTCGAGCACCGCGGAGAGTCGAGCGAACTCCTCGACGCTGATATACGCGGAGTTCCAGCCGTCGGCCAAACGCGCCACCAGTCGCAGCGTCCTTCGCTCGCCTCTGCCACCGATCCAGATGGGCAGCCGCGCCTGGACGGGCGCGGGTAGGCACGAAGCGTCGTCGACGTGGAAATGTTGGCCAACGAAGGTGGTCCGGGGTTGGGTGAGGAGGCCACGGATGATCTGTGTGGCCTCATCGAGCATGTCGAGACGGACCCCAGCACCGGGCCACGAATAGCCGAAAGCCTTGACCTCCTCCTCGTGCCAACCGGCGCCGAGCCCCAGTTCGAAGCGCCCTCCGGAAATATGATCGAGCGTGGTGGCCGCCTTGGCCAGCACCCCGGGTGTGCGGTAACCCACGTAGAAAACGAGGCAGCCCAGCCGAGCCCGCTCGGTATCGGCCGCCAACGCACCGAGCACCGTGAGCGCCTCGAAATGATCGACAGTGCCGCCCTGCGGCGGGGCCTCATAGAGATGGTCCCAGGCGCTGATCCAGTCCAACTGGGCGTCGAGGCGACGCCAAAGGGCCCGCATCGAAGCCATCGACATGTTCTGCTGTCCGACATGGGCACCCAACGCGACGTTCATGTAGACGACCCTACTGGGCCGACTTCGCCCGAGCCGAAGCCAACTGGCGTCGAACCCGATAGGCCGGTTCTTCGGGCGCCAATGCCTCGGCTGCCGAGAACGCGGTCGCGGCCTCCAGGTAGCGCCCCAGTTCGAACAGCGCCTGCCCGCGGGTGTCGTGAGCCACATGGCCGATGAGGGACTCGTCGATGGCCACGGCCTCATCGGCGATCGCGTCGCGATCAAGATTCAGCAGCGCGTCGATCCAATCCACGGCCTGGCGCCACTGTTTGAGGGCGAAGGCCGTCTCGGCCCCCGCCCACAACGAAACTGGATTGCCAGGGAAACGGGCTATCGCCTCACGGGCCAAAGCAATATCCGGGCGTCCGAGCACCACACGGAGGCTCAAAAGGTTGCTGTACGGCAAACCGTCCACCGCGAGCTCGGAACCGCTCTCGCGTATGACTTGAACGCCTTGCTGCCACGCCCCTTCCGCCGCTACCGGGTCGCCGAGCGCTTCGTGAATGCGCCCCACGTGGTCCCAGAGATACGCCCGGTCGGGGGTTCGATCAAGCTCCACCATCAAAAGCGGAAGGTCCCGGGCGTGCTTTTGCGATTGATCGCCCTCGTAGCCGGAGTGGCGGATCAGTGCGTTGATTGGCGAGATCACGAGTCTTTCGGCGGCCACGATTCGTTCGAGGTCGGGAACAATGGTCTCGTGCATAACCCCCCGGAAACGAAGATCCGCCCGGTTGCGAAAGACTCGGAATTCTCGATAAGGCGTCCAATTCGAGCGCGACTTCAGCAGGGGTCGAAATGCCAAGTTTCGACTTCCGTTTTCGAGCACGGCTCGAAACGCGGCCGGATCTTCGACCTCGATTTCTTCGTCTGCGTCGAGATACAGGATCCATTCGCCGGTGGCGGCGTCAAGGGCGGTGTTCCGAGCATCCGAAAAATGGCCAGTCCAAGGAAATTCGAGAACCGCCGCGCCCATCCCGAAAGCGATCTCCCGGGATCCGTCGGTCGATCCGGTGTCGACCACCACCAACTCGTCGGCCACGCGCTTCGCCGCACGCAAACACTGCTCGAGGACCGATTCTTCGTCTCGGACTATGAGCGCCGCCGTGAGGAGGCAAGGCACCTAGTGCCGTGATGGTCTAGTGCCGTGATGGTCTAGTGGAGGTTGCCGCCGCCCAGGTTGCCGCCGCCGAAGCCTCGGCCGAAGAAGCCACCGAGGTTGCCGCCCCCAAAACGACCAAGCGGTACTCCTGGACCGACCGCAGCATCGCTCTTGCCCATCCCAAAGGAGGTCACGACCGGCACGGCGAACGCGGCCCCTAAAGCAAGCTTCTTCAGGAATGCACGGCGAGATTGTGAGATACCGCTGAGTTCGTCATTGTCGAAGAGTTCGGCCATAGCACGAAAGTGTACGACAACACCTTCCCCCATGCAACCCTCGCCGCCCCGTTCGTCACGTTACCTGGTCAACCGAACCAATCGAGTGGTCCGCCAACTTCGTCACGACCACGTCGGCCCAGGCTCGCTGCGGAGCAATATTGACGTGCCAGTTCGGACCGTTTACACCGTGCCAGACCTCGTGCGCCACCCGCGTCACCTCCTCCTCGGTCATGGCCAGAAAACGTCCGTAGAAACTGGACGGATCGCTTCGGGCGGCCGCCCGCAGACCGAGGAAACGGACGACGTACCAATCGATGACCGTCGCTTCCTCGGCGTCGAGATACACCCCGACGTCGAGCAGGGCCGGCTGAGCCAAGGCGTTGATACCTTCGAGCACGACTACGCGCGGCGCTGGGCTCACTGATCGCGGAAGGCCGACGTCATAGGTCCCATGGTCATATGTGGGTACCTCCAGCGGATCGGCCCCGGCCCGCAGACTGGCTACGAACTCCAAGAGTCCTCTGGCATCGAACGTCTCCGGAAATCCCTTGCGATCGAGAATGCCCCTTGACTCCAAAACCGAGTTGGGGAATAAGAACCCGTCCGTGCCGACGACCTCGGCCCCCAATGATTCGGCTATGGCATGGGCCAGGGTCGTCTTGCCAACCGCCACGCTGCCCGTCAGCCCGATCACGCCCGGGCGCCCCTCGGGGAGTCTCGCCCGCAAGTACCCGACCAGCTGATCGATCATCGACCGATCAGCGTTGAGCCGATCTCCTCCACCAACCGAACGTGCTCAGACTCGTCACCCCGCGGCAACACGATCAGGCGATGAACGCCCAGTTCCGCGAAGGAGTCGGCGAGCGCGGCTTCGACCCGCCCGCGAGGCGAGACGCTAACGTGTAACGGACCGAGTTCGGCCGGCCGCTCGTAGCGTTGCGCGGCGGCCCTGAGCCCTTCCAGGCAACCGCGGGTCCTTTCCAGGTCAAGGGCAAACCCGTACCAGCCGTGGCAATGGGTTATGGCCCTCCGAAAGGCCGGGGCGGTATGGCCTCCCATCACTATCGGAGGTGTCGGACGCTGTACCGGTCGGGGGTTCGCTTGCACCCCGCTGAAGCTCACGAACTGGCCTTCGTAAGCCGGCTTGTCCATATCCCAAATGGCGCGCATCGCTTCGAGATACTCAATGGTCTTCTCGTTGCGGTGGTCGAGCGTGAGGCCGAGGGCTCGGAATTCGGGCTCCAGATAGCCGACGCCGACGCCGAAGATGAGTCGACCTTTCGAGACAACATCCAGCGACGCCAATTCTTTCGCCAAAATCAGCGGATTGCGCTGCGGCAAGATGATGATGCCGGTTCCGAGCTTGATGGTCGTCGTGCCCGCAGCAATATAGGCCAGGGCTACCGCGGGGTCGAGCATGAGCCCTTCGGGGGGCAGCGGCGAGGGCGGGACTTGCGGGTCGGGTAGTACGACGTGCTCGCCCGTCCACACCGAATCGAACCCTGCCGCCTCGCACGCCTGGGCCACCCGCATGGACACGTCCGGGTCGGCGCAGGTTCCGGTGTTGATGGAGAACAAACCGTACGTAAGTGATGCCATGCGACTCAGCCTGCCCGCAAACCACTCGATGCGCACATCGGCTCAGGGCCTGATCAGCCCGCGCCACTGGCTACCGACGGCCGGCTCACGAACTCCGGTCGTCGACATCGTCAAGGAATGACTTGACTGTGGCCGAGAATCGGTGCGGGTCGGGCGACCACAAGTCGTGCCCCGACTCCTCGAACGTCACAACCCGGAGATCGACGACGGCGAGTCGGTACCGCTCCAAAATGGCGTCGCCGACCATGGCCCGTTCGGCGCCTCCCCGGATCAGTTGCACGGGCACCCGCAGCCCGGCCATCTCGTCCCAGAACTCGATGTTCACGGCGTCGGCCAACAGGGCCTCTATCGCCGCTTGCGGCATTCGGTCCGTCATCGGGCGGCCCTTCCAGACCCGCTTCGCCGTCATCTCGGCGAAATTCGCCGGTGGCACGATCTGCGCCGCCGGGTAGTCAGCAATCGTGATGCTGGCGAGCTGTTCGGCATGGGCGAACGCCCACGCCAGTCCATACGTCGTGCCGCGGGAGTACATCACCAAGTGCAGCCGCTCGATGTTGGCGGCCGATACCAACGCTCGCATATCGCCGGCGTGGTCTTCGATCCGGTAGCCGTCGATCGTGACCGTCGACGGACCGCGACCCCGCAAGTCGACGACAACCGCCCGTCGCGGGGCCACGGCCTCAATGAGGTCGAGGTGGTCGGCCGCCTCTTCGCCGAAGCCGGGCACGACGAGAACCGCAGGGCCACGCGCCAAAGGCCTCGCTTCGAGATAGTGCAAACGGACGAGGCCGTTCATGGCCCAGCCCGACACAGGTTTGTCGTTGCTGTCCGCCATGGCTCCCGGTTGCATCGCCGCCACGGTACCGCAGCCATCACTTCGCTCGACCGCGACATGGCTCGGCCCTCCCCAGACCAAACGACATATCTTACCGCGGGCCATCATTTGAACGGTGTTGACTTACCGGCGCGCTGGCCGTAGCGTGGGCGTCTCAGGGCGGCACCCCGCCCATGCACCGAGGAGAAACCGCGTGATCGACGTCAAGGCCTATGTGATGACCGACCAGTTCTTTGGCGCTCCCTATATCGACTCCGACGAAGAGCGTGACCACCCGGCGGCTCATCGCCACATGCATGGGGGGTTCGCGGGCACCGACACGCGGTTCCGTTTCTATTTTCCGTCGGTGGCGACGGCTACGAAGGGCGGATGTTCAACCCGCTGTCGGGGGCCCATGGTGGTACCGAAGACTTCTTCAGCTCGCCATTCGGTGAGGCCATCGGCGGACTGATGATGTGCTTCCGTTTGGGCGGGTACATGATCGAATCGAATCAGGGCCACATCGGCGACGAGATCGATGAAAAGGGAGGGGAAGACCCCACGCTCTATGGCCACCGCGCCAGCGCGGAGGTGGCGAGATTCTCCAAGTTCGTAGCGGCCCAGGTATACGGCGCCGCACCGCATCACTCCTACGTATTCGGCGGCAGTGGTGGCGGCCGTCGCTCCCCCCTGTGCTTGGAGAATGCTCCAGACGCATGGGATGGCGCTCTGCCGTTCATGGGCGGCGGCGACATCGCCGAGCCCGGCAACACCAAACGGGTGAAGGGCGCGCAGAACATCTCTTTCGCAACGATGTTCAATGTGCAGCGGATTCTCGGTGCGAGGCTGACCTCGGTCGTCGATGCCATGGCGCCAGGGGGAACCGGCGACCCGTTCAACGGGCTCAGCACTCACGAGCGCGAAGAACTGGCCAGCCTCTACCGACAAGGTTTTCCACGCCACGACGAGTTCATGATCGGCGAACAGATGGGCCAGATCTGGCTCTGGTCGGCCACCGCCGACATGCTGTACGAACAGGACCGCGAGTACTTCGAGAACTTCTGGACCAAGCCCGGCTATGTCGGCCACGACCAACCGGGTCTGGTCACCGGCGACGTCATCGACACAACCCGCAAAGTCGAGCGCGTCATCACCGTCCAAGACGTGATCGACATGCCCGATTTCCTCGCCCCCGAGTACGCCGACATTCGCTCCATGGCGGTTCGCAGGGCGGCGATGGGGCAAGGCGACGTCGCGTTCGGGGTGGAGGTGAAGGGGGTCGGCGCAGGGTACCGCCTCGGTGTGGGCCTGCGCATGGTGAGTGGCAAGGCGACCGGCCGCCAGCTGTATTGCACCGAGTTCGGCGGCGATTCGTTCTTCTGCGACGGGCGGGGCGAGGCCAACATTCTTCGCTTTGGCGACGTGAAACCGGGTGACGAGGTGCACGTCGACAACCACCGATATCTCGCCTATTGCTACTGGGCCCGCCATCACCTGCTCGACGATCACATCTTCGACTCCTTCCGGCTCGACGGGGCGGCGATTTACCCGCAACACACTGCGCCCGACCAGTCGTCGCTCATGGGGGTCGCCTACTCAGGTCAATACAAGGGCAAGCTGATATGGGTACATCACACTCTCGACTCCTCGTTGTGGCCGCCACAAGGCGTGGTCTACGCCAGGGCGGTCGAGCAGGCCCAAGGCGCAGAAGGGGCCGCCGGTCGCTTCCGGTTGCGGTGGACCGAGAATGCCGAGCACGTTCCGCCGGCGATCCTGCCCAACCGACCTGGCCGGGCCACCAACACCTGGCTCGTCGATTACCAGCCCGTCATCGAGCAGTCTCTGAAGGACCTCGTCGGATGGGTTGAACAGGGCACGGAACCGGCGGGGACGGCCTACAAATATCAGGACGGCCAAGTGGTGTTGCCGGCGACAGCCGCCGAGCGCGGCGGCATTCAGGCCGTGGTCACGGTTTCGACCAACGGATCGGTCAAGGCCGAAGCGCGCGTCGGTGAGCCGGTGAATCTCGAAGTCCACGCCGAGGTACCGCCGCGAGCGGGAGCAATTATTTCGGTGTCGTGGGACTTCGAAGGTAACGGTACCTACCCATTCCGACATGAAGACGTCGACGGATCGGCCCGCGAAGTCAAACTGAGCCTCACCCACACTTACGACACGCCCGGCACCTACTTTGCCGCCGCCTTGGTCTGCTCCCATCGTGACGGCGACCCGCGCGCATCCAGCCGCCGCATTCCCAACGTCGCCCGGGCCCGCATTGTCGTCACGTGAACCGGGTCAACCCGCAGTGTCGGCGTAACCGTCGTCGGCGATTGGGTCAGCCTTCCACGACGAAAAGCGAATTCGGGCTCTTTCCGTCGAGGGTGACGCGGCGCCGGGCGAAGCGCCAACGCCCAGCGACGGGCTTGTACTCATCAATGTAGCGACCCCAGTGGTCAAGGCCGATCGCCGTTAGCACCTGGTAATAGCCGCGTCCCTTGGCTGTTGATTCATCGATCACGTCGATCTGATGGGTGGCCGTCATGTGCCGAAGATAGACGTCATGCTCGCCGTAAGCGGCCGCGTCGCGGGCACCGGTGAAGATTTCGATGATTTGCTCATGACCCACGTATTGGCGACCCTCGCCGGTTTCCATGACGGCGTCAGGAGCGAAGAGTTCGAGCACTTGTGGGAACCGACCCGTATCTCCGTTGGCGTTATAGCGAGCGACGAGATCACGAATTTCTTCCCTTGCCCTCAACTCCCATGGTTCCATAGGCTTGTTACCGACCGTCATACGGGCTCGATCTCGTAGAACTGCTTCGCCCATTTGCGTAGCGCGCCGTAGGGACGGGCGTCTTGTTGGGCCAGCGCCGGGTTCTCGACGTAGATCTGATAGCGCCAGATCTCCAGGTCATTCCACAGTGTTCGGAGAAACTCCTTCTCGGCTCGCTCGCGGTAGTGATCGGGCACCGCGACCGAGTCGTCGCCTTCGTCGCGAGGCCACCAGATCGAATAGAACAAATCGGAGCACTCATCGTCGATGGGGGTGGTGAAGAAGGCCAAGCGATAATGCACGCTGCCTTCGAACACGGCGTACGAGCCGCCCACTCCGCACGACACGCCGTGAATCTTCATGGCCATGCCATCGGGATTCTTCGCAGTCGGGAGCGGCCAGCCGGTAACAGAGCGATAAAATGGACCTTCGGCTTTCCAATCCATCAGACCGGATCGACGGTGGCCCGATGGACGTATTTGAAGTGCACGCTGTCGGGAGCATTCTCGAGCGTGATTTGGGGATGGACCGGTTCGCGGGGATATTTCACCGATAGTTCGGGGTAGCCGCGGTAATACTCGCTCTCGCTACTTGGAAGGTGGGGAATGAGGCTCCACAGGTCGGGAAGGTCCCAGCGCGGCGGTCCGCCGTGCGGGTCATGCCAAACAAAGATCCATTCGTGGCGCTCCTGAACGGGCCAGGACCGCAGCCGCTTCGAAAGGTTGGGGCGGTCCTCATACGGGATGTAGCGGTTCACTCCATCGGGTCCGTAACCCCATCCGTGGTATGGGCACTGGACACAGTCTCCGTTCACCTTCCCGCCGTGGCCGATGTGCGCACCCAAGTGGGTACAGTGCGCATTGAGTACGTGCAGGGCGCCCTCCTCGGTGCGGTAGGCCACGAGTTCTTCCCCAAAGTACTTCAGCGGCTTGGCCACGCCGACGGGAATGTCGGCGCTCCAGCCGACCATGAACCAGCCAGTTGGCTTCTAAGTGAACGGAACCTTCATTGCGGTACCCCCCGAGCGGTGCGGACGTTGTGATGTATGTGTGACGCGACGATGCTACAACCAGGCGCTCGTCGCCCCGATTGTGAACGCTGTTGAACTTTTCGTCCGAACTGCGTACTCTTAGCCTAGAGCTGCGCCTAAGAGCGCGAGCCTGCGCAACCAGTCCGACAAAAGCGGACCACATGGAAACGATTGACGTAACCGCCTATGTCGTGACGGACGACTTTTTCGGTCAGGCGTACATCGACGCCGACGAGGAGCGCGACGAGCCTGAACCACACCGGTACATGCACGGCGGCTTCCGCGACACCGATACGCGATTCTCCTTCTGCTCCCCCAGGGCCGAGCGCTACCAGGGCCGGCTGTACCAGCCGCTCGAGGGTGCGAACGCAGGTCACGAGCACGTGAACTCCGGTCCCCTCGGACTGGTCACGGGCGGGCTCGAAATGGCCTTTCGCCTGGGCGGGTACACCGTCGAATCGAACATGGGCCACAAAGGCGACGTAATGGACCCCAAGGCCGGTCCGGACCCCACGATCTACGGCTTTCGCGCCGCAGCCGAGTGCGCGAGGTTCTCCAAGCACGTTGCCGCCCAGGTCTACGGCGCGCCGCCGCAGTACTCGTATGTATTCGGTGGCAGTGGCGGGGCCCGGCGTTCGCCGCAGTGCTTGCAATACGCGCCCGGTGTCTGGGACGCAGCCCTTCCGTTCATGGGCGATGCCATGGTGAGCGAGCACGGCGACTTCTCGTTGCTCAAAGGTGGGGGCTCGAACTTCACCGCCATGTTCAACGTCCAACGGCTGCTCGGGGCGAAAATAGCGGACGTAGTCGACGCTTTGGCGCCCGGTGGCAGCGATGATCCGTTCGCCGGGCTCGACACGCATCAGCGGGAGGAACTCAACAACCTCTACCGGCTCGGGTACCCCCGCGGCGATGAGTTCATGATTGCGCAACCGATGGGCCAGATTTGGCTGTGGGCCTCCATCGCCGACAGCTTGCAGGCCCAAGGCCCGGAATACTTTGAGGCGTTCTGGACCAAGCCGGGCTATGTCGGCCACGATCAGCCCAGCGCCGTGCAGAACGACCTAATCGATGTCGCGGCCACGGTGGTACGCACGCTGACGGCCAAGGATCTACTCGACGACCCGTCGGTCGGTGGACCGGAGTTCGACCAGATTCGCAGCCTCGCGTCGATCTTCGCCGGCATGCAAGACATGTGGGACATGCCGATGGCGATCGAACTCAACCACATCCCCAGTGGCCATCGCATGGGCGCCGGAATCCGGATTACGAGCGGCGAGGCGGCGGGCCGGCAGCTGTATTGCCTCAACGGTGTTGGAAACGTGTTCTTGTGCGATGGCGGGGGCGAGGCCAGCAACCGTCGGTTCCGCGGCGTGGTGGCGGGCGACACGGTGCGCTTCGACAACCGCCCGTTCCTCGCCTACTGCTACTACTACTACTACTACTACCGTCACCATGTGATCCCCTTTACCGAGTGGGAATTTCTGACCCTCGACGGGCAGCCGATCTACCCGCAGCACCCACTGGCCGAGATGTCGCCGTTCATGGGAGTGCACTATTCGGGGAAGTTCGAGGGCAAGCTCATGTGGGTCCACCACACCCACGACGCGTCGCTGTGGCCCCCGCAGGGTCTTGGCTACAAGGGCGCGGTCGAGCGGGTGTACGGCGTGGAGGGAGCGAAGGAAAAGTTCCGGATTCGATGGACCGCAAACGCCGAGCACGTGCCGCCGTTCATGGCGGCGTCGCAGCCGGGCCGGGCCAACAACACTTGGTTGATCAACTACCAGCCGGTCATCGAGCAGTGTCTGGTCGACCTTGCCGCGTGGGTCGAGCAGGGTATGGAACCGGCGGGCTCGGCCTTCGAATACCGCGATGGCAAGATCACCCTCCCGGCGACCGCGGCCGACCGTGGTGGCATCCAGGCGGTTGTCACGGCTACCGCCAACGGCGCCGCTCGGGTGGAGGTCAGGGCGGGCGAGCAGGTCACCCTGGCGATGCAGGCTGAGTTGCCGCCGGGCGCGGGCACCATCATTGGGGTGAGTTGGGACTTCGACGGCTCGGGCACGTATCCCGAGAGTTCAAAGGTCGATGGCACCGCAAGCAAGGTCGAGTTGTCGGTCACGCACCGCTTCAACGAGCCGGGCACGTACTTCGCAACCGTTCTCGTCGAGTCGCACCGCGAAGGAGACGTCAACGCGACGGCTCGACGGATTCCGAACCTGGCCGCGGCCCGCGTCGTCGTGAGCTGACTCTCGTGGTCCCCCAGGCTCCACTAAGCCTCGAGACCCAGTGCCGTCGAGTGGCCGGCGTCATGGGGTCCCACAATTGGGGGGTGGCGAGCCCGTAACATGCGCGTCGTGCCCTCCTTGACCACGCCATCGAAGCGCGCTCCCCGTCGGGAGCCACCCAGCCCGAAGAAGGCTCGGGCCCCTGAAATCCCCGCCAGCAACGGACAGGTCGACGGGGCTGGCCTCTCGGAGGCCGAGATAGTGCGCGCCGCTCGGGAGATCATCGCCGAGGTCGGCGTGCAGGGGCTCACGATGCGCAGGCTCTCGAACGATCTCGGCGTCGCCCTCGGCGCGACGTACCACCACATCGCCACGAAACACGACCTCCTACTGTTGGTAGGGCGCAACCTCTATAGCGAAGTCAGTGTTTTCGTCGAAGGCGGCACCTGGGACGCAAAACTGAAGTCGTTGATGATGAACCAATCCGCCATCATCGGACGGTACCCGGGCATGGGCAACTTCCTGATGACGCATGTCGACGAACTCGTGCCCAGCGACCTCAACAAGACGGTGCGCGAAATCCTGGTCGAGGTCGGATTCAGTGAACGCGAGATGACGGCGCTCATGGGGGCGCTGTTCTTTTACGTGACCGGAATGAGCGCAGGCGGGTTGGCGGCCGCGACGGCCAAGGTGTTCCGAGGTCGCAACATGCTGGCCTTGTTCGAGGATGGCCTGGACATGCTCATCACCGGGGCCCGGGTTCGTATGGAAGTCGACCGCAAGGCGAAGCGCCGCGCCGCCCGCCCCTGACTAACCGAGGCTGGCGCGATCGGCAAGGCCCTGAATGGCCCAGCCCCAATGCTGGCGGTCGTGGCCGGCGAGGGTGGCCAGCTGTTCGCCGACGCTCTGGCGAACCGTCGGTCCCCTCGCTATGACGGTGTTGGCCAGTTGGTCCTCGTTGATCGACGCCAGGAGCGAGAACATCTGCGCGTAACTCTCCTCGCCCATGGCCACGATTTCGTCGAAGCTCTTATCGTGATGCTCGGCCCACATCTCGTGGGTACGCCCGTGCACGACCGGTAGCAAGTCGTCCATGTTCTTCAAAGCGGCCAAAGTGTCGACGTCGCCCACTGCGATACGGTCAGGGATCGACAGACTCGCCACGTCGATATCGCCGAATACGAAGTGCCGGATGATCATGCCAACCACCCTCGCGATGTGGAGGCTGTGGGCCAGATGATCTTTGGGGGTCCACCATGTCGAAGGGTCGTACGCGTCTCTTGTCGCGGGAGCGTTGAGCACGGCGGCGGGCAGCGAAGAGTATGCCTCCAACTGCCAGATCCTGGCTCGATGCAGGTCAATTTCGATCTTGACGCGTTCCATGTTGCTCCTCTTGCCATTGAGTTGTGATTCGGCCCGAGCGTCCGAATCTAGTGCCATGGACGGTCCTGGTCAACAGCGTTGAGCTTACAGGCCCGTAGTCAACACGAACAGCGCGTGAGCTGTTAGAAATTGGCCGTGAGCGCCCAAGCAGAATCCATCAAGATCGGTGTGCTGCTCGACATCGTGAGCGGGCCCGACAGCAGCCCCCTCTTGTCGGCCGTACGGGCGTGCGAGCTTCGGTTCGAAGAGGCGCTCCAGTCGGGGGAACTCGACCGGCCCGTGCAGCTGATCGTCCGTTTTGGCCAACGGCCTGCCGTCGGACACCGCCGAAGCCGTCACGTTCGCGTACGAGGCGCTGGTAGCCGAACGCGTAATCGGAATCGTGGGTCCTGGTGTCACCGACAACTGCCTTGTGACCCAGCCGTTGGCGGAGCGCCACGCCGTGCCCACCTTGAACTTCCCCGGCACTGAGCACAGCCGGGGGGTCTACGGCTTTCAGTTCCAGCTGGGTTCCCTTTCCGACGAAGGACCGATGATTGTGGCCGAACTGGTCAACCGCGGCCACGCGTCGGTCGCCGTGATCCGTGACCAGAGCGCGATCGGCGCCGAGTACTTCGACTACTTCGACCAGGCCTGCCAGCGGTTCGGGCTCGCCATCGTCTCCGATCAGCGCGTCTCACCGGTCGCCACCGACTTGTCGGCCGCGGTCGCGGCGGTCAAGGCGAGCGCAGCCCCGGCGCTCGTCTACCTGGGGCTCGGGCTGGTGGTCGCCCCGTTGGCTGCGGCGTTGGCCGCCGCCCATTGGACGCCACCGCGTTTCATCAATACCGCCTTTCTGCACGGCTACATGAACCCCGACGCGTTGGCGGCCCTCGAAGGCTGGGTCGGCGTCGACATGGTCGATCCCAACAACGCCGTCTCCCAGGCTTTCCTCGACCGCTTCGAAAAGCGCTACGGCGAACGCCCGAACGACCCGCTCCACACCTGTTTCTACGACATGGCCACAATGACCGTCGAGGGCTTGCGGTGGGCGCCGGTCCTGACCTCCGACGGCTTTCGTCGGGGACTGGAACGGGCCCACCAGATCCCGTCCGCCTGCGGGGGCGCCGGGACAGTAATGGGCTTTTCGCCTTGGGATCGCGCCGCGTACAAGGGACCCGATTGGCTCCTGTTCCAAACTGTGCGAGACGGGCGCTACCAGCCGTTCGCTAAGGCGTAAGGGTCTGCCCAGTAATAAGTGGCGAGTCCTGGTCGAGCCGAACTAATGCTACCGACTACGGCTTGCGCCAGTCGGGGTAAAGGCCGCGCTCAAGGACGAGCGCCTGGGCGCTGATGTTGGAGTGCTGCAGGGCGTCCGCCTCGGGACTGTCGACCAGCCAGGCCACCGCCGCGCCCACCGCCGCCGGTGGCGCAGCGGCCGACGCATCGAAGCCCGTGGCCGCGAGGTCGAGCGAGTTGCGCTCGGTCAACACAAAACCGGGGTCGACGTTGAACGCCCGTATCCCTTGATGGCCATGTTCGACGAGAATGCTGCCCACGATGGAATGCCCAGCCGACTTCCCGAGCCGGTAACCGAGCCCTGCCCCGCCGTGGCCGGGCGGATTGGCGGGGTACCAGTCGTAGCCGGCGCCCGAAGAAATGGTCACGATCGTGCCGCCACCCCTCTCCAACATGGCAGGGAGGACGAGCTGGACGATCCGGATGGCCGACACCGCGTGCGCCTGAAGAAACTTCATGTATTCGTCGATGGGCGTGTCGAGGATCGTGTCCATTAGGCCAGGGCCGATGTGGCGCCCATTGTTGATGAGCACGTCCACGCCTCCCCAGCGGTCGATCACCGTTGCCAATGCGGATTCGACCGAGGGGAGATCGGTCAGATCCATGCGCAGTTGAAGCGAACGTCGACCTTCGGCCTCCACCAGAGCGGCCGTCTCCTCGAGGCTGCCGGGCAACGCCCGAGAATCCTGTCGGTGGATGGTCACCGAGTGTTCGGGAGTGGGATCGTCCTTGCTTACGGTTCGGGCCGCAATGGCGACGTCGTAGCCCGCCTTGGCGAGTGCAACCGCGATTGTTTTGCCTATACCTCGGCTCGCGCCCGTGACCAGTGCTGTCTTCTGCGGCATGTACTTCTCTTTTCTCGGCGTGCAACTCGGTCGGAGACACGAACCGTACCCTCGGTTCACGAACCGTATGAACGCTGTTGACCGGAGGTCGGTCGAAGCATACGCTGCAGTCATGGACAACGTCATCATCGTGTCGAGTGACGGTCACGCCACCCCGCCAGTGTTCGCCGTGCGCGGCTATCTCGACCCCGAGTACCGCATCTGCGTTCGGCTGACCCGGTGTACGAAGAGGAGATCGACGCCATGCTGGGCCCCGATCTGGCCGGGCTCACAACCACCGCCATCCGTCAGTAAACGTTGACAAGTGCGAGTCACCCTCTTGTCGATTCAAGACGTTGCTCAGCCTCGCGCCCGTCCAGCCCTTTGCGGATAACGTCGATTGTGCCGGTCAGGGCGAAGGCGGCGACGGCTACCAAGATGGCAGCGCCACACAGCCAAATCGTGAACGGGGCGCCCAGGACAGTGGCGACCGCTCCGCCGAGTAGAGAGTTGACGGTGAACAACCCGATGCTGACCACACCATAGAGGCCCATCATGCGACCGCGGTATTCGTCGGCGCTCGTCGCCAGCAACAGCATCGTCGCCACCGTGGTCATCGTCATTATGCGGAATCCGAACACTCCCATACCGGCCACCGACAGCGACACGGATCGCGAGAGCCCAACTATCACCAGGGCCACGCCCGTCCCGGCCGCCGCCAAAAAAAAGAGCAGTCGTGCGTCTTCGATTGTTGGTCAATGTCGTCGTGAGCAACGCCGCCGCGACGAACCCGAATCCGGGCCCCGATGACAGGAGCCCGTAGGTGCCGGCGTTGCCGTGGAGCACGTCCTTCGCCATGATCGACATGAGGCCGGCGTGCATCATCAACAGCGTCACGGCCGCCACCAGAGTCATGATTCGCATCGCGGCGCGGTTGGCCCGAAGGTAGGTGATGCCGGAGCGGAGTCCTTCCCAGTATCCCGACTTACTCGGAGGATTCCGCTTCGGTCGGGTCTTGACCGCCACGCACGCAATGGCCACCCCGAGAAAGCTGATGGCGTTGATGTGGAAGCCCCAGGCGACGCCCCAGGCGGAGATGATGACGCCCCCGATGGTCGGTCCGACGACGCGGGTTGAGTTGCTCAGACCGGCGTTGAGCGCGATGGCGGAATGGAGATCCTGCGGCGGTACGAGCGCGGGAATGAAGGCGTTGGCGGCCGGTTGCGTGAAGGCTTGCGCGGCGCCTCCGGCAATGACGAGTGCGACGAGACTGGCAACGGCGATGTGGTGGAGTTGGATCAACAATCCCAGCGTCAAGGCGGGGGCGATCATCGCGATGTTGCCCCAGAGCACGATCTTTCGACGGTCGATGCGGTCGGCGATCACGCCGGTGATAGGCGAGAGCACGAGGTAGGGGAACCACTGGGCGGCGAACACGAACGCAATGAGCAGCGTGTTGTCGGTCAGCTCGCGCGCCACCCATCCCATCGCCACGTACTGCACCCACGTGCCCATCTGCGACACCATGTTGCCGCCGGCGATGAGTCGAAAATCGCGGACCCGCAACGCATGCAGCGCTCCGCCGGTGCGTTTCGTCATCGTGCACCGGGCCCGGCTTCGACGATCTGGAGCACGCGTACCAAGAATGCGAGACTACGCCCCGCACTGCTCAAGGCTCGCCTACGCGTTACCCGTGACCGCAAACAACCAGCGGCCGCCGAGGCGTGGGGCGTCGCGTTGTAGCCATCGTCACGCGCCGCTCGGAGCGTGGCCTTGAAGTCGCGCCAACGTCGCGGACTCCAGGTATCTTGGTCTTCGCCCCAACATTCTTCGCCGTTCAGCACGAAGCGGGTCAAGCTGTTGATGACGACCATGCTCGGGTAAGCGGTGATGAAGAGGCGGCTCACGGTCTCGCCTTCGACCTGAAGACTTCGACCCAGTTCGTCGGTGCCGTCGATGCGGACGTGAGCCACGCGGCCCAGCGCATCGCGATCGACCTCGCGTCGCCCCGAGACCATCTTCGCCCATGTTCCCTCGTGCATGTAATAACCGGTGAATATGTTGTCGGGCCCTCCCTTCTTTTGCGCGGAAACGGCGAGGAACGCATTGGTGGACGAGGTCGCGCCATAGACGTAGGCAACGCGCGGTTGTCGATTGTCGCGACGAGGACCCCAGGCACGATCGCGCTGCGCCATACAGTCGACGGCCACCTCCTCGCCGAGCAGCTTCATGCGACCGGTGACGTGACCGGGTTGGTCGAGATGTCCGCCTCGGGAAAACAGATCCGACTCGCCCCCGACATGAGCGGCTGCATCAGCGCCTCGTAGCGCAGGTCCAACTCCAGCTCGTCGCTTCGGAACCCGAACTCGAAGACCCGGTTGGGCTCGATGGCGCGCAGGTACATGCCGTTGGGCAGCTGCGCATCGCGGAGGTCGAGGCCTTTTTCGATCGGGAGATGCCACTGCATGTCGTAGATCGGACATTCCCAAGGGACATCGGCGGTGTGGTCGTAGATCGAAATACCGCCGAACTGCACGCCGACATTGGGCCGAAAGACCGGATAGAAGTTTCCGAACAGCTTGCGCTCTGGCACCATCCAGCTCATCCACACGGTTCGGTCCACCAGGCCTCGTTCGGATCGACACGGTGAAAGGTGTCGTCTTCGGTCGTCAGTCCTCAGTTCATGGGGCGGACTGTACCGGCCCATTCCTCAGCCGGATCACCGGCCGCGAACTGGGCCATCACGGCGCCATCGACGGACTCTCGCTGACTGGGGTAGGGTCCGCGCTCGTCCAGTCCGACGACAAAAGGAACGACATGGCCAGAATCGAACCCATTGCGTGGGAGGAACTGCCCGAGGAATCGCGGGCGATGATGGAGTCGGGCACCGCCACCGGCATGTAGTCCACCACGGTGCCGCTGCAGATCATCGCTTACAGCTCGACGGCCATGAAAGGGCTCCACGACCAGTACGAAGCGACGTTCCGCAAGGGTGTGCTCGAACCCCGGCTGGTCGAGCTGCTACGCCTCCATAGCGCCCAAGCGGCGGTGTGCGAGCCATGTTCGGCATCGCGCAAGGACGAATCGATAACCGAAGACGATGTCGCGTGCCTGCTCGATCCGAACCCGTCACGCTTCACGCCCCGCGAATTCGCCGCACTCCAATTTTTCGACATGCTCGCCGGCGATCATCACTTCATCAACGACGACACTTTCCGGTCACTTCAAAAGGTATTCACGACCGCGCAGATCGTCGAGATGGCATACCTCTGCTCCGTCAACATCGGTGGACATCGGTTGATGCACACCCTCAGTGTGTTCGGTGCGAGCGCACCGGTGATCGCTTACGAACCCGGCGACGTGGACCGACAAATGGCGCCGTCACTCGTTGCTGGTTAGGTCCCCTACCCGTTAGCAGTCGGTTACTGGCGGGCGCGGCCTTTTTCGGTAAGGCGGATCAGGCCCTCTTGCGCGACAGTTACCACCAACGTTCCGTCGTCGGTGAACATGTTGCCCAGCGCCAAACCGCGGGCGCCGTGGGCCGAAGGCGACGCCATGTCGTAGAGCACCCAATCGTCGGCTCGGAACGGCCGGTGGAACCACATGGCGTGATCGAGCGAGGCGCCCATCATGGATCCGTCGTCCCACTTGAGACCGTGGGTGACGAGTATCGAGTCGAGCAGCGACATGTCGCTCGTGTAAGCCAGGACGCAGGCATGCAGGAGCGGATCGTCGGGCAGATCGCCATCAGCGCGGAACCACATACGCATCACCGGCTCCTGGCGAGCTTCGATGGCGCGGGACGGGGCCACCAGGAAGCGGGTGTCGATGGGCCGGGGCCGGTGATACCAATCGCCCATTTCGTCGGCCTGATCAGCGAAACGTTCAGTGAACGTGGGCAGGTTTTCGGGGCGCGGCACGTCAGGCATGGGGTGGTGGTGGCTGGCCCCTCGCTCGGTGACGTGAAAGCTGGCCTGGAGGTTGAAGATGGCCTCGCCATGCTGAATCGCCACCACCCGCCGAGTGGCAAAACTTCGTCCTTCGCGAATCCGATCGACTTGGTAGACGGTGGGAGTCTTGGCGTCGCCCGGCCGCAAGAAATACGCGTGCAGCGAGTGGACCTGCTTGGATGCATCAACGGTGCGCCCCGCGGCCACGAGCGCCTGCCCCGCGACCAGGCCCCCGAAGGTGCGTTGGCGGTTCTCGTTGGTGTTCTTACCCCGAAAGATGTTGTCGTCGATCGCTTCCAAGTCGAGCAGATCGACGAGGTAGTCCAGGGCTGCGGTCACCTCCCCATTCTGGCCGGTAATGGCCAGCGACGACGTGAGTCCGAAGGAGGGGGTCCGACCGAGGGGCCGGACTGCCTTCTAGACTGGGCGCGCTTGAAGTTCATACAATCGATCATCCGCATGGTGTTCAGCGCCAAGTTCATGAAGTTCGCTGCCGTTTCGGGGGTGGCGATCGTCGTGAGCCTGACGACGTTCGCGCTCGCCTACAACGTGGCCCACTGGGGTGCCGTCCCTGCGCAGGCGCTAGCCGTGGCTGTCAGCACCCCAGTGTCGTTCTACCTGAACCGAGCATGGGTGTGGCAGAAGTCAGGCAAGTCACACCTGCGCAAAGAGATCATTCCCTTCTGGATCACCTCGATCATCGGCTTCGTCTTCTCGCTCGGCGCGGCGTGGCTCGGTGAAAGGGTCGCCCGACACTATTTCGACCATCGCGGCGCCCAAACGATCGTGATCAACCTCTTCTCGTTGGCCAGCTACGGCATTGGCTGGCTGGCCAAGTTCGCCTACTTCGAGAAGGTCCTCTTCAAGCACGACCCCGCGGCCGCCGCCGCGTAGGCGTAGCAAGCTGTGCCCGGCGTCGCCGACACCTTACGCACGTTCACCGACGTCGAGTTGGCCGGGTTGCTCGCGTCGCGGCCCGACCTTGTCCAACCGCCCCTTTCGTCGTTCAACGACTTGGCCACCCGCGTCAGCCAGCCGTACGTGCTCCACGCCGTCCTCGAACGCCTGGACTGCTTCTCTCGCGAGCTGGTAGAGGCGCTGGCCTATCTTGATAAGGGGACAGCCGCCGACATCGCCGGTCTGGCCAGAACTCCGCTGGCCGAAGCCGACGTCGAGGTCGGACTCCAAAACCTTCGGCTCCAAATGCTCGCGCTGCGCCGAGGCGATGGACTCTGGGAGCTGCTGCCGGCCCTGCACCGGATGCTGACGGCGCCGTTCGGTCTCGGCCAGTCCTACGACCGACTCCTCACGGCCCTGACCATGGAAGACCTGCGCCACGTGGCCAATGGCGCCCGAATACCGGCCGTCATACCTAAGGCCAACCTTGTCAAGGCGCTTGTCGAGCACTTCGAAGCGCCCGGCTGCATCGAGGGGCTCATCATCTCCGGCGGTCACGAAGTCGAGGCCTTGCTGTCGCGGATCGTCGGGTCGGGCAGCATCGTCGCGGCGCCCACCCAGCAGTATCAGCGCCACCGGCTCAGCGCGCCGGTCCGCTATGTTGTCGATCAAGGGCTGCTCATATCGACGGGATGGGACACGTTCGCGTTACCTAGCGCGGTCGGTAAGGCGTTGCTGGGGGGGCACGTGATCATCGAGTTTCATCCGCGTCCAGCCGAATCGGCCGCGGTTGACCGGCCGGCCAAACGCGACGACATGTGCGAGTTGAGCCCGGCCGAGCTGATCGACGCGATAGCGCGGATCGGACGGGCGTGGGGCGCGATGCCCGTCGCCGCCCTGAAGACCGGAGCCGGCGGCGTGAGCATGCGTGACGTGCGCACGATGGCCAAGCAAATGGGATTGCCGGAGCGAGGTATGGCCCGGCTCATCGAACTGGCCGGCGTAGCGGGCCTGGTCGCCCACGACTGGCACGTCGACAAGATATCGCCCACCGACGCGTTCGACGAGTGGGTGGCCATGCCCGCCGGCCACCGCTGGTTGGCGCTGGTTGATGCGTGGAAGGCGTCGCCCGTCGAGTTATCGCGAGCCGGGGCCAAAGACGACAACGACAAAGCCATCGCCGCCATCGCCCGCGATTACGTGCAGGACGGGGACGGGGCGTGGCGGCGCAGCCGAGTGGTGAAAGCATTGCTCGACCTTCAAGCCAGGGCTCCCGGCGCGTCGATCGATCCCGAGTCCGTGGCCCTCAACGTGACGTGGAGCACCCCCGGGCGGTGGGCGTACCGGTACGTGGCCAACAAGCCGGTGGGCTTTCCGGCCGTGGAACTCGTGACCGACGTGCTCGACGAACTCGCGCTGCTCGGCCTTGCACGCGCCGATGCCCTCACTGAAGCGGGCCGGGCCGCGCTGGTGGGCAGTCCCGACGACGCCATCGCCGCGACGGGCTTCCCCGAACCGGTCGCCGTGTACACAGTTTCGGGCGACCTGACTGCGGTCGCTCCGGGCGAAATCGATCCCCGCGTGTTGCGGTTGCTCGAAGCTATGGCCGACACCGAATCACGCGGGTCGGCAACCGTCTACCGCTTCACCGAGGCGGCCATACGGCGAGCGCTCGACCGCGGTCACTCGGCGGAGGAACTCTTGGCCCATCTGGAAGCCCACGCCCGCCCGAAGGTGCCGCAGGCGCTGCGCTACCTGATCGAGGACGTGGCCCGGCGCTACGGCGCGGTGCGATTGGGTTCGGCCGTCGCATACGTCCGCAGCGACGACGCCGCGTTGCTCAGCGAAGTGGCCCGTTCGAAAAAAACGGCGAAGGCCAAGCTCCGTCAGATCGCACCGACAGTGGCCATTTCGTCGATACCGATCGAGAAGATCATCCCTATCCTTCGGGAGGCCGGTTTCTTGCCCGTGCAGGAGGCCGAAGATGGAACTGTCATCGTGGCCGCGGCCAAGGATGCCCGGGCGAAGCAGCCGATCGGGCGGCGCACCGATGCCGACAAGCGGGCTTTGGCGGAGTGGCAAAGCGGCCTGCGCGACGCGGTGAGGGCCGGGAAGACGGCCGTTCCCGCCCACGTACTCGAGACGGTCAGGCGGCTTCGCCGGGGACAGTAGGTCAGTTGAGTCTGCCTGCAGTGGCTCGCCATCGTCGCCGGCGGGCGGTCAACTGTTGGATGAATCGGCGGGGATGGGCTCGGCCGCGCTGGCGCGGATGAATACCGGTTGGTACGGACGTGACCGCGTGGGATCGAATGTGTAACCGAGACCGCCGAAGGCGTTAAGACCGCGGACCGTGTGCACTCGATTGCAGATGATCCAAGCCGCCAGTGCGCCGCGGGCCCGCTTGGCGAAGAAGCTGACGATGCGGTAATCGCCCGATGGGCTGGCGTCGAGGAAGATCGGGGTGACCACGGGGGCGTCGAGCTTGGCCGGGCGAACCGAGCCGAAGTACTCGGCCGATGCGAGGTTTACGAGCACGTGGGCACCGGGGCTGGCGGAGAGATCGTCACGCAGTCGCTCAGTGATCTGATCGCCCCAGTAAGCGTAGAGGTCTTTGCCCCTCGGGTTGGCGAGGCGGGTCCCCATTTCGAGGCGGTACGGCATTATCAGATCGAGGGGCCGCAGCACCCCATACAGACCCGATAGGATGCGCAAGGTCTTCTGGGCGTGAGTGAAATCGCGCTCGGAGAACGCGGCGCGAACGTTCATGGCGTCGTAGACATCGCCATTGAACGCGAGAATGGCGGCACGGGCGTTCTTGCGGGTGAAGGGCCGCTCCCAATCTTGGAATCTTCCGTGGTTGAGGGCGGCCAACTGCGGGGAGATCGACATGAGCGACCCGATCTGGTCGGGTGTCTTGACCGCCATGATTTTGATCAGTTCGGCGGAGCAGTCGAGCATGGTCGCTTCTGTGTACTTCTTGGTGGCCAGCGGCGACTCGTAGTCGAGGGACTTGGCGGGAGACACAACGATCAGCACGCCATAGGGTATGCGCGTCGGTGCGTGTCGTTCGAGTGGGCACGGACCGCTGACGACACAACTGGCTTTGTGTCGCAGCCGCCCGTCCGATTCAATGAGGCTCATGACCGCGATCAACGAAGTCACCGATCTCTCGATGGACGGCGACGTCGCCGTCGTCACGCTCGATTCACCGCCCGTCAACGCCCTGAGCGCAAAAGTGCGCGATGGGCTCTACGACGCCTTCGCAGCGGCTATTGCCGATCCGAAAGCCGCCTCCATAGTGCTCGTTTGCGCCGGACGGACGTTCATCGCCGGTGCCGACATAACCGAGTTCGGCGGCGCGGCCAAAGGCAAGAGCCTCCAAGAGGTCCAGAAGATAATCGAAGACTCGCCTAAGCCCGTGGTGGCCGCCATCCACGGCACCGCCCTTGGCGGTGGTCTCGAAGTGGCGCTTTGCGCCCACTACAGAATCGCCGTTCCCAGCTCGAAGTGCGGCTTGCCCGAGGTCAATCTCGGGCTGTTGCCCGGGGCTGGTGGCACTCAGCGGCTGCCCCGCATCGTCGGCCCCGAAAAGGCTCTCGACATGATGACGAGTGGCCAACACATTCCCGCGCCTGAATGCGTGGCCATGGGTCTCGTCGATGAACTGGCGGCCGAAGGGCAACTGCGAATCGACGCGCTCGCCTTCGCGAAACGGATCATCGCCGAAGGTCGTCCGCTCAAGAAGGTGCGCGAGTCCAACGCCAAGGTCGAGGCGGCCCGCGGCAATCTCGAACTCTTCGCTGCCTTCCGCGCCGCCAACGCCCGCAAGTTTCGTGGTTTCAAGGCCCCCGAAAGCATCATCCAGTGTGTCGAAGCGGCCGTCGACTTGCCCTTCGACGAAGGTCTGGCCGTGGAGCGAAAGTTGTTTGTCGAACTCGTGACCGGCGATCAGTCGGCGGCGCAGCGTTACGTTTTCTTCGCGGAACGCCAAGTGTGGAAGATCCCCAATGTCGCCGACGACACGCCGACGATCCCGGTTCAGAAGGTCGGCATCGTGGGCGGCGGCACGATGGGCGGCGGTATCGCCATGAATTTCGTCAACGCCGGCATTCCGGTGACGATCGTCGAGACTTCACAAGCGGCGCTGGACCGGGGGATTGCGGTGGTGCGGGCCAACTACGAACGCAGCGCGAAGAATGGCCGCTTCCCGCTCGCCGACGTCGACCGGCGTATGGCGCTGATCACTCCTACCCTTGACCTTCACGACATCGCCGACGTCGACATGGTGATCGAAGCCGTATTCGAGCGAATGGATATCAAGAAAGAGCTCTTCACCAAGCTGGACAACATCATCAAGCCGGGCGCGGTGCTCGCCACCAACACCTCCGCGTTGAACATCGACGAGATCGCCTCAGTTACGTCTCGTCCGCAGGATGTGATTGGTATGCATTTCTTCTCTCCGGCGAACGTGATGCGACTTCTTGAGGTGGTGCGGGCCGATCACACGTCCAATACCGTCATCAACACGTCGATGCAGATTGCCAAGAAAATCGGCAAGATCGCCGCGCTCGTCGGGGTGTGCCCCGGCTTCGTCGGTAACCGCATGCTCGCCGCTCGCGGCCGGGAGGCTCAGGCTCTGCTGAATGAGGGCGCGATGCCGTGGGACGTCGATAGGGCGCTGTACGACTTCGGCTTCGCCATGGGGCCCTTCCAGATGTCAGACCTCGCGGGGCTCGATATCGGCTGGGTCAAAGAGACCTCAAAGGGGGCGACGATCCGGGATCGGCTGTGCGAACTGGATCGGCGCGGCCAGAAAAACGGTGCGGGCTACTATGACTATGACGCCAATCGCGCCTCGACGCCGTCTCCGGTAACCGAAGCGATAGTTCGCGAGTTCGCGGCCAAGAGCGGTATTGCGCCCCGGACGTTCACCCCGGACGACATCATCGAACGGCTGATCTATCCGATGATAAACGAAGGAGCGAAGATCCTCGAAGAGAAAAAGGCGATCCGCGCCTCCGATATCGACATCATCTGGATCAACGGGTACAACTGGCCTGTCTACCGCGGTGGGCCCATGTTCTACGGCGACCAGATGGGTCTCGACAAACTTCTCGCCCGCCTCAAGGAGTTCCAGGCGCAGGCCGGCGACGTGTGGAAACCGGCCGCGCTGCTCGAGCAACTCGTCGCCGAAGGTCGTTGCTTCCAGGACGTCAAGCCCTGAGAAGGTCACCCAGCACGTCACTGCCTCCCGAGCCCCCGGGCGAGTCGCGAAGCGACGGCTATCCGACGCCCGGATTGATGGGCGCGTCGGCGATGATGCGCTTGGCCCGGAGCGCGGCCATCTCGGCATCGCTCAGGCCGACCAAGTCGCGCAGGATCTCGTCGTTGTGTTCGCCGAACAACGGGGAATGTCGACGGGGCGCGGGAGCGGCCTCGGCGAAGCGCCACGAGACGCCCTGCTGGCGGTAGGTGTGCATCTTGGGGTGGTATAGCTGGTGCCAGTAGTGGCGGGCGACGAGGTGCGGATCGTCGAGCAGGTCGTTGGTGTCGAGGACGGGAACCGCGGCGATACCGGCCGCTTGTAGCGCCGCGAACGCGGCGGCCCGGTCCTGGCCGACCAACCACGCCGAGATCCGGTGGTCGAGTTCGTCGTGACGGGCCAGTCGCTCGGCGTACCCGAGCCCTCTGGTTTCCGGGGCCCCGATAAGGAGGGTCAGCGCGTCCCACTCGGCATCGCGGCGCACGCTGATCACCATCCACTGATCCTCCCCCGCGCACTGGTAGCAGCCTTGGGGCGCCATCGTGGCGCTGCGGTTGCCCAGCGCCACAGGTTCCGTCCCGCGGCTTCCCGCCACGAACGCATCGCCGATCAGGACGGACGCAGTTTCGCGCTGGGCCATGTCGACGTGCACACCCTTGCCCGTCGTGTCCCGCTGCAAGAGGCCGAGCGTGACCGCGGCCACCGCGAATGTGCCGGCCACCGGGTCGCCGTAGGAGATGCCCGACTTGTACGGCTCGCCGTCGCCGTACCCACTGAGCGAGCACAGACCCGACGTCATCTCGATCACCGGACCGAAGCCGACGAAGTCTTTGTCGGCCCCGGACTTGCCGAACGCGGCCATGCTGATGAGGATGATGTCGTCTCGCTCCGCCCGCAGCGCCTCGTAGCCGATGCCGAGTTTGTCGAGTACGTCCGCGCGGTAGTTCTCGATGACCACATCACACTCACGAACCAGACGCAGCAGGGTGTCGCGGCCTTCGGGCTGGGCGAGGTCGAGTGTCAGCGATCGCTTGTCGCGGTTGTAGGCGTTGAAGTAGAAGGCCGAGTTCCAAGGATCGTCGATGCCGGGTTGCGGAATGAGCGTGCGAATGTTGTCCCAGGCCGAGGGCGACTCGACCTTGATCACGTCGGCGCCCATCTCGGCGAGGCGCAGCGTGGCGAACGGACCGGCCCACATCATGGTGAGGTCGAGGATGCGAACGCCTTCCAGCGGCAAACGGGCCCGACCATCGGGCGACGGGGTCGCCGGGCCGCGAGTCGTCGAAGGGGGCGGCTCAGCCGACGAGGCTGCATCGACGGGCTTTGCCGGTGCCGTCAAAGAGCCTGCCCACGCCGTTGTGGCCGACGCCGGGGATGGCGCCGTGGCCGACGCCGGGGACCACGCGTAGCCAGGGAACGGCCGCCCTGGCATGCGCACGTCGTTGCCGTGCGCGTCAACGGCGTCATCCCACGAGCCCCGATCGGCTGGCGTCTTGGCCTCCAACAGTTGTCGCGGGGTCATGATCACCCCAAATGGGACCTTCGAGGTGAGGCTCAATTCTCGCAATTCGGCCATGGTATGACCGGCCATGAACACGTAGATCTTGCCCGCCAGCTCGGCCTCATTCTGTGGTTCGAGGCGCAGCAGCGGATCGGCGAAGCGCGGTTCGGCCAACTCGGGATCATCGAGCAGCGCGAAGAACGCAGGGGCCTGCCGAGCGAGCGCGAAAACTCCGGCCCATCCGTCGACACACGGATAAATGCCCCAGGTCGCTCGAGTCTGATTGCCCATGCGTATCTGGCCGCCCGACCCGGAGTACGACGTCGCTGCGTTGTAGTACTCGAGCATTCCGGCCGCGCACTCTTGCATCGAGATGTCGATCAGGTCGCCGCGACCATGGCGCAACCTCCCGAGCCACGCTACCGTCGCCGCCGCGAACGCGTTGGCCCCGCCGAGCGCGAATGATTGCTCCCCTCCCGTGATCAGCGGCGCCCGGCCCGGATCACCGGTGAGCGACATGATGCCGCCCGCCGCGAACGACGTTGCGCTGGTCGATACGAAGTCGCCATACGGTCCGGTCAGTCCGAACGGGGTTACCGACACAACGATGAGTTCGGGTTGGGCGGCCCGCAACGCGGCCCAGTCGATCCCCAAGGTCAGCAGCTCGCGTGGCTGCAGATCCGAGAGCACCAGGTCGGCCTGGGCGAACGCGATCGCCAGCAGCGCCGCATCGTCAGTGGTCACCACCTCGACCCCCGCGAGCAGGTACGCGCGCTGATCGTCGGTGAGCGCCACCGGCCGGTCCAGCCCCGCAACCTCGACGCGAGTTACCGATGCGCCGTAACCCCGCAGAAATCGCGCCGCCAGTGACGGCGCAATGCCACCCCCGAGTTCGACGACCTGCATACCTTCAAGAACCGACATGTCACTCACGCCGACGAGTGTCGCGGAGCCTCACCTCCCCCCACAACTCGGCGCTCGCGCCGGGGGCCCCCTTTTCGTTCAGGTAGCAGTTCGGGCGCGCCCGTCCGCGGCCTTCGTGCTACATGAACGGCCCGGGCCACCTGGCAGCGTGAGATTCCACCCGTCCGCAGCCGACATGCGAGGCTTGGAACGCATGAGCGCTCACAGCATCGATCCTCGCACCCCTGTATTGGTCGGGGTCGCCCAGTTGAAGCAAAAGCCGGAAAACCCCCTCGACGCGTTGGAGCCGCTGGCGCTGATGACCGAAGTGGTGGCCGCCGCGGCGGCCGATGCAGGTGCGCCG
>JANYDT010000208.1 GCA_025359845.1 Acidimicrobiia bacterium
CCTCTTCGCGCACCTCGGCGAAGTGCGCGCCGAGCGGTACTTCTGCCTGATCGACGAGACGCTGTCCGAACGGCCCGAGCACTTCTCGCGTGCGTACTGCGACTGGTTCGCCGGTCGCGGGGGTGTTCTGTGCCACCTCCCATCCCCGCGGTTGGCACCGCACGAGCGTTGGATCGGGCTCGGCGTCGATGCGGAAGTCATTCGGCCGGCACCCGACCGCCCCCGCAACCGCGTGCTGTTCGATGCCCCGGGACTCCGCGCGTCCAGCGAGGTCGAGCCCGCCATGATCGCCGCTCTGCGCCACTGGCTCCCCGAAATACGGATGGCGGGATCGGGCCCGCCGAATTCGCCATTGCGAAGTGCCGTCGACGAGTGGGTCGACTATGGCCAGACCCACACCCGGTACATTAGGCAGGCGTTGCCCGGGTTGCTCGCGTTCGTTCCCGGCGCGAGCGAATCGCTCGGCCTCGTCATCGCCGAGGCGCAGATGGCCGGTGCCTGCATCGTCTCTGCGCCGGGCCAGATCAAGGATTGGATGCTCTGCCCCGAAGCCGCAGTGTCCTATGAGCCCGATGATGTTCTCAGCCTCGCTGAGGCACTCGCCGAGGCCGCGACCCGAGACGTCGTGGTCATTCGCGACCAGGCGGCGGCCAAGTTCGATTTCCGCGCCGTGGCCGCCCGCACGATCGAAGCGATCGGCCTACAGGTCCGGTAGCCCTTTCTGGCTTCGTTGCTCCGGGGCGTCGTCACCCGCCCCATTTGCGGGCGAATTTCACCTCGTCTTCGGCGGCCAGCGCCAGCAAGGCCGGCGAAGCATCCGTGCTCCTCCCAGGCTCGAGATGGACGCAGTTCAAACCTCCGACGCAGACCACCTTGCGCCCTTGGCGCTCCACCTGGAATTGGATGTCATTGTCGCCATACCACCAGCGGAACTGCTCGTCGAAACGCATGCCGACGTCGCCGCGGAGCATAAAGACCCAGCCGCTGATGTGGCGGCCGTCGCGCACGCGCACGGACTCCACCGCACCGGCGTTGATGGCGAGGTTCTCCCAATTCGGGTACGCCAACCACTGATCGTCATGCTGTCGCAGCCCGGCGGCCAGACGACCGAGGAATCCGGGCGGGACTTCGAGATCGTTGTTGAGGAACGCGACGTCGAAGGGTCTTCCCCCCGCCATTTCGCGAGCGCGGTCGAGACCCATGTTCCACATCTCGTACAGGGATGCCTCAGGCGTGATTTCGGCACCTGGAAACGGCGACACGGAGCCATTGTCGAAGACGAACACCCCATCGCCGCCTTCGAGCTGATCCAGAAGGGCCGTGGTCATCTCATGACGATCCTTGACCGCGATGACGACGTACGTAAGGCGGGCGATAGCGGGTTGCGCCGCGACTCGGAGCCCACCGCGCCGCGAACCCGACGGTCCCACTCTCGGCCCATTGAGGGCCGTCACTCCCCGAGCCAGCCCCAACACCACGGCGGTCGCCATCCGCTCACGGATCAGACCCGACCAAGCACCGAGCACCCCGACCGCCACCATCGGAGCAACGCGGCGAAATTCGTCAGCCACGGCCGGATCGGCGTGTGCGACATGACGCCGGATGGCCGCCAACCGCCGTGGCCCGTAGGTTAGCGACCAGCGCCACGAGTCCTCGGGGCGCGTCTTCTCCGGCGGCGGGGAAGACGCGCTCCGATCGACCCGCTGCTGCTCGAGAAGACGGGCCAGCGTTCGTCCTCGCCGGTTCTGGTCGGCGAAGAGGGCGACCCAGCCCCGGTGATCGGTCTTGCGATCGAGCGTGATCGGGCCGCGCCACGTTCGGTGTCCCAAGATGCTCAGGGCTTCACCCAGCGCGCCGGCGCCGTCGCCCTCGAGTCCTTCGGGAAACCCGCCCAGGCGGAGCGCCACCTCCTTGCGCCATGATCCAGCGGCCGGTGCGAATTCGACCTGGCCGACTATCCCCGCCGGCAACGATACGGCGTGATCGAGAAAGTGGGCGGCCCAACCCACCGCAGTCGAGCCGGCGTGACGGACCTCGCCGGTGACCACGGCGTAACCGAGTTCGTGGGCGTCAACGACTTGGGCGAGAGCTTCGTCGTCGATGGTCTCACCCGGGCAGAGGATCAGAACATAGTCACCGCGCGCCGCCCGCAACGCGGCATTGCCGAGCATCGCCCGCGTGATTCGATCTCCCGTGCTTCCCAACGGAATGAAGCGCACCGGGGCGCCGGCCACCGTCTCTTGGGCCTGCGGTTCCTCCTGGGCTGTGGCTGATGCGGCGCCAACGAGAAGGATTTCCGTAGGTACCGTGAAAGAGTTCATAAGCAGGGCCGCGATGGATGCCCGTGACGGATCCTGCCCCGCCTCGAATATGACGGCGATGGTCGCGACCGGCCCTTCCAGATCAAGGTGCTCCGCCTCCCAGGCGTCACGGCGCTGCGGGTCTTGCGGCACAACGATCACCGCAAGCCCCGATTTGCGCGGAGGCCAGGCCGCGCGCAGCCCAGGCGGCTGGCGGACATACTCGTAATCGGCTTCCCATTCCCGGTCCGGGTCGGCCTCGGCGAACTTCTGCCAACGAGCCGCCCGATGTTCTTCGGTGAGTCCGCATAGGTGCTGGATACGGACGGTGGTCTCGATTCGACGTTCCTCGGACAACGTGGTGGGAACCGGAGTGAGGTGCAGACGCTCGTGGGAGAAGCGCTGGCCCGCAGACCAAGCAAAGAGCCGCCAGGCGACGTATTCGATGTGGTCATAGTGCCGGAGGTCGTCAATCATCCGGTAGCGGGGGAATCCGTAGGCGAAGCCCGGCCGGGCTTCTTCGATGATGAACCGGCGCAGGGCGACGGCGTCGTCGAAGGGAATGCGCTCGTCGGCGTCGAGGGAGATGATCCACTCCGGCTCGAGCGCAGCCGCGGCGATGAGCAGGCGATTTCGGTTGGCGGCATCGTCCCAGCCTTCGTAGGTCTCGCGGCGCGGGTTCTGAAGGACGATCTTGACGGTGGGATGGGTCCGCAGCACGGTTGCGGTCCCGTCGGTGCTCCCGTCATCGAGCGCCACGACGGCGTCGACAAGAGGGGCTACTGCCTCGAACCACCCGGCCAGTTCGGCCTCGCAGTTTCGGGCTGGTAGCAGACACACCACCCGGGGCCGAGGCGCCGACACAGCGTCTAGGGGCCGGCCGATGGGCGAGCCCGGCGCGACGTCCGCCGAGGCGGCTATCGCTTCGACACCATCCGACGATGGGCCCGCTGCGGCGGGGGATGCGGCCGATGGTGTCGAAGGTGAAGCTGGAACCGCCCTGGATGGACGCTCGCGGCGCGAGATCTCGACCGCCGCGCCGACGGGGCGAGGGCGCCAAATAGGATACGGGGGCGGGCTGGCCGATGGCAGGTGCTCGTAGTACGAACGGAACTCCCCGGCCGGATCGGCCTCGCGATACTTTTCGACCATCGCCGCGCGCTCGGCGTCGCTGTGGGCGCCCAGATGCTGGATCCGCAACGAAGTGTTCAGCCATGCGGCGTCAGGAATCGTGACGGGAACGGGATTGAAGTCGAGCCGTGGATCAGGCAGCAGCAGGCCTGGCCGGAAGGCGAACAGCCGGTACACCCACTCATAGGCCGGGTCGAATGTCGAGGCGTCAACCATCGAGAACAGCTGAAAGCCGTACGCGCAGCCGGGCAACGCGTCGGCGTCGATGAACGATCGCAGCGCCGCCGCATCGGTGGGGTCGATGCGCTCATCGGCATCGAGAAACAGGATCCACCCGGCGTCGGCTTCGGCCGCCGCTTCGAGGAGTCGGGCCCGGTTTGCTCCATCGTCCCAACCGAGGAATCCGGCTCGCGGGGCGTTGGTGATGAGCCTCTCCACCAGTGGGTGCTGTGCAAGGATCTGAAGCGTGGTGTCGGTACTCCCATCGTCGAGCGCGATCACAGCGTCGGCGACTGGCTCGACGGCTGCGAACCAGGGCCCAAGATGAGCCTCGCCGTCGCGGACGGGCAGGAGGCACAAGACACGCGAGCGCTTTCCGGGAACGCGTACCATCACCCGACAATGTAGTGCCGGCGATGAGGGCCGAGGTCGACAGCTGGGAGTGGGCTGCGGGCATGCGCAAGGTCCGAACCGCGTTCAGTGGCGCTGAAGGGGTGTTCCTCCAATTCGGCGACTCACTCACCCTGGCGGCCCCGAACTGCCGGTGGGCGCTGGACGGGACCGGCCACAGCGAAGCCGAGCGCGAGTTCTTGCGCTGGGCGCACACGGGCGAACGGAATGATCTCGACGGTTGGCATCTCGCGACTTCGGAGATAGCGGTCGACCCGCCCCAGATCACGACGCGCACGGCCGCCGTCGGCTGCTCGGCCACCCGACTGCTGACCGGATATCGGGGCCTTCCACCGCTCGCGGCGATGCTGGCCCGGTATCGACCCCAGTTGGCGCTGTATGCGGTGGGAATGAGCGATGTCATCCGAGGTACCCCGCTTGACGAATACGCCGGAGCGGTGAACGATGCCTTGGACCTGTTCGAAGCGCAAGGAACGATCGCCATACTCTCGACTGTTACCCCGAGCCGGGCGTCGAACGATCGTGTCCTTCAACTGAACGCTCTGCTCCGGGCGGTCGCTGAGCGTCGGCAAATGCCATTGCTCGACCTGTATGCCGAGATGGTTTGCCGGAACGAACGGGTCTTCGAGTTTCTCGACGACGACGGTGTGCATCTCACCTGGGACCCGCCCGACGGACCGCCCACCGACGCCAACTTCCTTCACAGCGGCTATCTGCTGCGGGGCTGGCTCATCGTCGCGAAGGCTATGGAGGTGAAGCATCGCGTCATTGATGCCTGAACCGCCATCGAGCCTAAGAGCGCCACCGCAGCACATGACGACGGAGAAAGTCTTCCGTCCGGGTGATTTCGTCCATGACAACTTCAGGGCGACTCCAGCCGTGACCCTCGCCTTCGTAGACATGCATCTCGACGGTACGCCCCAGAGATCGGAGGCGCTCGGCGATGGCCTGGCTCTGGCTGAGTGGAACCACCGGATCGGCGGAGCCCTGGAGGATCAATAGAGGGGCGATGATCCGGTCGGCGAAGTTCACCGGTGAACTGTCGCGGTAGCGATCGATCGCCTCCGGAAGGCGCCCGACGAGCGACGCGTTGTAGTGCGCCTCGAAACGATGAGTGACCTCGTCGAGCTGGAGTAGGTCGGCCACCCCGAACAGATCGACGCCGGCCGCACACAGATCAGGATAACGGCCCAGGACTCCGAGCACCGTGAATCCGCCGGCCGAACCACCGATGACCACCACCCGACGGGGATCGCACCACCCTTTCTCCATGGCGTGGCGTATGCCGGCGGCGGTGTCGTGCACGTCGAGATCGCCCCAGCGCTCACGCATCGCCTGCTGGTACGCCCGCCCCCAGCCGGTGGACCCGCGGTGATCGGGCACGAGCACGGCCCATCCTTTCGCCACGAAATAGGCGAATCGCTCCCGGAACGTCACGGGCCACTGCGAGGTGGGCCCGCCATGGACCCAGCACAACATCGGCGGTCGCTCGACGCCTTCGGGGCGGTAGAGGCGGCCGTGTATTTCTGCTCCGTCATCGGCCGGCCAATGGATGACCTCGGGCTCGACCAGCCCGGCTTCCTCCCACCCGCCAACCGGGCCCCGAGCCGCGACCCGGCGGGCCGAGGCGAGCCGTCCCCCGCTGGTTTCGAGGTCGAACACCGCCACGTGGGTAGGAGTGCGGGCGCCGCTGCGAATACAGGCGATCCGGTTGCCCTGCCACGAGAGGCCGCCGTGAATGCCCTTGCTCAGCTCCGTCCGCACCCCGGTCGCGATGTCGACGATCCCCAGCCGCCCGAAGCCGCCCTCGTTGCGTTGGTAGGCGATCAGTCGGCCGTCGGGCGACCAGGCGAAGCTCCGCTGGCCGAGACCCCACGCCGGGTCGGCCTGCTCGTAGGCCTCGGCTGCTACCGGACGCGCTGATCCAGGCGGTCCTAGGGGTTCGGCGGGTCGGACCGAGATGTTCGCCCAACCGCTCTCGTCGCTGGTGAAAGCCAGCCATCGACCGTCGGGGGCGTACCTCGGCTGGCCGACCGAGACCAGCCCGGGGCGGCCGGCCACGTCGACGACGTGATCGCCCGGTTGGGAGCCACGCTCACGGATCAACCCGCCATCGAAGGCCATGTCGGGCACCGACCACTCGTGCCACGCCACCCGTCCGTCGGCGGCAATCGCCGGGTCAAAACAGAAGTCGGCGCGGGCTACGAGCGCCGGCCACGCGATGTCGCCAGGGTGCAGTTCGCCAGCAAAGTCGAACCGCAGCACGAGATCTTCGGCCGGCCCACTCTGCACACAGGTGACAAACCGGTCGCACGCCGCCGGAGCGGCCAATCGCGCGCCAGGACCGACCGGCGAAGCGAACGGCCGCGCCATTCCGCCGGTGGCGGCCACGGTGTACAGCGAGCGGTCGGTCGCCGCGAACAAGAGCCCGGTACCGCCCGGCAGCCAGTCAAAGATGCCGCCCCCGTAGGCCTGGGCCGGCGGTGGCCCCGGCTCGGTCGTGACGACCACTTCAGGACCACCAGCGGCGGGCATCACGACCAACTGCCCTCGCCCCTGGACAGTGGCCACGAAAGCCAAAAGTGAGCCGTCCGGCGATAGGCGGGGCTCGCCGAGACCGCGACCGTAGGCCACCATTGCCGCCGTCGGAATTGTCACCACTCCGATCAGCCCCGACGATACTTTCGAACGGCCAATGGCGCGAACACGGCGACAATTACCGCCATCCACGCCACAGATTGAAGGAACAGTACTCCAGCCGATTCGGAAATACCGAGGCGAGCCATTCGGGGGTGGCCTTGCATGAGAACTCGAACGGCATTGGCTATCTTGCTGATCGGTTGATTGCGGGCGAAGGCGGCCAGCCACGACGGTAGCGAGTCGGTGCGCACGAACACCGAACTGGCGAACACCAGCGGGAAGATCGGCAAGAAGCTCGCCACTTGAGCCGTCTCGGGGTCGCGCAACGAGAGTCCCATGAAGGCGAAGAACCATGCGATCGCGAAACCGAACAGCACCGCGACGGCGATGCCGCCCACGGCGGGAAGAAGACCATTGTGAAATCGAAATCCCACCACGATGCCAACGGCGATCATCAAAAGAGCGACGAATAGTCCACGTACCGAGTCCGACATGGTTCTTCCGAACAACACAGCGGAGCGGGCCATGGGCAGCGATCGGAAGCGATCGAGAAGGCCGGACTTCGAGTCTTCGGCAAGACCGATAGCGGTTTGCCCACCCGCGAACATCGTGGTCTGCACCATTATGCCCGGCAACAAGTAGTCGACGTAATTCACGCCCGGAAGCTTGATCGACCCGCCGAAGACATAGCGGAACAACAAGACGAAGAGGACCGGCTGAATGGTAGAAAACACGAGCAGCTGCGGAGTATGAACGATGCGCAGGAGGTTGCGCCGCAACATCACCAGTGTGTCGGAGATCATCAGGCCGCCTTTCCCCGACGACCGGCTCGCCCGGGTCTCGGGGCGGCAATCGCTTCGGACTCGGCCGCGTCATGGCCCGTCAGCGTGAGGAATACGTCGTCGAGCGAGGGACGATGCACCCCAAGGTCATCGAGTTCGATCGCCGCGTCCTGGATGGCATTGGCCGCCAGCAGCAAGCCGGCCACCCGATCCTTCACAGCCACCGTGACCCTTCCGGTGCGCTCGGCGATCTGTGGCTTCCCGAGTGGACGCAGGAGCTCGGCGACCCGGACGAGATCGGCCGGATTCTTCACCTTTATATCGAGCACATCACCACCCAATCGCTCCTTCAGTTGGTCCGACGTACCCTTGGCGATCTCCTTGCCGCGGTCGATCACCACGATCGAGTCGGCCAACATGTCGGCCTCTTCCATGTACTGCGTTGTCAGCAGGATGGTCGTGCCCTCGCGAACCATGTCGTGCATGAAGTCCCACAGATCGTTGCGGGTCGCCGGATCGAGCCCGGTGGTGGGCTCGTCGAGGATCAGCACGCGTGCCCGACCGATGAGGCTCGCCCCCAGATCGAGGCGACGACGCATACCTCCCGAGTACGTGCGAACCGAGCGGTCGGCGGCTTCGGTCAGTTTCAGGCGCTCCAACACTTCAGCGGCTCGTTTGCGGGCTTCCGCCTTGCTCAGTTGGTACAACCGGCCCACGATTTCGACGTTCTCGCGACCGGTGAGACTCTCGTCGACAGCCGCGAACTGGCCAGCCAAGCCGATGACGGTGCGCACGGCGTGGGGATCGGTAAGGGCATCGTGACCAGCCACCCGTACCTGGCCCGCATCAGGTTTGAGCAGCGTGGCGATGACGCGCACCAAGGTAGTTTTGCCGGCGCCGTTGGGGCCGAGTAACCCGACTATCGAGCCTTCCGGAACCGAGAGATCGACGCCGGCCAGCGCCTTGGTCGCGCCGAACGCCTTGGCTACTCCGGTGGCTTCGATGATCAGGGGCACGGCGCAGCACACTATTGGAGGTTGAACTCGAGCTGCGCGCGAGTGGCGTGGCCTTAGATGACCGGGCGCTCGACGTACCGGCCAAAGACCTCGGCCATCGTGGCCATGATCTCGCCGACCGTGACATACGAACGGACGGCGTCGATGAGAACGGGCATCAAGTTGATATCGGGATTGGCCGCCGCCGTCCGAACGGAGATGAGGGCGGAAGTCACCGCGGCCGGGTTGCGGTCGTGCTTGACGTTGCCCAGCCGCTTGAGTTGGCGCTCCTCGACCTCTGGACCGATGATCATGGTGGGGAGCGGCTCGTCGCCTGGAGCCTCAGTGAAACGGTTGACGCCGACCATGATCCGCTGTCCGCTGTTGAGTTTGCGCTCGAACGAATAGGCGGCGTCGGCAATCTCACCCTGGAAGTATCCGTCATCGATACCCTGGTACACCCCTTCGAGAATCGAACCGTTGCCGATTTCGAGCAAATGCGCGAAAATCTTCTCGGCTTCGGACTCCATCAGATCGGTCATGGCTTCGACGTAGTACGAACCGCCGAGCGGATCGGCCACATTGGCCACTCCGGTCTCGTAGCCGATTACTTGTTGGGTGCGCAGCGCAATGCGGGCCGCCTTTTCGGTGGGCAGGGCCAGAACTTCGTCCATCGAGTTGGTGTGGAGCGACTGCGTGCCGCCGAGCACACCGGCCAGGGCCTCGATAGCGGTACGCACGATGTTGAGTTCGGGTTGCTGGGCTGTCAATGACACGCCCGCCGTCTGGGTGTGAAAGCGGACCATCTGCGAACGCACGTTGGTCGAGCCGTAGTGGTCGCGCATCCAACGGGCCCAGATGCGACGAGCGGCCCGGTACTTACCGATTTCCTCGAAGAAATCGATATGGGCGTTGAAGAAAAAGCTCAATCTAGGCGCGACTTCATCGACGCTGAGGCCTACCGCCCGAGCCGCTTCTACATAGGCAAATCCGTTGGCCAAGGTGAATGCCAGCTCTTGCGCGGCCGTGGATCCGGCTTCTCGGATATGATAACCCGACACCGAGATAGTATTGAATTTCGGCATTTCTACCGAACAGTACTTGATCATATCGGTGATGATCCGGGTGGACGGTCGAGGGGGGAAAACGAACTCTTTTTGAGCCTGATACTCCTTGAACATATCGTTTTGGATCGTGCCGCCTAGTTTTGCTCGGGGCGTGCCGGCCTTCTCCGCGTTGGCGACGAACATGGCCAAAATGACCGCCGCGGGGGCATTGATCGTCATCGACGTAGTCGTGACCCCGAGATCGATACCGGCGAACAGGTCTTCCATATCGGCGAGCGAATCGATGGCGACACCACACTTGCCGACCTCGCCGATAGAATGCGGATCGTCGGAATCGAGGCCCATTAGGGTCGGCAAGTCGAACGCCGTCGAGAGCCCGTCGCCCCCATTGCGAAGGATATCTTTGAAACGGACGTTCGTGTCTTCGGCCGTACCGAACCCGGCAAACATGCGCATTGTCCAAAGTTTCGAGCGATACATCGAGGCGTAAACGCCGCGGGTATAAGGCCAGTCGCCTGGATAGACCGATTCATCTGATCCGTACGTTGCGTCGACCGGCAGCCCGGACATTGTGGTCGGATCAATCCCGTCCCGGACCGGGGCGCGATCAAAGGCGGACTTCCAGTCGGCTTGGCTCATGTCTGCAGTCTCTCGCGTCCCGGAGGCCCCGAGGGAATCTGGTCGTGGAGGCTCCCGACGACTACCTCAACTCGACGAGGCCCAGCCGAGCCGCGGCGAGGACCGCTTGCGTCAAGTTTCCGGCCTCGAGGCGAACATACACGGCGCCCAAATGGTTGTTCACAGTCTTGGACGTGATTCCGATACGACGGGCGGCTTGCATGGTCGACAGCCCGTCGGCCACGAGTTGCAACACTTGCAGTTGGCGGGCTGTGAGGATGGCCCCTGAAGGTCGCCCGATCCCTACCGCAACCCGCTCCGGGTCGTCGTGGCGATCGTTGGGCGGGGCCAGTTCGTTGATGGCGTTGACCACATCCGACCACGTCCCGAATTCGCGATCGACGAACCGAACATCTTGTCGGGTGTCGACCCTCGCGCCGGCCTCGACCCTCGCGCCGCCGAGCACAAGGCTGGCCACCCCTTCGACCACGTGCTCGACGATAACGATCTCTGGTGCATCGTGATCGGCCGCGCAGCCTGCCGCCACCAGCGCCGGCCTCAGGATAGAAGCGATGAATTGGTCGGCCAGCCGCACCGACACCCTCGTTCCGCCCCGCGCGACGAGCGGGGAACAGGGCGCCGTGGAAGGGGTCGTACCGGGACCAGGGCTGAGCCCTTCGGACCAGTCGGCGGCGGTCCTCGTAGTATTCGTAATTACCATTTCTCCCCTGTTCCAGCCGACGTTTCTTGGTCTACCCGACGCTCGGGGCCAGCGATCGTCGCGAAGTTTCTCCGGAGGCGGTACCGTCGCCATATGACCGAGACGGATTCTTCCGAGTACCCGCAGCGCCGCACTACTGACCGCCAGGTGCCCGATCGCAACCTGGCTCTCGAACTGGCCCGAGTCACCGAGGCGGCGGCCATGGCCGGGGCCCGGTGGATGGGTCGAGGCGACAAAAACGGGGCCGATGGAGCCGCCGTAGCCGCGATGCGCCTCGTGCTCTCGACAGTTTCGATGGATGGCATCGTCGTCATCGGGGAAGGCGAAAAAGACGAGGCCCCGATGCTCTACAACGGCGAGCGCGTCGGCGATGGCTCACCAACGCTCACCGATATTGCGGTCGACCCGATCGACGGGACGACCCTCACGGCGTACGGCCGTAGCGGCGCCATCAGCGTGATTGCCGTGTCCGATCGGGGCACGATGTTCAACCCGGGTCCGTGCGTCTACATGGAGAAGATCGCCGTGGGCCCGGAGGCCGCCGGCCGGATCAGCCTCCAAGCCACGGTGGCCGAGAACTTACGGGTCATTGCCGAAGCCAAGGGAGAGTCGGTGCGAGATGTCACGGCGATCGTTCTCGACCGTGACCGCCATGGTGCGCTGATAGACGAAATCCGCAGCGCCGGCGCCCGCATACGTCTCATTCAGGATGGCGACATTCTGGCGGCATTGGCGACGGGATGGCCGAACTCGGGCATCGACGTGCTGTTCGGAATCGGCGGAACCCCCGAAGGGGTCGTTGCCGCGTGCGCCATGAAGTGTCTCGGAGGCGAGATCCAGGGTCGACTGTGGCCCCGCAATCCGGACGAGCGCACCGCCGCTTTGGCCGCCGGATACGACCTCGAGGAGGTGCTTACCACCGACCGCCTGGTCGAGGGCGACAACTGCTTCTTCGCGGCCACGGGCATAACCGATGGCGAGCTGCTTCATGGTGTGCGCTTCGACCGGCTCGGCGCATCGACCCAGAGTCTGGTCATGCGGTCGAAGTCGGGCACCGTGCGCAAGATCGACGCCTGGCATCGGTTCGAGAAGCTTGGCCAATACTCCTCGATCGACTTCTGAGCGACCCCTGATCGACTTTCGGCCTGAGCGGGGACCCGAAGGGC
>JANYDT010000254.1 GCA_025359845.1 Acidimicrobiia bacterium
GGGCGGGCCGCCCGTGCCTCCAATTCGACCTTGCTCCCAGTGGGGTTTACCGAGCCGCCCGGTCGCCCGGACGCTGGTGCGCTCTTACCGCACCGTTGCACCCTTGCCTGATCCGCCCTCCCGGAGGGCCGAGGCCCAACGTTCGGACGGCCATCGGCGGTCTTCTCTCTGTGGCACTATCCTGCGGGTCGCCCCGACTGGCTGTTAGCCAGCACTGTGCCCTGTGGAGCCCCGACCTTCCTCAGCCTCCACCGGTAACCCGGGTGAAGCCGCGACTGTGCAACCGACTCACCGTCACTTTCACCGTATCAGCTGCGTGAGCCGGCGTTCACCCCAATCTTGACGAAAGCGCGCCCTACCCCTTGCCAGGAGCTGACGCTTACAGTACGATGCCGTCAGCGTTCAGGTTGATGAACAGTCCATCCGTGCGCTTCCCCAACTGCCTGCCGACGACGGTCGGTAGGTTATCCGACGAAAGGCTTTTCTGATGTCTCGTTTGAAGAAAACTATTGCTTCTGGAGCGGTTGCCGCCTTCTCCAGCACGGGTGCTTTCATGGCCCTGGGTGGCCACGCAGCCCACGCGTCTACTAATCCGGTCTCGTTGACGTTTCCGATGATTACCGTGACTTTGCTCGACACCTACGAGTCCGGTCTGGGTAACACTCGCTACGATTGCAGCCTATATTCCATGAGCGAAATGCTCGACAGTTACAACTCCGCCGGCAGCACAGGGGAAACCGCGTCCACGAACTTTGGCGAGGCTTACAACAACCTCGGCTATTGCGGGTACCTTGCGGGCGCTGGTAACTTCGGTTACGGCTTCGGCTTGACGTTCCTTTAACGAAACCGATGCGACTTGGGCGCCTTCGGGCGCCCTTTTTTCGCGTAGCGCGCTCGAACGATGCCGACGGTCGCAGAGCATCGATCGGTGATTCACGGCAATCTTGACGAAAGCGTGCTTTACCCCTTGCCAGGTCGTTGCGGTTCCAGTACAGTACTCAGTAGCGTTCGGACCTGGTTGGTGAATAGTACTCCCGGGCGCTTCCCCAACTGCCTGCCGACGACGGTCGGTAGGTTCATCCGACGAAAGGCTTTTCTGATGTCTCGTTTGAAGAAAACCATCGCTTCTGGAGCGGTTGCCGCTCTTTCCGGTACGGGGGCCTTCTTGGCCTTCGGTGGCCAAACCGCCCAGGCCAGCACGCCCGTCGGTGGCTCGGTTGCGTTCCCTTTTGGGCCCCCTGTTACCCTGATCACCACCTACGAGTCCTTTCTGGGTGACATTCGCTATGATTGCAGCCTCTACGCCATGACGGAGATGCTCGCCTCAGATGCCGACGAGGCCCTCGAAATGCTGAGTTTTTCCGAAACCAACTTCAGCGAGAGCTGCGGCCCCCTCGCTGGCTATGGTAATTTCGGCTTCGGCTTCATCGTCTAGCCGGAATCGAACCTGATGTGACTAGGGCGCCTGCGGGCGCCCTTTTTCGCGTGGCGCCGCTAGAACTCGATGGCCGAAAGCTCGCTGAACCAGCCGAGGGCTCGCTCCCTGGCCCGAAGCCATTGGGAACGCGCTGAAGCCCGACCCGATGGCTCAACGATCAGCCGGGGTCGCCACGTCGCGGCCAAGTCATCGAGCGACCCCCATGAGCCGGTGGCCAGACCGGCCAAGAACCCTGCTCCCAAGGCTGTGGCCTCCACCACCGGTGAAACCTCTACGGGCCGGTCGGTGGAATCGGCGAGGGCCTGGAGAAAAACCCCGTTGGCGGTCATACCACCGTCGACGCGCAGCGTCTCGATCGAGCGCCCTGAGTCGGTCTCGGCCGCCTCGACCAGATCGGCGCCCCTATGCGCCACCCCTTCGAGCACCGCTCGCACCATCTCGGCTCGCCCCGTACCTCTCGTGATGCCCACGAACGTGGCGCGGGCTCCGTAGTCCCACAACGGGGCCCCGAGCCCGAGCAGCGCGGGCACGAAGAACACCCCGCCGGCGTCGTCGCATGCCGCCGCCACCGACTCCGACGCTTCGGCCGAATCGATGATCTTCAGGTCGTCGCGCAACCACTCGACAGCCGTCCCGGCCGACAACATGATCGTCTCCACCCCCCACGTCGGCACCCCGCCCAACTGCCACGCCACGACTGGAAGCGAACCGGAAGAGCCCCGCTTTCCGAAGCTCGGTTGGGTTGGGCCCACGCACATGTCGAGCATCGCGCCCGTCCCGAACGTGATCTTGGTCAATCCGAGCCGAACACACCCTTGCCCCACGAGCGACGCTTGTTGGTCACCGGCGATTCCGGCGATAAGCGGTGCTCCCGGCAAAGCGACCGCGGGGGCCAACACGCCCGAGGAGTCGACGATGGCCGGGAGCATCGCCGCCGGAATGCGCAACCGGTCGAGGACGAGCTGGTCCCAAACGATTCGCCCCTCGTTGACCGTGGCCAGCCCGGTGATGGCCGCGTTCGACGCATCGGTCACATGTAACGCACCTTTGGTGAGCACCCACACCAACCACGAATCAACAGTACCGAAGCAGAGGTCGCGGGATCGGTCGGGGTCGAACTGGTCGAGGAGGAACGCCACTTTCGTGGCCGAAGCATTCGGGGCCAGGCGCAAGCCGTCGCCCTGAAGCACGAGACACGTCCCGACAGTTCGCAAATCCTGCCAGCCCACTCCAGGACCGACCGGTTGCCCGGTGCGTCGGTCCCACACCACTGTCGACGCTCGCTGGTTCGCGATCCCGACGCTGTGGACCGGACCGACTTCCGACATCGTCGCTTCGGCTGACTCCAATACCAGCCGGCCCATCTCGGCGGCGTCGAATTCGACCGCGCCGGGCGACGGCGACGACGGAAGAAACCTTTGATATCGCTCGCCCACCATGGTGGCGTCGGGCCGTACGACGGCAGTGCGGATTCCGGAAGTGCCCACATCGATCACGAGATGCATAACAACGCCACAGTCTGGTGGGCGGCCGTTCCCAGAGCGAATCACGGCGCTCGGCCTGAGTGGCGCGCCGAAATTCGTAAGTCAGGCTTCTGGTGCGCGCTCAGGACCGCCCTCGGCGGCGATTGGCGCCGGCGGCCACCAGCGCGCCAAGGATGCCCAGAGAGGCGGCCAAGAACAACGCAAACACAACAGCCACCACTTGGCGGCCGGTGACCACGCCGACCACGGCCAGTGGGATCGTCGCCGCTGCCGCGGCGATCGCGCCGTTGGCCAAAGGCGCCGGCGGATAACCGAGCCCGGCTCGGAATCCGCCGAGGAGGGTTCCGACGACCACGAACCCGTTGAAGACAGCGACCGAACGATCGGCCAAGAGGGCCACGACCGCGCCCATCCCGAAGGTCAGCAGGGCCGTGACCGCGCCGGCGGCCGCCGAACGGGGATGCAGCAGGATCACGGCGCCGGCCACCCGACGGGCCCGAACCGATCGGGAAGGCCTAGCTTGCCGGGATTGAGGATTCCGGCCGGATCAAGCGCCGTCTTTAGTTGTCGCAACACGTCGAAGCCGCGGGCCAACGCGGCCGGGAGGTACCGGGCCCGGTTCAGTCCGATGCCGTGGTGGTGGCTCAATGTGCCGCCCGACGCGAGGGTGGCGGAGGTGGCGGCATCCCACAACGCGCAATAGAAGGCATCGCGATCGCGACCGTCGGGGGGGCGACCGGCGACGGTGAAGTAGAGACAGGCGCCGTCGGTATATGCATGGGACTGATGGCAGCTGCACACCATGGCGCCGGGCACGGCCAATACGGCTTTCGTCGCCTCCGCCCAGATCTTGGGCAGGTTGGCCCACGAACCGGCGATCTCGATCGTGTCGACGACGATGTCGTTCTGGAGGACCGAGGCGAGCTGGCTTACGTCGTTGCGGTGGCCGAGCCAACCCTCGACCAGACCCGGGTCAAGCGGAGTCGCGCCAAGCGCCCGCGCTTCTTGTTCGACGATCTCCAACGTGGCCGAAACGATCAGCGGATCGCCCTCGTCGAGCACCAGCAACGCACAGGTCGGCGGCGCCGTGGCGTGACTACGCTTCGACTCGCGGTCGTCGTACAGCCGCAAGACGGCCGGAGTGGCCCCGCGCTGCATGATGCGACGACACGCGTCGAGTCCGTCGAGAAAGGACGTGAAACCCCACGCCGATCGGCCCTCGCCAGTCGGGACGGGGTGGGCGCGAAGGACGGCCGAGGTGATCACCGCGAGCGTGCCTTCGGAGCCCACGATGAGCTGCGTCAAGTCGGGTCCGGTGGAAGATCGGGGCGCCGATCCGCCGGTCTCGACGATGGTGCCATCGGCCAGCACCGCAGTGAGACCCACGACCATGTCTTCGATCTTGCCGTAACGCGTCGAGTACTGGCCGGCCGACCGGCACGACAGCCATCCCCCCACGGTCGACAGGGCGATCGACTGTGGCCAATGACCCAACGTGAGTCGGTGGGCCGATCGCAGCTCATCCGCGAACACGTCCCCGAAGGTGCCGGCCCCGACGTCGACGAGCAGGCTGACGCGATCAACCGAGCGGATTCCGTTCAGACCGGTGAGGTCCAACGCGACCCCGCCGTGGACGGGTAGAGAGGCGCCGCAAACGCCGCTGCGACCGGCCATCGGGGTAACGGGAATGATCGCCTCGTTGCAAGTGCGCAGGACCACGGCCACCTGGTCGGCCGAAGTGGGGCGCACGACCACCGCCGGAACCGAAGGAAGCAGGCCATCGTGGATCGCCCACGCCTGCGTGAGGGGCCACCAATCCCGTCCGTGTTCGGCCCGATCGTCGACATCGAGCGAAACCGCGATTCCGGCGTTGCGCCAGGCGGTCACGAACTCGACCGGCACCGACACCCAGCCGGTGTCGAGGCGAACCCGGCGGTCGACGGGCAGCGGCACTGGAGGAGTCGGCCGTCCAGCGCGCCCCGTCGAGTCGGTCATGGCGGCGAGCCTACCTAGTGCGCCGGGTCTGAAACGATGGCGCGAGTGGTCCTGCTCAACTTGGGTAACGCGTCGCGGCCGTACCAACCGGAGGCCCGAATTTCCCACGATCGGCCCGTCACCGCGTCGGGCTGAGCGTGGCCGACGAAGATGTACGTGACGTGGGTTACCGTGCGCCTCGTCGCCCTGCCTTGACCCCGCGGCGTGAGCGCAATCTCGGTGATCCCGACCTCCTCTTCGAGTTCTCGCCTGGCCGCCGCCTCGGGAAGCTCGCCGGGCTTGATAAAACCCCCAGGAGGACCCCACGAACGACGATATCTGGTCTGGACCAGCAGCGTGCGGCCGGCGTCGTCGGTGACGATGATCGCCACACCGGTTGTCGGCGGTCCGAGGTGCAGGACGGCCCGTGCTCGACGCAGGGCAATGGCGGCGACCTCGACGACTTCGCGCCACCGCAGGGGCTGACTCATGTCATACCGGCCGACTGCTCGAAGGCCCGCAGCTGATCGGCTCGCTGCGCCTCGGTCCAGCCCAGCTTGGCGCCCAATACATCGGCCACTTGGGGCGCCTCAACGAGAGCGCGGGCTCGGTCGTACAACGTGGTGGGGCAGCGGCGTTCGAGCACGTCGGCCACCGTGATCGCCTGCTCGTGATCGACCGCCCAAGCGGCCGTGGGCGGCGCCAGTTCGTCGATGGCAAGATTGGCCGTGACACATTGAGTCCGCTTCTTGTCGAGGACTTTCGCCACTTCATCAACCGTATCTTCGGCCATGAGCCGATAGGTGGTCAGCTTTCCGCCGAGGATTGATACCAAGCCCGATGACGATCGTACGACAGTGTGGCGGCGCGACAGATCGGCCGTCCGGGCCGATCGAACCCCCTCCAATAGCGGTCGGACACCGGCCCACGAGCCGGTGATGTCGGTCTCGGTCATGGGGTCGACGAGCCAGTCGTTGAGGGCGCTCAGTAGATACTCGGTGTCTTCGGGGTCGACCAAGATCCGGTCGAGGGGACCCTCGTAGGGGGTATCGGTCGTGCCCAGGTAGACCTGATGAAGGCCATGGGGCACGAGAAAGACGGAACGCTTGTCACGGCGCGCGGGCAAGACAACGGCCACCGAGGCCCCAATCCGGGCGTTGTCGAAACTGAGATGAACCCCCTTGGCCGGGCGCAAGCGGTGGGTTGGTTCGTCGTCGAGCGCCATCACCTCGGTGGCCCAAATCCCAGTGGCATTGACGACGCAGCGGGCCCGCACAAATCGGCCGTCGTCGAGCGCCACTCCTCCAGGGGCCCGAGCTACGACACGAGCATAATTACAGGCCACGGCGCCGTAGCGGACGGCGGTGCCGACGATCGCCAGGGTGAGGCGGGCATCTTCGGCCTGCGCGTCGTGGTACACAAAGGCCGCGCCGATCCGCTCGATGTCGATGCCGGCCACCAAAGCATGGACCTCGTCGATCGGAATGCGACGGTGGCGCATGGCCGAATCGACCCGACCGATTTTGTCGTACAGCGTGAGGGCGGCTGAGTAGCCCTTGGCCAAGGCTTCGTTCGTGACCCCGGCGGCGCCGAACAACGGGATGAGAAACGCCATCCTCGTGACCAGATGAGGGGCGTTGGCCAGGAGCCGTGTCCGTTCCTTAAGGGCCTCGCCGACCAGGCCAAATTCCTTTTGCTGGAGGTATCTCAGCCCCCCATGCACCAACTTGGACGACTTCGAGGACGTGCCCGACGCCCAGTCCCGGGCTTCGACGATGGCGGTCCGAAAGCCACGCGTGACGGCGTCGAGCGCCACCCCCGCGCCGGTGATTCCGCCGCCCACGACGACCACGTCGAAGGTCTCCTCCGCAAGGCGGCGCTGCGCCTCGGATCGCGCCGGCAGCGCCACGATGCTCACGTCGCCATTTCGTCATACGAGCGTAGGAACCCGTCGCGTAGCACGGCCCGCATGGCCCCCCGCTGCCGGATCAGGAAGACGACCGCCAGCCCGAGATACGCGATCGAAACGACGATCCGCTCGCTGCCGTGCCAGCGCGTCGGTACGACTGCGCCGACGATGAACTGGGCCCAGAACAGGCTGAACAACATGACCGCTTCGCGTATCGAGAGCGATAGCGAGGCAAGAACGGCGACGGCAAAGGCCGCTTGAGCGGCCGTTAAGAGGAGTTCGTCACGCTGTCCGACGCCGAGCGGGAGACCGTGCCAGCTGCCCGACGAGATGGCGAAGACGATCGGCAACGTCCCGACCAGCAGGGTCCATTGGTTCACTTTCGAACTCACCAGTGTCGACAGAGCCTGATCGGTGTTGAGCCGCCACGCGAACAGACCGGCTACGAGTAGCTCGGGCGCTTCTGAAGCAAGCGGGGCGAGCCACTGGACCAGGAGGAACTCGTTTATGTGAGCCGAGCGCCCGGTGGCCACCAAGGCTTCGGCGAACGGTTCGGCACTGGCCAGAATGACAATCGCGGCGAAAACGAGCATGACCACGACGGTGATCCGGCGGCGCTTTTGCGCCAACGATCCAATGACTTGGGCCGGGCCGACGAGATGGGGCTCTTCGCTCGGTCCGCCCGCGACGCGCCGGGTGTAGGCAGCGAAGAGCAACACGAGTACGGCGGCATCGATGAGGGTCAGCGAGCGTCGGAGTGGAAGGGTCAGTGCATACATAGTGGCGACGGTCAGGTATCCGATTTCGACGGACCGCAGGCGTGGCAACACGATCGCTTTGTCGGGCATCTTTCGCTTGCGCCACTGCCACCAAGCCACCGCCACGACCATCGACCAGCCGATCCCGATCAAGAGGCGGTTCGATCCGGTCATGTTGGCCAGCGCCAAGGAACAGGGAGATTCCCCAGTCGCCCCGGGGGCATGGCACACCCTTCCGAACTGCTTGAAGCCATGACCACTTTTCCATGCGAAAACCGCATCCACGGCATATTCCGGGAGGACGGCGATGAGGGCGAGCACGGCTATGGCCAGCCCTGCCCCGATGTCGAGCTGAGCGGCCTCGGCTGCCCACGCGAGGAGGAAGGAGGCCCCAACGACCGCGATTCCGAACAGGAGCGCTTCGACCGGATGGGGGAGCGAGTGTACGCCTCCGACCCGAAGGACGAGCGCCGGAGCGGTTAAGCCCAGCGCCATCACGAAGGCGGTGGCTCGGTGCCGAGGTGCCGACGATGGCCCGGGATGGACTTCTTCGGCAAGGGTCGTCCCGGTGTCGTCCATCGCCCCCCATTCTTGGTCACTTCGCGCCCCGACAATCAACAATCATTGTCCAGGAGCAGGAGCTGCGTGGTAGCCAACCATTCGTTCAGAGCTGGCCCGCGATCTTGCCGAGCCCGAACGACCTGCGCCCAACCCAAGATCGACCACGATTGACCGAGAAAAGTGAACGGCCAGTGAACGGGGCGTAAGGGTTCTGCTTTTCCGGGAACTTTTCATTGCGTTTTCACGTTGAACGTGGTGCACTCTTCGCCTAGGTCTGTGCTCTGGGTCACGAACGACAGGATTTGTTCTCAGCAAATCCCCAGTTCGGGACACGTGGCGCAGGGTAAAGACTGGACAAGACGTGCTTCCGCGTTCCATACTTTCATCCCCGAGATTCCGGGGTCGAGGTCAGCCTTTGTGGGTTGGCCCATCCGGAAACCTATCCCGCAAGGAAGTGACTTTCATCATGAAGACCCAGGCTTGGCGTTCACAGGCTCGCTGCCGAGGACTCGATCCCGAGATCTTCTATCCGGCATCTGATGAAGATGCTGACGAAGCTAAGAACGTTTGCGGCGAATGCCCAGTTCGCCTGGCGTGTCTCGAGTACGCGCTCGCGGCGCGGGAGCGTGACGGGATTTGGGGCGGATGCACCGAACGCGAGCGGCGCCGCATCATTCGCCAGCGTCGAAAGTCGGCATAGGCCCTCAAGGGTCTTAACGCCCCGCGGCATGCAGTTCGCTGACCGGGGCGGGTGGCCGTCCGTCCTTGGCCTCCTCACCGCTCAAACCGAACTTCCGGGCGAATTGCTGGCCGGTGCTTTCGAGGAAGTCCTGTCCGGAAATGCCACTCCGGCGCAAATCGCGGGACTGGCCATCGGCTTGCGCTGCAAGGGTGAGACCGTCGCCGAGATCGAAACCATCCTCGGGGTTCTTCTTGCCCACGGAGCTACGGTGCCCTTGCCAGAAGCGGTACGGGCCGCCGCCGTAGATTGTTGCGGTACCGGCGGAGACCGCAGCCATAGCGTCAACATTTCCACCATGGCCGCGTTCGTGCTGGCGGGCGGGGGGGTTACCGTCTGCAAGCACGGAAATCGAGCCGCCAGTTCTCAGGCTGGTTCGGCTGACGTCTTGGAAGCCCTGGGTGTCAATCTCGAGCTGACTCCCGCTGGCGTGGCCAAATGTGTGGTCGAGGCGGGCCTCGGTTTTTGCCTCGCCCCGAAGTTTCACCCGGCCTTGCGCTATGCTGCGCCTGTCCGTAGAGAACTTGGGGTGGCCACGATCTTCAACTTTCTGGGGCCACTGGCCAACCCCGGAGGAGTGACCCGCCAAGCCATCGGTGTTCCCGACGCAGCAATGGCTCCGAAGATGGCTGGCGTGCTGGCCGATCGGGGCAGTCGGGCTTTGGTGTTTCGCGGAGACGACGGCTTAGACGAGCTGTCGACCACCACCAGTTCTCATGTCTGGGACGTGGCCGACGGCAAGGTCACGCCGTGGACCCTCGACCCTGCGACGCTCGGGCTGGCCACGGCCTCGGCCGAAGACCTACGGGGCGGCACCCCGTCGGAGAATGCCCAGGCCGTCAGACGCCTGTTGGGCGGTGAGGCCGGCCCCGTGCGTGACATCGTATGTCTCAACGCCGCCGCCGGCTTCATCGTGGCCGGTCGGTGTGACGACTTCGCGAGCGGTTTGGCGCTCGCTCGAGCCTCGCTCGAATGCGGCCATGCCGCCGCTGCGCTCGAGCGCTTGGTGGCGACGAGCCACCAAGAGTAGCCCTTGCCCATCCGGTGCGACCGATCCAGCTCTGGGCTGTCGCGGACCCTGGAGCCTAGGGCATCGCGAACCCTAGGGCACTGACGAGTCGGCCCGGCGCACCACCGACGCAGCCTGGCGGACGGCCTCGAGCTTGTCGTCGACGCGCTGTAGGCGGTCGGCGGTCGAGATCTGGGTAACCGCTGACCAGTCATCGGCGGTGGCGACCAATCGGGACACGGAAACTTCGTATCTCTCGATACGCTCGACCACAGGAATAAGCAGCTGCCGGCGGGCGCGACCGGACGTGGCGCTGGCCCGAACGAGGGCCTGCTCTATTACGACGGCCTCTTCTTGAAGCTGACCCGCCAACGCCGGGAAGTCGGCGGCGATCCATCCGTCGGTGTGATAACGCTGCCCGGTCGCTCTGGCGACGCCGGCCGCGGCTCGCAGCCGACGATGTTGAAACGCCGACACGGAGGGGCTGAAGAGCCACCGCACAGGGGCTGCGGTTCGAGCCTCAGGAGTAACACGAAGGGCGCGCCTAGCCGAACGGAGCAGGAGCCCAAAGCCGATCAATCCCATGACGAAGACCGCCAAGAAGCCACCCACGAACGCCATGAGCAAGCTCATGGCGAAAGAGTACTGCCGCCGACGGATGAGCGGCGCACGCTGGTAGCCGGCTCGATCGGCTCGAATCGGGGAATGCGGGCCACAGGACGCACCAACGGCCTCTCCGACGTCAGGATTCGACATTTCGACCCCAGTCGGTCGAGCCACGTGGCGAAGCAGGCGAGCTCATCGCCGAATTGACGCAGAATTGGCCCGTCGCCGCCGCCGGCGCAAGACGGATGCACATCTGGGAAACGGGCCCCGGGTACCTCGAGGAGCCCGTCTTGGCTCGTCAACCGGTGGCCTCGCCACGTCCACTCGACCCGACCCGTGGCGCGGATCGCGTCGATGCGATGCCGACGTTGGACGGCGCGCGCCAACGCGCCACCGCGATCCCGAGCGCCGCGGCGGCCTCGAAACGCTCGTTGCCGGCAAACGTGAGCATCGTGGCCGAGAGGGGCTCGAACACCTGACCGGAGTCGATCGCTCTGCGGGCATCGTCGGCACGTCGGGTACCGAGTTCGGCGAGAGCCTGTCGGAGCCCTTCTGCCGCCAACCGCGCCATTGCGAGCGAAGCCACGGGACCGACATGCCAACCCGCGCCTTCGGTCGGTCGGGTGAGCTTCAGCTTGGCCGCCTGCGGATGACGCCCGATGTCGGGAGTTCGAGCAAGCCGTCGAGACCGAGCACCCCGAGGCCGGCCGCCCGCTCGATGAGCAGATGCAAGAGGTCGGCCGTGGCCAACGCGTCGTCAAGGGCGCGGTGACCCGGCGCGTTGGCCAAACGGAAACGGCTGGCCAACGTGTCGAGTTTGCAGTTGGCCACTTCATCACGCACTAACCGTCGGGCCAGCGAGCAAGTATCGACCACCCCATTGGCGAGCACCTCGTAGTCGAGTCGAGTGGCCGCGGCGCTAAGAAACTCAGGTCGAACTTCACGTTGTGACCGACGATCACGGCACCGCCGATGAACTCGTGCAGGCTGGGCAACACGGCTTCGATCGGGGGCGCCGGGGGCGACCATAGCCTCGGTTATCCCGGTGAGGTACGTAACGAAGGGCGGAATCGACGAACCGGGGTTGACCAAAGTCTGAAATGCGCCGAGTCGTTCTCCGCCCCGATAGCGCACCGCGCCGACTTCGGTGATGGCGTCTCCATTTCGGGCCGAACCTCCCGTCGTTTCGAGATCGAGGACGCAAAAGGTAACTTCGGAAAGCGGCGTCCCGAGATCGTCGAGGGAGAGCTGGCGCAGTTGGCGGTCGCGCTCGGGGCGGGAAGTTCGAGGCACAGCATCAGCGTAGACGAACAAGAGTTCGAGGACACGGTATTGCCTCCGTTCTCCGCCCGGACGGCTCCCGCTACGATCTGAGCGCGTGAATCGGTATAGGTGTGATGGCTGCGGGAATTTGACCCGTTTCGACGTGACGACGTCGCGTCGCACTCGGGCCTTTCACCATTATTCTGTGGGCGGAGAGCTGACGATCGAATCCGAGGAGGTTCTGGAGGAACGCCTTGACGAAATTACGTGCCGCTGGTGCGGACACGGCAAAGCCGTCGTAGCGCTGGCCTCACCCGGAGCCGATCCCGTGAGAAAACGCGGTTCGTGAACGATCGGGTGGCCGAAGGAGCGCGCGAACCCGCAACCGGAGTGCTTTCGCTGCTGACGCCGGTGCTCGAACTCGCGGTCATCGTTGCTCAGACCGGGGAACGGGCGACCCCCGCAATGCAAGCTCCGAACGGGTTGCGACCGTTTCTTCAGTTCACCCGCCGGATTCCGCCGCCCGCGTTGCGCGCCGCCCGTAAGGTCATTGATGACGATGTGGTCTTTCGCGAGCGGGTGGCGGGAATCGCAACGGAGGCACTGGTCGGCGTCAGTGGAATGTTGTTCCTGAACCGCCCGGAGGGCTGGGAGAATGACCTAGAGAGCCTGGCCAATGAGACCCACGACGAGATGGAGGAGCACTCGGCCTCACGTTCTGACCGAAAATGGGAACGCCGCCTGGCCGGAGCCGAGTCGTCGGCCCGGCGGGCCGAAGCCGGGCTGGCCAAGTCGCGCACCGATCTGGCCCTGGCGCAAGCCGCGGCGGCGGCCGAACGAAATGCTCGCAGCGCGCTCGAGGAAGCGCTTGAGGAGTCTCGGCGGGCCAACGCGCTGCTCGACAACGCCTTGCAGGTCGCCACGGAACGAATTCGGGGGTTGGACAAAGAAGTGAAGACCCTGCTCTCGACCTGCCGCGATGCGGATAGAGAGCTGTCGAGCTTGAGAGAAGAGCGGTCGCAGCGACAAACTTTAACCGACGCGGTGGCCGAGGCGCTGGCCGCCGTCGACGCGGTCAGGACGGCGATCGAAGACGTTCACGGTGCCGGAAATCATCGGCCGGAGCCGGCCGACGCGACACCGCCGACGTTTGCGCCCCGGGCCCCCACGCCGTCGCGTCTCGAACGAGCCAGCGCGGTTCGCTCGGGCCGTCGGCCCACGCCGCTTCCTCCGGCCATGTTCGACGATGCTCCTGAAGCCGCCCATTTTCTGTTGCGGGTGCCGGGTGTGCTGGTGCTGGTCGACGGATACAACGTTTCGAAATGGAAGTGGACGTCGTTGTCGGCCAGCGATCAGCGGCGCCGCCTCGTCGATGTTCTTGAGGAACTGGCGGCGCGAACGGCCGCGGACTTTCAAGTGATCTTCGATGGGACCGACGCCGACATCGTGGCCGAGACCGCGGTCGCGCAGGGGGCAGGTACTCGAGCGCGGAGGGTACGGACGTCCTTTTCCCCGCCCCGGGTCGATGCCGATGACGTTATTTTGGACCTGATCGGCGTCGTCGCGCCAGGGCGAGCGGTAGTGGTCGTCTCAAGCGATCGACGGGTCCGTCTGGGGTCGGTCGACCGGGGGGCGAACGTGATTTCGAGTCAACAGTTCGTGGCCGTTTGGGGCTCATCGGGGTTTTTGTCACACCCTGTTCGTTAAGTTCCGATCCATGCGTCTCCCTTCCCCTCATGAGGACGTCCTTCGGATTTCCTGCGACGATTGCGCCCTCTATGATTCGTCTTGGTGCGAAGACTGCGTGGTCACCTTTTTGTGCGGGGGGCCTAGGGGGTCATCGAGCACCGTCGTTTCGCTCGATGCCTGCGAGGTCGCCTCGCTCGGCGTCTTCCAACGTGCCGGATTGGCGCCGAGACTTCGCTACAGCAAACTCACGGCCGCCATCGCCAATGGGCCGGAGTAACTCTCGCGCCGGAGGCGCGCCGTGAGTCAACGGCGACGCGAGTTGGTCGCGACCAGTGCGCACCGAAAAACCACATCTCCCTATGAACTGGCGCAAGTCGTCCACGATGTCGGTCGTCGCGCCGGGCTCGATGCCGTCGGCATCGCCAGCGCCGAGCCGCTCTCCGAGGCGCGCCGCCTCCTCCACGAGCGAAAGGCCCAGGGGCTTCACGCCGGCATGCGGTTCACGTACAAGAATCCCGATCGATCCACCGATCCCCAAGCCGCTCTGGCCGGCGCCCGGTCGGTCGTGGTTGGGGCCTTGCGATATTCGCGTGCCGATCCGGTCGCCTCCGGCGATGGACCCACGGGTCGGGTGGCCCGCTACGCCTGGGGCGATCGGTACGCGCCCCTTCGGGTGGCCCTTCATCAGATCGCCGATGCTCTAAACCACGGAGGGTTTCGTACGCTGGTGCTGGCCGACGACAATTCGATAGTTGATCGGGCCATCGCCCATCGAGCCGGAATCGGCTGGTTCGGACGCAACGCCAACCTACTGCTCCCCGGTCAGGGGTCCTGGTTCGTGCTGGGGTCGGTGCTTACGACGGCGCCCTTGCCGTCGGCGTCGGCGCCGGTGGCCGACGCCTGCGGCACGTGTCGCGCCTGCGAACCGGCCTGCCCGACCGGGGCCATCGTGGCGCCGGGGGTGATCGACGCCGGCCGCTGCCTCGCTTGGTTGGTCCAGGCCCCAGGGGTCATTCCTCGGCAGTTTCGGGAGGCGCTCGGCGACCGCGTGTATGGCTGCGATGACTGCCAAGAAGTGTGTCCGCCCAATCGCATCCACGACCGCCGCGAACCTCCTTCGCCGCCTGACGAGGGCGACGTGGCCACCGTCGATCTTTTGGAGTGGCTCGAGTTGAGCGACGCCGAGTTGATGGCTCGCCACGGCCGTTGGTACATCGCTGAGCGCGACCCGCGCCATCTTCGCCGCAATGCCATCGTCGCCCTCGGCAACGTAGGGCGCGCCGATGACCCTCGGGTGGTCGAGGCTTTGAGGGGGGCTGTGCGGTCCAGCGATGCGCTTCTGCGCTCGCATGGCGTGTGGGCGTTGGGGCGCCTGGGACTCGGGGCCCTTGTGCCTGCACACGACGACGATCCAACCGTGGCCGAAGAGATCGGCCTCGTCCGAGCTGAGATGAACCTCCCGGCCGGTTAGCCTCCGGGGCTCCCATGGCGCACTTGTTGGTCACCAACGACTTCCCGCCCAAAGTGGGAGGCATTCAATCGTTGCTTTGGGAATGGTGGCGCCGGCTCCCTCCTGATCGGGTGACAGTTCTGACGACGCCGTATCCGGGCGCTGAAGCCTTCGATCGGGCGGCCCCGATGCGAATTGTCCGCAGCCGGCACAGGGTCTTGCTGCCGACCCGGTCGGTACAGCGCGAGATCGAGGCCCTGGCCGCCGAGGTCGGTGCCGATGTCGTCGTGCTCGACCCTGCCCTTCCCCTGGGCTGGCTCGGGCCGTCGCTCGCGAAGAAGGGTCTCCCCTACGCCGTTGTGCTGCACGGAGCCGAGATCACGGTGCCCGGTCGTTTGCCCGGGTCGCGGCACCTTCTGGGCACCGTGCTGAGACACGCGTCGCGAGTCATCGCCGCTGGCCCGTACCCGTTGGCCGAGGCCGAACGGGTGGCCGGGAGGGCACTGCCGGCGACGGTGATCGCGTGCGGCGTCGACACCCGCCGTATCTCGCCGGTGGCCGATGACGCGGCGCGAGACGCATTGCGACGTCATCTATCGCTACCGATGACGGCCGAAGGGCCCGTGATAGCCAGTTCGAGTCGACTTGTGCCCCGCAAAGGCATGGACCGGCTGATCGATGCCGCGGGGCTTCTGCACTCGAAATACCCGGGTTTGGTCGTGGCCATTTCTGGAGCCGGTCGTGACCGCGCCCGCTTGGAGCGCCGTTTGGCGCACATCTCACGCACCGTGTCCGTCGATGTTCGTTTCCTCGGACGGCTCTCTGACGACGATCTCGCCGCCCTCTACCGAACCGCTGATCTTTACGTGATGCTTTGTCGCAATCGCTGGTTCGGGCTGGAACAGGAAGGCTTCGGCATCGTCTTCATCGAGGCGGCTGCAGCCGGAGTGGCCCAAGTCGCCGGAGCCAGTGGGGGAGCGGCTGACGCGGTGATAGACGGGGTAACCGGGCGAATCGTGCAACATCCTCGCGATGCGCACGCGGCGGCCGCCGTGATCGACGAACTCCTGAGCGACCGTCCCCTCTTGCGCGAAATGGGTCTCGCCGCCCGTCGTCGGGTCGAAGCCGACCTCGATCACGAGCGTCTGGCGGCGCAGTTGGATACCGTATTGATGGATCTAGAGCGAGATGCTCGCCAGGCGCAGCGATCTAGGCCAAGATAGGAGCTTCATGAGCGATGTGAGAGGGCATGACTGAGCAGGCCACCGAAAAGTTGGTCGTTGTAGCGCCGCTGGCTCGGTGCTACGGCGTCGCACTCGATTTTGAGCGTTATCCGGACTGGGCGCCCGACATCAAAGACTGTCACGTGCTCGAGCGCGACGACCAGGGTCGCGGTACGAAGGTGGCTTTTAGGGCCGCAGCCATGGGCCGAAGTGCCAGTTGTGTTCTGGAATACCGCTACGACGCGGCGCCTTCGGAGATGTCGTGGCGGCTCCTCGAGGGCGATATCATGCGGGCCTATGACGGCGTTTACCATTTTGACGACGTGGCCGATGGCACCGAGATCACCTATAAACTCTCGGTAGAGTTGGTCGTGCCGATCCCGGGCTTTGTGAAGCGTCGGGCCGAAGGAAAAATCATCAGCACGGCGCTGCGCGAACTGAAGCGTCGCGTCGAGTCACTCGAGACTTGATCGCATCACAACCCGGTCGGCCCATGACGAGCGTTGGTCCCACAATTGGGATCGACATGGGCGGAACGAAGTGTTTGGGGCTGCTGGTCGATGCCCATGGCGCGATAATCGATCGCGAGCGCCAAGTCACGAACGTCTACGCGGTGATCGA
>JANYDT010000117.1 GCA_025359845.1 Acidimicrobiia bacterium
GGAAGCGCCTTCGAGCTTCGCCAACCCCTTCGCCACACGGACCAGCGCGATGGTCTCGTCGCTGATCTCCCAGCGCAGGCGCAGCGGCCGTTCGACGGTGATGCGCAGGAAGCCGAACGACTCGTTCGGAAGGATCTTGACCCGCTCACCCTCGGCGAACTCGCCGTAGAGGCGGGTGATCTCGGCGATCTGGTCTGTCGAGATCGCCTTGCGCTTCTCGCCGAGGCTCTTGCGCATCTTCACGAACAGGTCGCGTGCGTCGACGAGTTGCACCTTGCCTCGCCGGTGCCGGCTCTTGCGGTTCGTCACGATCCAGAAGTACGTCGAGATTCCGGTGTTGTAGAAGAGCTGATCGGGCAGCGCGGCGACGGCCTCTAGCCAGTCGTTCTCGATCATCCATCGGCGGATCTCCGACTCACCCGATCCGGCGGAACCAGTGAACAGCGGCGACCCATTGAAGACGATCGCCAGGCGCGAGCCACCCTGCTCGACCGGCTTCATCTTCGAGATCATGTGCTGCAGGAACAGGAAGCTGCCGTCGTTGATGCGGCGCAGGCCGGCGCCGAAGCGTCCGGCGAACCCGGCCTTGGCGTGCTCGGTACGCACGGCGTCTTCGACCTTCTTCCACTCCACACCGAACGGCGGGTTGGCGAGGAGGTAGTCGAAGTGCGCGCCCTGGTGGCCGTCCTCGCTGAAGGAGTTGCCGTAGACGATGTGCGACGCGTCCTGGCCCTTCAGCATCATGTCGGAGCGACAGATGGCGTACGTCTCGGCGTTCAGCTCCTGGCCGAAGACCTCGAGCCGAGCTGCCGAGTGGACTGTGCGGAGGTAGTCCTCGGCAGTCGACAACATGCCGCCGGTGCCACACGCCGGATCGAACAGGGTCCGCACGATGCCCGGCTTGGTGAGCGCGCCGTCGTCTTCGATGAACAGCAGGCGCACCATGAGCTGTATGACCTCACGGGCGTGAAGTGCTCACCGGCCGTCTCGTTGGAGAGCTCCGAAAAGCGCCGGATCAGCTCCTCGTAGAGGTACCCCATCTCGAGGTTCGAGACCCGGTCGGGGTGCAGGTCGATGTCGACGAACTTGCCGATGACCTTGTAGAGCAGGTTCGAGCGGTCGAGACGGGTGATCTGGGCGTCGAACTCGAACTTCTCCACGATGTCGCGGGCGGCGGACGAGAACCCGGCGATGTAGGTGCGCAGGTTGCCCGGCACGTTGCTCGAATCGTCGAGGAGCCGAGCCATGTCGAGCTTGGAGGTGTTGTAGAACGCCTGCCCCGCCGCCTTGGCCAAGATCGCCTCGCGGTCACCGTGACGCTCGTGCTCGGCCAGCACCGTGGCCTTGGTCGGTTCCAGCACACAGTCGAGACGGCGAAGCACGACGAGGGGAAGAATGACCTTCCCGTACTCCGATTGTTTGTAGTCGCCGCGTAGGAGGTCCGCCACCGACGAAATGAACGCCGCATGGTTGCGAATCGTGGCCGACTCAGCCATGGCTTGGTGCTCGGTGCTGGTGATGCGTCACAGGATCTTCGCCTTGTTCCAGTCCGTCGAAATAGCGGCTTGTCACGGCCGATCCTATTTCACTCACCGCCTGTTCGCGGGAATAGACGTCCTGGCAGATCGCACATCAACAACGGAGCGATCAGTGACTGACGTTAGGAGGAAAACAGCATCCAGTGCCCCTCGGACACGACTTCGACGGCACCTCAGTTACTTTGATGGCGGTCTGATCGTCAATCGCATAACACGGCACAGTCATGTCGGCGGCCCATCTTTCTGCGTAGGCCATGGAATTCTCGGGCAGGTCCTCATGATCCAGGTGCGGAAATATCGAGAAATCAACCAGTCTCAGCGTTTCATCGCCACCGGTGGGCGGCATCCAGCCGACGAAGTCCTCCCCGATGTTGGGCGCCATCACCATGCTCCCGGCGCTCAGCCCCACCCAGACCGTTTCGCGCAGCGACGGCAAGAGGTCCGCCAGTCCTGACTGCCGCATCCAGTGGCACAGGTACAGAGCGTCGCCCCCATTCACCAGCAGGACGTCTGTCTCTGGGACCCAGGTGACCCAGCGTTCTTCGTCGATGCTGGGCAGCGCGGTGAGTTCCAGCACTCCTAATGACTTCCAACCCAGCTCGCACATAGGTGTGGACGCCTGACCGGTAAGGAAACGCCATGCCCCGCCAGGACTGCCCTGAGGGTGCCCGTATCCCGCAGTGGGGATACAGAGAGCGCTGGAGTCGGCAATCGGTTTGCCTACAAGCTCGACCAGCGCGTCGTGGATGCTCGTGTTCTTGACGCCCGCGGAAGTGAGAAGAAGTTTCGTCATGCCTTCCGTAACGTTATTGGGCAAGAGTACTTCGGTGGGCTCGGGTACGAGGGCCCGCTCGGGTACTGGGTCAGCTTGCGGGTTCGAAATCTGCGCCAGCGAGCAGCGCGTGCTCGTCACGCTCGACCTCGATTTCGCGAACCCGTTGACTTTCGATCCGCGCACCGCCAGCGGGGTTGCCGTATTCCGGCTTTCGCGGAGCCCTGCGCCGTCCGAAGTCTCCGCCGCGATAGAAACTTTTCTGACCGCCTTGACGGAGCACTCGATTGGCCGGCGCCTCTGGATCATCCGCAACTGACGAGTCCGCGTGTGGCAACCGTCCCACGATGACAGCTTGTCCTGAGCACGGGAACCGGCTTCTGCGCGTTACGGGGCAGCGATGGAAATTTCGGTCTAATCGGGTCTAATCGGAGTGGTTGTGATCGTCGCAGCCGGTCGCGATAGCGATGGCAACGCAGATGCGTTCGGCGGTCGAGGTCGACACCACGCCCACTCTGTTGCGTAGTTTCGCCCGCGAGATCCGCTGCATGTTGTCAAAATTGGCAACGGAGTCGAGGTTGATACCGTCGGCCGAACCAATTGGTACCTCCGTGCTGAGCATTCTCGATCGTGACGTGATCGGGGCAACCAGTACCGACTGCAAAAGGCTCCCCAGGGGGTCACGCGTGAGGACGACGACGGGCCGCCGCTTGTCGAGATCCGCGATCCAAATCTCGCCCTTTCGCGGCTCCTCCAAATCGCTCATGACGCTTTGGTGACCCTTGATCGATGTTTGGGAGGTGGCTCAGCTGTGGCGCTGTCAGTTGGTCTCGCGTTGCGGTTGCTGACTCGCTTCGCCACGTTGCTATGAACCCGTTCTAGAGGTTCGGACGGGGTTTGACAAACGGCGTCCCAATCGGTGTCATCGGCTAGGTCGGACCAGTCCTGGGAAAGTTCACCCCAACTCTTCTCGAACGGCGTGGATGGGTGAAGCTCATAAGCCCGCAGATCGCTTGCCAGTCGCTCGACCTTGATCAGATGACGGAGCGCGAGCTCGATTGCGCTCGATGTAGAAGTCGCGCCTGTAAGCCGAACTACTTCGTCCACTTGGCGGCGATCTAACGTAATCGTAACCTTCTCTTTTGCCATACCACGAATACTACCAATGCAGCGCTCACTCGGTATTGACAAGAGCGAGTGGGCGTTCGCTGAGGACTCGTTCTGCTTCATTGCTCATCAGCCGCACGACCTCCGCGGCGGGCCGGACAACGTCGACGGAACCGGCGGACTGCCCCATGTAGACCGGGTGGCCGGGCGTGACGTTGTCGTGTTTGTGGCGGAGATCCGCCTCGCGTTCGGCCCACTCCTCCGTGAACGCATCGCGACGCACACGCGCCCCGATGGCTGATGGCCACGGCCGCCCGGACGCGATGTCGTAGGCACGGGTGAACACTGTGTCGCCTCCATCGCTCGCCACGATCGCCGCCTTGTAGTCGTCGTCAACTTCGATGGCTTCTGGTGTGGCTAGAAAGGCGGTTCCGAGCCAGGCACCATCGGCACCAGCAAGCAACGCGGCCGCCAGTGCTCGGCCACTGGCTATACCACCGGCCGCCAGCAAGGTCAGGTTTGGGTGTCGCTCGGCGATCCCGATCAGGAGCGGGAGGAGGCTCATCGTCCCGGTGTGACCTCCAGCCTCAGTTCCCTGAGCGACGAGCACATCAGCACCGGCCTTGACAGCGAGATCGGCATCTTCGAACCTCTGGGCCTGACAGATCAGCCGCAGGCCCGCGTCTTTCACTCGGCGAGCCCAACCGCCCGGATCCGAGAAGGACAGCGCAATGGCCTCGGGACGGGCATCAATCGCAGCCTGGAAGTGGCCTTCGGAAAAGCGCAGGAACGGCGTGATGAACCCGATGGCGAACGGGCGATCAGTCAGATCCCGCACCTGTGCCGCCTGCGCTCTCACCCAGTCCGGCCCTTCGGTCGCGTGGCCGCTGAACGAGCCCATGGCTCCTGCTGCGGCCACCGCGGCGGCGAGCGTCCCTCCGCAGTGCATCGCCATCGGTGCGGACATGATCGGGTGTTGAAGACCGAACATCTCCGTGAAGCGGGTGCAGATCATGCGTCGATGGTAGATGGCCAGGCCGTCGCCTTGTACTCCAACTGCATCGCCGAGGTGCGGGTAAGGGGACGCCCGGTATCAGCGCTCAGGATCACTCCGCCTGCTGCCGGCGCACGCGACCGACTCCCGGCCCGACCCGTGCGCCTAGGGAATGTTGACACGCAGGAAACGCAACAACCCGAGCTGACCTCGCCACGAGCGGTCTCCCACACGCGCAGCGTTGGTCGGCCTCCGGCTACTCAATTCTCAAGCCCGAAATGGCTCGAGCGATGACCAGCTGCTGGATCTCCGATGTGCCTTCGAAGATCGTGTGG
>JANYDT010000149.1 GCA_025359845.1 Acidimicrobiia bacterium
CGGCGGCGCGCTCGGCCGACCGATTCACGACCACGATGCGACGGACCCCGGCCCGAGCCCGCCCAAGGGGCGGGCTCCGGCTGCCGCTGCGGCTCGCAGCAGAGGTGTCTCGAGGGGATGGTAAACGAGGTCATTGACGACTTGCCCCGGCCCCAGCCGGGACAAATCGATCGGGAGGGCCGATGAGTCACCCATGCCTTGGGGGGTCGCATTCACGATCAGCGAACACGAGTCACCGGCGTCGGCGGAGCCGACGACGGCGATGTTCGGGGCGAGGGCGGCCGCCCCGGCGGCGCGCTCGGCCGACCGATTCACGACCACGATGCGACGGACCCCGGCCCGAGCCAGCGCCAATATGACGGCCCGCCCCGCCCCGCCCGCTCCCAGTATCAGGCAATCCATTCCGACAGGATCCACGCCGGCCGCCACGAGCGCATCAATGAACCCCGGTCCGTCGGTCGATTCTCCGTGAAGTGAATCGTCAGAATTCCGCACGATGGTGTTGATCGAGCCCAGCTTTACCGAGTCGTCCGAGGCGGAGTCGCACCCTGCCAACATTTCAGTCTTGTGGGGCATGGTCACCGAGAAGCCATCAATCCCGAGCACTCGCATGGCCATCAATGCGGGCAGAGCCTGCCCCGTCACCACCGGAAAAGCGACGTACGCCCAGTCCAGTCCAGAGGCCGCAAAAGCGGCGTTGTGCAGCGTGGGCGACAACGAATGACGAACCGGATCACCGACCACCCCGACCACCCGAGTGTGGCCCGAGATAGCCCGCCGAAGGCCGGTCACCTCACCTACCGCAGTCCTCGCGCCTTGGCGAGGGCAATGTTACGTCGATGCTCGGCATACGACGTTGCGAACGAATGCGATCCGTCCGCCCCGGTGACCACGTAGTAAAGCCAGTCCCCCGGGGTGGGGTGCAACGCCGCGTCGACGGACGCCCGTCCCGGAGACGCGATGGGCGTGGGCGGGAGACCCTTGTTGTCGTAGGTGTTGTACGGAGAGGCGACATGCAAGTCTTTGGCCAACACCCGATCGACGGTGCCTCCCAGCGCGTAGACGATGGTCGCGTCGATTTGGAGAGCTTGGCCTTTGGCTAAGCGGTTGTAAATGACGCGGGCAATCGGACCACGATCCTGGGGTAGCTTGGCTTCTCGCTCGATGAGAGAGGCCACGATCAAAGCCTCGTATGGAGAGACGCCCGCTCCCGTGGCCGCGTCGGCCACCCCCGCGTCGGTGGCGGTTTGATCAAAGGTCTCGACCATCTTGCGCAAGATGGTCGTCTCGTCATCGGTGTCTTCGATCGTGTAAGTAGAAGGAAACAACAGACCCTCAAGGTTCGAGGAGCCGGTCGGCCCAAATTCTGATCGCACGACACCCGACTTGGCCGCTTCGAGAAACTTGGCGGCTGAGCGTCCTGGCAGGGTGGCTATTCGGTCGGCGATCTGGGTGAGCCGGAACCCTTCAGGAATCGTCAACTTGTGGGTATCGGGAGGGACGGGCCCCTTCGCCAAAATCGAGAGCACATCGTCGAATTTGTCGTTTACCGGCAACCTGTAACTTCCCGCCTGAAAACCGCCCTTCCCCTTAATCTGCACGTAGTAGCGGAACACCGTGGCGTTGGTGATGACCTTCTTTTGCTCCAGGAGTTTGGAAATACTGGCCGTCGATGTGCCTTTCGGCACATCGATCTGCACCGCTTCGCCGGCCGGTCCGGGCGGGTCTATCTGGCGTTGCACCCATCGCAAGCCAAGCAGAGAGGCGCCGGTCAGGATGACCAGAACGAATAAGACCGTGAGCAGCCCTCGACCTCGACGCGGGGGGCGGGGCATCGACTCGCGGGCATAGCGGCGCCCTCTCGATTCACGCCCACCATAGGGGTCGTCGTCCCAATCATCGGCGGCGAGCGATTGCGTGGCATCGGCGTCGGGGCCGGTCTCGGCATGCTCCCATTGCTCCTCCGGCCAGTCCTGGGCCCACGCGCTGCGCCACTCATCTTCGCCACCGGAGGCAGCGCCGCCACCGACCCCTCCGGTCCCCACGGACCCAGACCCCACCGACCCAGACCCCACGGACGCGACCCCGACCGCACCAGTTCCCTCGATTCGGTTTGGTTGGGCCACGCCGGGTGCCTCCGGCTCCGCGGTCGGGCGCCGCGGGTTCGTCGTTTGGGGCGCGCCCGTTGACGGTTTGGCCGCGGGTCGTGATCCTCGGAACTTCATGATGACGCGGTGTCCAAAAAGTTTTGGAGCATGACGGCCGCGGCTACCTTGTCGACCACCTTGCGGCGGGCCGGCCCCCTCATGTTGCGTTCCCTCATCGACTGATGAGCAGTCACGGTGGTGAAGCGCTCGTCGAACAGTTGAACGGGGATGGGGTCGAATGCGGCGCGCAAGGTTTCCACTTCAGCTCTGACGCCACGAGCGGCCGGTCCGTCGCGGCCATCAAGACTTAAAGGCAATCCGACGATGACGAGTTCGACCTCGAGTTCATCGGCCTCGCGACGAAGGGCCTTGTGATCGGCGTCGAGTGAGCCACGACGCTCGATGACCGCGTGGGGGGAAGCGAGAGTGCGAGTCACGTCGGAACACGCTACCCCGATGCGTTTGGTGCCCAAGTCGATCGCCATGATCCGCCCCATTGATCCCCGCCCGCGCTCAGCCGGAAGCCGGCAGGCCGACCGCGGCGCGAGCGAGGGCAAGGGCCTCGCCAAGACGCTCGGGATGACGGCCGCCGGCCATTGCCAGATCGGCGGCTTTGCCGCCTCCACCGCCCACCGCCTTGGCCGCCGCGGCGATGAGGGTCGACGCGTTGAGTCCGCTGGCTTTCGTGACTGCCGCCACGAGCGCCACCCCTCCCCCTTCCGGCGCGCCCATGAGCACGACTACACGGATGCCTGGCTGTTCGCGCACCGCAATGGCGAGATCGCGCAAATCGTCACGCTCCGGTCCGTCCCTTCGGGCCACCACCACGCCGTCCTCGGCGGCCGTGGCCAGCTCCGCGGCGGCTCCCCCAGCCGCCTGGCGGCGAGCCGTTTCGATCTGACGCTCCAACTCGCGGCGCTCCCCCAACAGCGCTTCGATCCGCCCGGGTACCGCATCGGGCGGCACTTTGAGGGCCACGGCAGCCGCCGCGAGCAGCCCCTCCTGGGTGCGTAGACGCTCGATCGTAGCGAGGCCGGTGGTGGCTTCGATGCGGCGCAAATTCGACCCGATCGATCCTTCATGCACGATCTTGATGGCACCGATCTGCCCGACATTGGCGACATGGGTCCCACCGCAAAACTCCAGCGACGGACCGGCTCGCAGAACGCGTACTTTCTCGCCGTACTTGTCACCGAAGAAGGCAACCGCGCCCATTTGCTCGGCCTCGCTCTTGGCCACCTCGGGGTTTTCGGTGGCCGCGCCGGTGAGGACGATCTCATTGGCGAGCGTCTCGATGCGACGGATCTGCTCGGGAGTTACGGCGTCATAGTGGCTGAAGTCGAAACGCAGCCGATCGGGGCCGACGAGCGAACCCGCTTGTTTCACGTGTTGGCCGAGCACCTGGCGCAACGCCCAGTGCAAAAGGTGTGTGCCTGTGTGGTTCTTGCGGGTGGCATCGCGCTGGCCCGTGTCGATGCTCAACTCCGCCCTCGCGCCCACTTCGATGGCCCCACCGTCGCCCTTGAACGTGACGAGGTGACGGACGAGGCCGGGCAGCGCGTAGGTTGTGTCAACCACGGTGGCCACCCCATCGAGGGTTGTGATCGTGCCGGTGTCACCGACTTGTCCTCCCGATTCGGCATATAACGGGGTGCGGTCAAGGAACACTTCAAGGTCTTCGCCGTTCTGGACCACGCCGACCACGATGGCTTCGGTTTCGGTGGCCGTGTACCCGACGAATTCGGTCGTGCCGTTGCGCCGAATGATCGCACGGTACTGCTCGGCCAGGGCCTCGGGCGTGGTGGCATTCTTGCGGGCGTCGCGGGCCCGGCGCTGTTGCTCGGCCATGGCGTCGTTGAACGCACCGATATCGACGGGCACATTGCGCTCGGCCGTGATCTCGGTGGTGAGTTCGAGCGGAAAGCCGTAGGTGTCGTGGAGCTGGAAGGCAACGGCCCCGCTGAGTGCGGCACCTATCGCACCCTTGGCCTGGAGCGCATCGAGCTCGTTGTCGAGGATGACGCTGCCGGTCTTGAGGGTTTGGCGAAATCGCTCCTCCTCACGGGCGACGACGCCATTGATGAAGTCGCGCTTCTCGCGCACCGCTGGATAGGCATCACCCATGATGGCGATGGCGGTGTCGATCATCGGCGCCAGAATCAGCTTCTCGGTTCCGAGCCGATAGGCGTGGCGGATGGCCCGGCGCAAGATGCGGCGCAGCACGTAGCCGCGTCCCTCGTTCGAAGGGAACACGCCATCGCTCACCAGCATGGTCGCCGATCGGGCATGTTCGGCGAGGATGCGCAGTGACAGGTCGTCGGCCGAATCCCAGGCCGCCGTGTAGCGGGTATTGGTGAGCGACGACGCCGATTCGATCAACGGGGCCAGCAAGTCGGTTTCCCAGATGGAGTCGACGCCCTGCAGGATCGACAGGTTGCGCTCGAGTCCTGCGCCGGTGTCGATCGATGGCTTGGGTAGCAGGTCGCGTGACCCGTCGGCGCGTTGGTCGTATTGCATGAAGACGAGGTTCCAGAACTCCAAGAAGCGTTCCTCCCCGCCGTGGAGCGGGCCGCCGTCCTGGCCCCATTTTGGCCCTTTGTCGATGAAGATCTCCGAACACGGTCCGCATGGGCCGGTTTCACCCATCTGCCAGAAGTTCTCCTTGTCGCCGAGGCGCTGGATACGGTGCTTCGGCAGACCCGATACATCGAGCCAGATCTCTTCGGCCTCGTCGTCGGACTCGTGGACCGTCACCCATAACAACTCCGGGTCATAGCCCAAGACGTTGGTGACGAAGTCCCACGCAAACGGGATGGCGTCGCTCTTGAAATAATCGCCGAAACTGAAGTTGCCTAGCATCTCGAAAAAGACGCAGTGGCGGGCGGTTCGTCCGACGTCGTCGAGATCGTTGTGTTTGCCGCCAGCCCGCGCGCATTTCTGCGACGACACCGCCCGCTTGTAAGGCGCCACTTCATCGCCGGTGAAATAGGACTTGAACGGCACCATTCCGGCCACCGTGAACATCACGGTGGGGTCATGGGGAATGAGCGGAGCGCTGGCCACCTCTGTATGACCGTGGCGCACGAAGAAGTCGAGAAAGGCGCGGCGCACATCATTGGCGGAGCGAGGAGGGGTCGACATGATGACCAGCCAGCCTACCGGGGCCGGAAGTGATGTCGGGGGCGTTTTCTCGGGACGACGAGAGACATCTCCAGGCGGTAACCGAGCTTTAGCGGCGCGTTAGCGCCTCAACCACAAACCCACGCCTCATCCGGCAGCTGCGCTGCCACGCGAAATACGGCGTGGGACGAGGCGTAGGATTGTGGTCACGGCACTAGCCGACGAGGCGTTCGAGAACGGCGGCCACGCCGTGATCGTCATTGCTGTGAGTCACGTGGTCGGCCACCGCTCTGACTGTCGCGTGGGCGTTGTCCATCGCCACGCCCAGTCCGGCCCATTGCAGCATTTCGATGTCGTTGGGCATGTCGCCGAAGGCCACGCAATGATTCGCGTCGATGTCCCATTCAGCCGCGAGCTCGGCCAACGCATCGCCTTTGTTGGCGCCGATGGCCATGATCTCGATGAGAGTGTCGCTGCCGCCCTGGGTGGCGTGGGCGAATCCGTTCACGGCCCGCCTGACGATGTCGAACAACGCGTCGGGCGCGTGTCCGTCGTAACGCACCAGCATCTTCACGATCGGCCGGTTGATCAGCTCCTTTACGGGAGCGACGATGGTGCCTGCGGGCATCGGCCACTTGGGCACATAGGCCGGGTCGTGGGCCAAACCCCCGTCTGCCAGTTCGATGGCGAACGCGGCGTCGGGCAGCACGGCCAAGATGCCCGCGACAGTGGCTCGCGACGCGTCAGTGGCCATAAGGCGCGACCGGAGAACTTTGCCGGCGGCGAGATCGTAGGTGATGGCGCCGTTGGCGCAGAGGGCGACGCCGTTCACGCCCAGCGTGGCGGCCACCGGACCCGTCCAACGCGGCGGACGCCCCGTCGCAATCACAAACCGGGCCCCCGTGCTCAAGCTGGCGTGAACGGCGGCACGGGTGCGGGCCGACACCTTGTCATCGGAGCCGAGGAGGGTGCCGTCAAGGTCGGTGGCAACGAGCCCCAGCCGACCGCTTGGGGTCTTCACCCGCCGCGGTTCGGCGCAGCTTCGCCGACACCACTGACGCCAGGGGCGCCGACGGTTGAACGATACGGGCGGCGGCGGTCTTCGAGGCGATCGCGCAGCTCGGTCTCCCGCTCTCGCATGGCCGTCCTGCCATCGCCGAACGCCACCTTCAGGTCTTTCGCGACATCTTTCACGACTCCGACTCCCCGCCCGGCGATCGCCGACGGCGCCAATTGGGCCACCGTCTGTTTCACCTTACGTTTGGCGTACGCCGATCCAACGGCCCCCATGGCGGCTCCGGCCGCCCACCAAGTGAGTCGCTTGATCATGTCCTTAGTTTGCCCTGTCGAGCGCCCCTTCGATCACCGTTTGGGCCGAATCGACCGGTTCGCGGCCGGTTGGTTGGCGGCCGACCGGCTGGCGGCTGACACACCAGACCAGCAAGATCATCGACACCCCGAAGAACCAGACGTCGACGAGCAGCGCGGCGCCGCCGTGGATGGCGATGGCTATGGGCAGCGCCAGACGGCGCACCCGCAGCGCCGGTGCCAGCAGGAGCAGTCCAATCGACAACTCGGCGACCACCGTGAAAATAGCCAGCCCCCGGTTGACCCAATGGCGTTCCAACAGCCCCGACACAACGCCGGGATAGGGCCAGCCTCGCAATCGCAGGTAGTTGTGGCGCACGTAAAGGTGGCCGCCCGACAAAAAGGCCGAGTTGACCTTCAGGAATCCGGTGGCGAGGTACACCCACGCGGTCTCCCACCTGAAGACGTCGACCAACCAGCCGGGGGCGTGCGGACCCTTGTTCGCGGGTAGAAATGCGAGCAGCAGCGCCACAACCGTGATGTGCCGAAAATCGTTGAGCCCGAAGAACTTGTCGCCGATTCGCCACCGCGCGAGGAACAATCCGACAGACGCGATAGTGAGCGCACCGCCAGCCCGTCCAACCACCAAAATGACCTCGGCGGCGATGCACACCAACTGCAAGACCAACAGCGCCTTGGGGTAGCCATTGAAGTCGGAGAACCAGTCCCGCGCTCCCACCGTGCCGCGAAGGCTGACGTCGACGACGTCGTACACCAGCCACACCGCTGCGAACAGGCGACGAAACGTGAAGAACTCCGGCGCCGTAACCCCACCCGAGACCCACGTTTGGAGACGCTCGAGCGGCGACACGGCGACGGGTCGTAGAGACTCAGCAGTCGACACGATCCTGCTTCGGTCCTCGGGGTGTGGAGCACGAAAGCTGCGCGTGCTTGATGAGCTTGTTCTCGCACAAAACCTTCGCGAAGTCTTTGTAGCCGGCGACCGAGTCGTCGGCGAAGTCCCACTCGAAAGGGGCCCGCACCTCCGACCGGAAACTGGCCAGCCGGCGCTCGGGGGTGCTGACCGGCGGGTCGAAGCTCATCACGCAGCGCTCGATCGGGACACTGAACATGTCCCACGACCAGGCCACACGGGTGGGGGGGTGGCCGAACGGGCGAAAGCCCCGCTGAAACTGACCGAGCACGGCCCGTCCTTGCACGAACACCAGCAGCGCCGCCAGCGCCAGCACGCCGAGCAGCCTCCAGCGAGCGGGCGATAGCATCAATAGACTTTACCTGTCGGCCCCGTCGCCGCGGTGGACCGTCGTAGGTCCTTTACATCGGCGGGCCCGTTTCTAACCCCGGCGGGGCCGTTTCGGTCCAGGCCGATTCTTGGGCGCCGTGACCTTTCGCATCCGCTGGGCCGCCCGCTTGGTGCCGGTGAAAAAGGCCGCCACTTTCACGAACGGGTGGGTGAGCACCTTGTGGGCCAGCCGCCCGGCCGAGTCAGCGGTACCGGTCAATGACTCGGCCGAGTCGAGCAGAGCGTCGAGTTTGCGGTTGGCGCCCTGCTCCTTGCTCAGCGCGGCCCGCGTATCGGCCAGCAACGTCACGGTCTCACGGCGCAGATCGTCGAGCCCTGTCGCCACGTCACGAGCGAGACGAGCGAGCGATCGCAGCGTCAAGCCAACGAGCACAAGGCCCGCCGCGAGCACCACGAGAAACCCTACGAGCAACCACCCCCACCAAGTCATGGCTCGGTCTCCGGCCCCGCCGCGGGGATCGGCTCGGGGATCGGCTCGGGCCGGGACACCTGCATCCACCGCTTCTCATAGCCATGCTCCGACGGACTGTAGAACACGTGCCCGGCCAAATCGTCAGGCAAATACTGCTGCGAGACCCATCCCGTCGGATCGTCGTGGGGGTACTCATATCCCTTCCCGTGACCTAGCCGGGCGGCGCCGCGATAGTGAGCGTCACGCAAATGAACGGGCACATCGCCGCCGGAGCGCTCACGAACCATGCCCATGGCATTCCAGATCGCCAACGCGGCCCGGTTCGACTTGGGGGCCTTGGCCAGATGAATGGTGGCCTCGGCCAAGTTCAATTGCGCCTCGGGCAACCCCACGAACTCCACCGCATGGGCTGCGGCGTTGGCCACGACGAGAGCCATGGGATCAGCCAGACCGACGTCTTCGGAAGCCAATATCACGAGGCGGCGGGCGATGAATCGGGCGTCTTCACCGGCCACCAGCATACGGGCCAACCAATACACCGCAGCATCGGCATCGGAGCCTCGGATGCTCTTGATGAATGCGCTGATCACGTCGTAGTGCGCGTCATCGCCGTAACTGAGGACCCTCGCGTCCACCGCCGCCTCCGCGTCGGCCACGGTGATGCGCCGATCGACTCCGTCGCGGGCCAACGCGAGAGCCACGTCGAGACTCGTCAACAACGACCGGGCATCACCGTCGGCGAGCCGCACCAAATGCTCGAGCGCATCGGGTTCGATCGAACCACCCTCACGCACCAGCGCCCGCTCGGCCAGCACCCGGAGACTGTCAGGAGTATGGGCGGCGAGGCGGAAGAGCTTGCTGCGCGACAGCAACGGTCCGTTGACCTCGAACATCGGGTTCTCGGTCGTGGCCCCGATCAGCACCAGCGTCCCGTCCTCGACGCTGGGCAGCAAGGCGTCCTGCTGCGTCCGGTTGAACCGGTGGATCTCGTCGAGGAACAAGATCGTGCCCCGGTCAGACTCGGCCAGCAATCGGCGGGCCCCTTCGACGGTCTCGCGGACATCCTTCACGCCGGCCGTAACCGCCGACATGGCCACGAACCGCTTGGCCGTGGCGCTCGCGATCAAACCGGCCAGCGTGGTCTTACCCGTCCCCGGCGGGCCCCACAGGATGACACTCGAAAGGCGGTCGGCCTCGACCAGGCGCCGCAACGCCCGGCCCGGTCCGAGCAAGTGATCCTGCCCGACGACCTCGTCGAGTTTCGTGGGCCGCATGCGAGCAGCCAACGGGCCCCTCGTGGCCAGACGCTCAGCCAAGGCCGCATCGAACAGATCCGTCGACTGATCAGCGGGCTTCGACCCGGCACGCGGCGTCATGGCCTCGAGGGTAGCCGGGCGACCGACCCGGATTGGCCAATTCGGCACCGACCACTCGCGCCCGAAACTGTCACCCAAATCGAAAACCGGGCTTTTGGGTGGCAGTTTTGGCGCGAGTTGCGACTACTCGGATCGACTCGGGTCGGGGTAGCCGTCAGGCCTTGGGGGGCAGGATCCGGAGGCCCAGTTCGAGGAGGTGTTTGTCGGGGATGGGCGTCGGTGACCCGGTCATCGGGTCGGATCCCGACTGGGTCTTCGGAAAGGCGATGACCTCACGGATGTTGTCTTCGCCGGCCAGGATGGCCGCAAGCCGGTCGATTCCGAACGCGAACCCCCCGTGGGGTGGGGCGCCGTAGCGGAAGGGGTTGAGGAAGAAACCGAAGCGCTTCTGCGCCTCTTCGGGCGTGATGCCCAGTAGCGAGAAGATGCGCTGCTGGAGTTCGGGCTTGTGGATCCGGATCGAGCCCGAACCCAACTCCCAGCCGTTCAGCGTGAGGTCATAGGCCTGCGCCCGCACCGCGAACGGGTCGCTCTCGAGCTGGTCGACGTCTTCGACGTGGGGATGGGTGAAGGCGTGGTGCGCCGGGATGGGACGGCCCTCGTCGGTCGCTCCGTGGAACATCGGGAAGTCCACGATCCACAAGAAGTTGAGGCCGCCCTCGCTCACCGGCGGCCGCCCCAGTTCGTTGCGCAGCGCGCCGAGGATGGTCCGAACGGGGTCACGCAAACCAGCCTGGAAGAAGAGGAGGTCGCCGGGCTGGGCGGCCATCGCGGCAAGAACCGCGGCCCGCTCGTCGTCGCTGAGGAACTTGCCGAGCGGACCTTCCACCTCGCCGCCCTCCTTCACCTTGAACCAGGCCAACCCTTTGGCGCCCCACTGCTTCACGAGATCGGTCAACTGGTCGATCCGGTTGCGGGTCAGTTCGGCTCCGCCCGCCAACCGCAGGCCCTTCACCGACTCGACCTGGAACACTTTGGCCTGCGAGCTAAGTTCGGTGGTAAACTTGAAATAGAAGATGTACGTACTGTAAAATACAAAGGCGATAACGATGAGGAAGAACAAGTTGTTGTTGT
>JANYDT010000187.1 GCA_025359845.1 Acidimicrobiia bacterium
GGGGGTGCGGGGGAGAGGGGCTTTGGCCCTCGCCCCCGAGGGCGCCAGCCCTAAACCCGCGCCATATTTTCGAACTTGGTGTAATGGTTGAGAAAGGCCAGGCGGGTACTGCCGACCGGCCCGTTTCGGTGCTTGGCCACGATTACTTCGGCCATGCCCTTGTCGGGTGACTCGGGGTTGTAGACCTCGTCCCGATATATGAACATGACGACGTCGGCGTCTTGTTCGAGCGAGCCGCTCTCACGTAGATCTGACAGCATCGGCCGCTTGTCGGCCCGGCTCTCGAGCCCGCGAGACAACTGGCTCAGCGCGACCACGGGCGTTTCGAGTTCGCGGGCCAAGATTTTGAGTCCCCGGCTGATCTCAGCCACTTCGACCTGTCGGCTTTCGGCTGAGGAGCGCCCGCTCATGAGCTGGAGGTAGTCGATCACGATCATGCCAAGGTCGCCCACGCGGGCCTTCAGTCGTCGCGCCTTGCCCCGAATCTCCATGATGGTGAGCTGGGGGTTGTCGTCGATGAAGATGGGCGCGTCGGCCAGGCGGGTGACGGCGGCGGTGATCTTGGGCCAATCGTCGGCGTGCAGCTTGCCGTTACGCATGCGCACCGAGTCGACCCGCGCTTCTGAGCACAAAATGCGTTGCGTCAATTCGAGATGGCTCATTTCCAACGAAAAAAATATGACCGGCCGACCGTGTTTGAGCGCCGCGTTGGTCGCCATGCCGAGTGCAAAGCTCGACTTGCCCATGGCCGGACGGGCGCCGACGATGTAGAGCCCGCTCGGCTGGAGGCCGTTGAGCTGTTCGTCGAGATCGAAGTAGCCGGTTGGGACGCCGGTGATCGAATCGCCCCGCTCATACAGCATTTCAAGGCGATCGAGACTGGCCGACAGCAAGTCGCGCATGGATGCCATCGTGTCGGCCGACTTCTTTTCGGCCAACGCGAAGATCATCGACTCGGCGTTGTCGATGGCCTTGATCACATCGTCGGGTAGGGAGTAGCCGATCTCGGCGATTTCGCCGGCGGTGGAGATGAGCCGGCGCAAGAGGGCAAGCTCTTCCACGATTCGGGCGTAGTGAATGGCGTTGGTGGTCGTCGGAGTGCCGGCCTGCAGTCCGACCAACACGACCGATCCGCCGATCCCTTCGAGCAGCCCGGCCCGCCTCAGCTCCTCGGCCACGGTGACCGGATCAGCCGGCTCTCCGGCACCGTAGAGCGACACGACGGCCTCGAAGATGTGCCCGTTGGCCGGGCGATAGAAGTCGTCGGCCTTGACCCGTTCGACAGCTGCGGCAATGGCCTCGCGAGACAACAGCATGGCGCCTAGAAGCGATTCTTCGGCTTCCAGGTTGTGGGGAAGGAGCCGCGCCGAATGCGAACCTCCGCCGGATCCAGCCGGTGAATTCGACGGCCCATCGAAGCGGCTCACCGGTAGCTCGAGTCGGCCAGTCGACGGGGTACAAGGCTCTGCGCGTTCGCCATAGGAGCACTCAGCATGACGGACCAAACCTGGGAACAACCAGGGGTGTAAACCTCGGATTATGCGGGGGCAACCTCCGGATTGTCGTGGCCGTCCTGTGGACAGCACTGTGTACAAGTCCTGCTTTATCCACAGCCTGTCCCATTCCGCCAGCATGACAAGGGACTGTGACAGTTTTTGAGCGTCGCCGAAACGGAGCCAATACGGGTTCCAACTACAAGCGGCCCAGAACCATGAATCCGGTTCTGGGCCGCTCGACTAACTGAACGACGATTAGGCCGCAGAAACCTCGACGTTGAGCTGGAACTGCACGTCATTGTGCAAGCGCACCGGAACTTCGTGCGTGCCGGTGGTCTTGATGTTGTCGGCGAGGCGCAAGGCCTTGCGGTCGAGATCGATGCCCGTCTGCTTCTTGACCGCGTCGACCAGATCGTTGACCGAAACCGATCCGAACAGCTTGCCGTCGTGCGCTTTCGACGAAAACGTAATCACCTTGGCCACTAGGGCCCGGGCCACGGTCTCGGCCGATTCCCGGTCTTTGGCGTCGCGTAGATCGCGGGCCCTGCGCATAGAAGTGGCCTGCGCCAGGCTGGCCGACGACGCGGCCATGGCAAGTTTGCGGGGGAACAAGAAGTTACGGGCATATCCGTCGGCGACGTCGACGATATCGCCGCGTTTGCCGAGCCCGCCCACATCAGAACGTAAGAGAACCTTCGACATGGATCAAACCTCCTCGGCGGTGTCAACGTCGGCTTCGACTTCGGTATCTTCGCCCTCGGTCTCGTACTTGGCCCCCTCGGGAGCGTCGCGTCGGGGAGGACGAGGACTGCGTTCGGTGATATTGCGGTTCACGTAGGGCAGCAGCGCCAGTTCGCGAGCCGTCTTCACGGCGATGGCGACGGCTGACTGCTGCTGGACCGAGAGGCCCGAGACTCGCCGTGAGCGGATCTTGCCCCGCTCCGATGTGAACTTGCGCAGGAGGTTGACGTCTTTGTAGTCGACCCAGGTTACGTTGCCGGGGATGGGCGGCGCCTTCTTCTTGCCGACTCGGCGGGTGTCGTTTTGCTTTGGGGCGCGCTTGTTGTTGGAGCGCGGCTCCCGATCGTTGTTGCGTGCCATTAGAAGGGCTCCTCGTCGTATCCATAGTCGCCGGAGGCCGGCTCATTGTTCGAAGGCGGACGGCTCGCGCCGCCTCCACCACTGCGGGGGCCACCTTCGCCGCCGCCGCGGGGGCCGCCGCCACTCCCACCACTATCGCCGCCGGTTTCACCGCGACGCTCGTTGCGAGTTACTTGGGCTGATGCCCACCGCAGGCTCGGTCCGACTTCTTCGGCCACGATTTCGACGATCGATTTCTTGGCGCCGGCCTGATCTTCCCAAGAACGCTGTTCGAGGCGACCAGTAACGAGCACACGACTGCCCTTGTGCAGAGATTCGGCGACATTTTCGGCCAGTTCACGCCAACAGACAACGTTGAAGTAAGAGGTGGCCTCTTCCCATTCGCTGGACTGACGGTTCTGCCACCGGCGGTTGACCGCGACACCGAACGTGGCCGTTGCTTGGCCGCTCGCAGTGAAGCGCAACTCGGGATCGCGGGTCACGTTGCCGGCGATCGTCACACTGTTGCCATTGGACACGGTCTACCTCCTATCTCGGTCGCCGCGATCGCCGCGATCACGATCGGGTTTGTCGGCGCCGGCCGGAACGTCTTCGTAGTTCGGCGGTGCAGCCATGGAGCGGCCCGCCGCGTGCGTGGGCACGCTGATGATCTTGTGGCGGATGATCTCGTCAGCCAGGTCGAACTGATGACCGATCTCGTTCATCCGGGAAGGGTCGCCGGTGGCTTCGATCAACGTGTAGTACCCGTCAGGCTTTTTGTTGATCAGGTAGGCCAGCTTGCGTCGGCCCCAACGTTCGATACGACCGGGCGTCGCGCCGTGGTTCTTCATGATGTCGAGAGATCGCTCGATCGTTGCGTCGATGACTGCGTCATCGAGCCCCGAGTCGAGGATGAGCATGATTTCGTAAGGCCGCATGGGCGGCTGACTCCTCCCTGTGGACCTGCGAGCAGCAGGGCCCCGGACGTTCCGGGGCAGGGTGCCTCATTTTCTGAGGGCGAGCCAGGTTAGCTCGTCCGACAGGTGAGGCCGAACACCAAGACCGAGTCGGAGGTTACGCCGAGGCCGCCGAGGCTGCCTTGGGGCACTTCGAGGGCGTAGCGGTAGGGAGACGGCGGCGAATAGGTCGGGCTCGTCTGCCCGACGGGCACCACCGCAAGATTGGCCGACCCGAGGAACTTACCGTCGGCCCCGAACCAGGCCAACGACAGCGGTATGAGGGTGCCATCCATCGTGAACGCCGTCGTCGTGTCGGCCCCGAATGAGAACAGGACGGCGTCGTAGCCCGACAAGTTAGTGCGCCCCTTGAGGCCCTGTTGCCGGGTGGCGTCGTTGTTGGCGAGAGCGGCGCACCAAACTACCTCGGACTGGGGAATGCCGTTCTTGAGCATGCGGAACCCGGTCTCGAGGAAGCCGGTGAACGGCGTACGGGATTGCCCAACCGTGGTCGACGTCGCGCTTCCGGCGACGGTGGTGGTGGTGGTGGTGCCGATCTGGCCGAGGACGGTGGTTGTCGTTGTCGGCCCGACCTGTCCGAGGAGGGTCGTGGTGGAGGTGGTACTGGTCGAATCGACGACGGTCGTCGACGGCGTCGTGATCACACTCGTCGCGACAGTAAGAACCGAAGGACGGGGCAGCGTGGTCTTGACGATTGCACCGATCACCGGGGCTGCTCCGCCGCCCGCCGGAACTGTCGTGGGCAGCCCCTCGATTACTTCCACCGTGAAACCCGTGTCGGAACCGGCGGCGCCGCCGGCACTCGCGTTGCCGCCTTGACCGGTCTCGTCAAGGATCACTTGCTCGCCGGCCGCGGTTGTCGCGGTGACCTGCTTCTTTGTCTTGACCGTACGACGCCGGGTGACGATGGTCTTTTTGGCGAGGTGAGTACGCGTGGCCTTCTTGGTCGTGGTTGGCGCCCTGCTGGCGACCGGATTCGTCACGCCCCTCGTCGTCGCCGGCTTCGTCGTCGCGCCCTTCGAGGTGGTGACCGTTGCGGGCTTTGACGGGATGGGCGGGCCGAACACTTTGCCCCCTTGCCCGCTGGCTCCCCCGGCCAGCACGTTCACGGCCAGCAATCCACCGATGACCCCTACCGTCACCTTTCGCAACGGCCTCCATCGCCGCACTTGTCGCTTCACGGCCGCCCGATCGTGGTGGTCACCGTCGAACGGGCAAAGTATGGGTCAGCCGGTCGGTTCGCGCCCCGGGACAGAACGGCTGCGCCGATCACCACCATCAACATCCAGAAGCCTCGTCGGATCCAGGGGGAACGCCGACGGGCAGAAATGGCCATAACGCCCAACGCTACCGCCCACCACGACCAACGAGGGCATAAAGGCCGATCACACTCCTACTGCCCGCCGTAGAGCCCTCGCAGCACTTCATCGGCCAGATCGCCGTCGCTTACGCTGCGAGACCGTGTCGAACCGGTCGATCCACCGGTCATCAAGTGGAGTCCTTCGGCCAGTTCGGCTCCGGCTGCGTAGCTTTCCTTGGCCGAAGGGAAGGCGCCAGTGCGCACATCGTGGGCGTAGGCGGCAACGGCCGCGGTGGCGTCCACTCCCAGTTCCGCGTAGCGGCGCACGAACTTCGGGGTGAACCGGTCCTCGAGACCCAGGAGGTCGTGCCACACGAGGACTTGACCGTCACAGGCCGGTCCGGCGCCGATGCCGATCGTCGGAATGTCAATAAGATCGGTGATCATCGCCGCGACCGGGTCGGGTACGGCTTCGAGCACGATCGCGAAACATCCGGCGTGGGCCAGCGCCTTGGCGTCATCGGCGAGCGCCCTCGCCGCGTCGAGTTGGCGCCCTTGCACTTTGAAACCACCCAGAGCATGCAACGATTGCGGGGTGAGGCCGATGTGGCCCATGACCGGGATCTCCGCGTCGACGATGGCCTCGATCACCCCGAGTCGCTTGCGGCCACCCTCCAACTTCACCGAGTCGGCACCGGCCCGAATCAGCGTCGCGGCGTTGCGCACAGCGTCGGCCCGACCAGTGTGATAGCTCATCCACGGAAGGTCACCCACAATCATCGGACGGGCCTTCTCAACGCCGGCGGCCGCACTGCACCTGAGGCCTCGAGCCACCGCGGCCGTGTGGTGGGCCATGTCGGCGACGCTTACTTGGAGGGTGTCGTCGTAACCCAGCACCACCATGGCCAGGGAGTCACCGACCAAGATCATGTCGGCGCCGGCCCGATGAGCAATCTTGGCGCTAGGGGCGTCGTAGGCCGTGATCATCACCAAGGGATCACTGATGCGGCGCTTGCGGGCTTGCACGACCGGAGCCGTGACGGCTCCCGTGATGGTGGTGTTCATCGTTCTCCTTTGCGTCCAGCGCCCAGATGGCTGCCAGCGACATGAGTATCTAACCACACCGGCTCGCTGGGTGTTCCATCGTCGAGGCTGGGCCGGTTTCTCGGCCGACAAGGCCGGTTCGGCAACGCCGGACGAGGCCGGTTCGGCAACGCTGAGCCTCAGTGCGTGGGCTTCGACTTACCGAAGGAGCGGCCGGTCGTCCTTGGCTGGCACCGCGAACTTGCCGACATCGAGTCCGGCCAATGCACGCGAGAAGAACTTCTTGAAAATGAAGGCCGGAACGGTGCCTCCGGAAACCGGCCCGCCATGGACATCGTTCATGGCTTTGACTCCGTCGCGGTAGCCCACCCATATGGCCACCGCGCAACAATGGTGGGGCGTGTACCCGACAAACCAGGCATCGCGATTGTCTTGGGTCGTGCCGGTCTTTCCGGCGACGGGAGCGTTTGTGCCCAACGCCGCGGCGGCGCCCGTGCCGCCGGGCGCGACCACGCGCTGCAAGGCGGAATTGACTGCGTCGGCGTCGCCCTTGCTGATTGCTCGCACCGCCGAGCGAGGCCGGCGATACAGCAATTTGCCATTGGCATCCCGGACCTCGGCCACCAAAGAGGGCGTGGTGCGCAGGCCGCGTCGGGCGAAAGTCAAATACGCCGTGGCCAAGTCGAGTGGCGCTACGTCTTCGGCGCCGAGGGCAATGGCATTCCAAGGGTGCAGAGGCGCGTCGATGCCCAACAGACGGGCGGTTTCGGCCACCTTCGCAGGACCGATATGCGGGTCCGTGACCAATTGCGCGAACACCGTGTTCAGCGATTTGGCGGTGGCCTCGACCAAGTCGACATCGGCCGCCGAGTGCCCGTTGAAGTTGCTCACTTTCCAAGGCCTGCCCCCTTCACCGGCGCCGGGGATCGACAGAGTGGCAGGAGCCGCGAACCGTGACTTGGTTGAATACCCCTCGCGCAGCATCGTGGCCAGAACGAACGGCTTGAACGTCGACCCGGCCGGACGGCCCGCCGACCCCGACCCCCGCACCGCCAGGTTCACCTTTGACGCGGTCCAGTTTCGGCCACCGATCATGGCGACGATGTCGCCGTCCTCGTCGAGCGCAACGAGCGCGCCATCAGGGTCGCCCGGGCGGTTGAGGGTCGCGGAGTAAACGCTGTCATAGGCCAAACGCTGGAGCTGCGGGTCGATGGTTGTGCGCACCCGCAGTCCGCCTTTGAAGACGGCTGCCGGTCCGAACCGACCGACCAACTCCGAGCGCACCCGATCGACGATGTATTGCTGCGCCGCGTCCGTCCGAATGTACGCCGCGCTGGGCCCCGATCGCTTCGGCTGCACCCGCCGGCTGACCGGCGTACGTACTGCCGCGGACCGTTGCGACTCGGTGATCGCACCGGTCTCGACCATGGCCTTCAACACCCCGTCGCGACGAGTTCTGGCCACCTCGGGGTGAAGCTGGGCGTCGCCGCTCACGGGACCACGAATAAGCGCGGCCAGCAGCGCCGCGTCCGGCAACGTGAGGCGTTCGACGTCGGTGTCGAAGTAGGTGCGGCTGGCGGCCTGCACGCCGTAAGCCCCTCGTCCGAAGTAAATGGCGTTGAGGTAGCGCTCCAGAATCTGCGCCTTGGTATATTTACGTTCGATTTTCATGGCGATCGCCGCCTCACGAAGCTTGCGTTGCACGCTTCGCTCATGGCCGACGAACGCGTTCTTCACGTACTGCTGAGTGATCGTCGATCCCCCTTCAAGGCGAGCGCTGCCGCTGGCTCGGTGGCGAACGTCGGCCCACAACGCTCTCGCGATACCCAGCGGATCGACCCCGCGGTGCCCGTAGAAGTTGCGGTCCTCAGCCGCCAGAACGGCATCTTGCAACACTTTCGGAATGCGCCGAAGGGGCACCGAAGTGCGGTTCTGACCGTCGTACAACTGACCAAGCAAGTTGGCATCCGCGTCGGTGATCAACGTGCTCTGCTGCTCCACTCGTTCCGGCGGAATCTTCGTTTGGGCTACGTAGACGAACAGACCGGCACCGAGCAGAGCCGCGCCGACGACGCCCAACAACACGAGCCGCAAAAGGAGCCGCAGACCCCGTCGTCGGCGCCGCGGAAGCGTCGTAGTGGGGCCACGGCGCGACGGAGAATGCGAGTCCGAACTGGAGCGGGACCGGTCAGCCGGCATGCTTACGGCCGAGGTGAAACATCCGGGCGAGATGGTTCCATCGGCAATGCGGACAAACCTCAACCACGTAACACGCCAATTCGTCGTATTGGCGCGAAAGCTTGTTGAGTTCCGCGAGCTTGGTGATGCAACGCCCATGCGCTGGCAGTCGGGCTCCGAACACGTAACTCACATGGACGAGTTGGTGCTCCTCACAGATCGGACACGTCTCGTCGATGGCTTTGCCGACGTGCTGAGCAGCCCGAATAAGCTCGGGATGGGCATCGCACACGTCCACTCGCGACAACCGACCCCGGTGGTACTCGTTGACCAGGTGACGACGGGCGAGGCGATAATCGACTCCGGACGCGCCCCCGAGGGCGCCCCGAATCGCATCTGGCCGAAACGTCACGAGGCGAAAGGGTACCGGCGTCAGGGGGGACCAGGTGCCGCCCCGGACATGATCGTGGCCCGGGCCGCTGAGTCGATCTGAAGCGATCGTTACCGCCTGAGCACGCGTTCGTTACGGACGGGCCGCAGCATGCACAGATCAAGACTGTGTATGATAACGATCCGTTATATCGAACCGATACGTCGAACCGCTACAACTAGCCGAGATTGGAGTCTGAGGCCGGTGCTTGAACTTGCCATCCTCGGGCTGCTCAAAGAGCAGGACCTGCACGGGTACGAACTGAAGAAGCGCCTCACCGAGACCACCGGCGTCTTTGCCTCGGTCTCGTTCGGGTCCCTCTACCCCGCGTTGGCCCGACTTCAGGCCGCAGGGGCCGTAAAGGCCGTCGAGGCCAACACTTCGGCCGCCGTATTGGCCGCCGCTTCCGTGCCTGTGACCGGCTCGCTGGGCGCCGAGTTGGCTGCTTTACGAGCCCGGCGAGCCATTGCCAAATCCATGCCGTCGGCCTCCACCGGCCGGGGTCGCAAGGTTTATGGCCTTACCGACATCGGCGAACAGCTCTTCACCGACCTTTTGGCCGCGTCGGAGTCCAACGGTGAAGACGACCGGTCCTTCGGTTTGCGCCTCGCCTTCGCCCGGTATCTCCCCGCCGATCTTCGCCTCGGCCTCCTCGAGCGCCGCCGCGCTCAACTCGTCGAACGCCTGGCCCGAACGCGCACAACAATGCGCGCCGGACGGGAACGAATTGACGCATACACGCGTTCACTAATGGAGCACGGCACCGAGACCACGGAACGCGATATTTCGTGGCTCGACGGCCTCATCGCCGCCGAGCGCGTCCACGTGACTTCCCAACATAATTCCCCGAGCCATCCGCCCTCTTCCGTTCAACACCATTAGCCAGTCATCAGTAGCCGTAGTCAGTAACCCGCAGCTAATTAGCGGAATTCTCCCGAAAGGACCATCCCATGACCGCTTCCCGTAAAGTTCGGGTCGCCATCGCCGGTGTCGGCAACTGCGCCAGTTCGCTGGTACAAGGCGTCGAATATTACAAGAACGCCGATCCCACCGAATCGGTGCCTGGACTCATGCACGTGGTGCTGGGCGGGTACCACGTCGGTGACGTCGAGTTTGTTGCGGCCTTCGATGTCGACGCCCTCAAGGTCGGCCTCGATCTCGGCAAGGCCATCCACTCCAGTCAGAACAACACGATCAAGTTCGCCGACGTCCCGAACCTCGGGGTGACAGTTCAGCGCGGCCCCACCTTCGACGGTTTCGGCGAGTTCTACCGCCAGCAGTGCGAAGAGAGCCCCGCCGAACCGGTCGATGTGGCCCAAGTTCTGCGCGACTCCGGCGCCGAAGTGTTGGTCAGCTACCTGCCCGTCGGATCCGAGATCGCCCAAAAGTTCTACGCTCAGGCCTGCCTCGACACCAAGGTCGCGTTCGTCAACGCCATTCCGGTATTTATTGCCTCCGATCCGGAGTGGGCGGCCAAGTTCACGGCTGCCGGCGTTCCAATAGTTGGTGACGACATCAAGAGCCAGGTTGGTGCGACCATTGTGCACCGCACCCTGGCTCGGCTGTTCGAAGATCGGGGCACGACGATCGATCATACGTATCAGCTCAACTTTGGCGGCAACATGGACTTTATGAACATGCTCGAGCGCAGCCGACTCAAGTCGAAGAAGATCTCCAAGACGCAGTCGGTAACGAGCCAAATCGATCAGGGTATAAGTGACTCCGACGTGCATATTGGCCCGTCCGATCATGTGCCGTGGCTGCAAGATCGAAAGTGGGCTTACATCCGCCTCGAAGGACGGAACTTCGGCGACGTCCCGCTAATGGTCGAACTCAAACTCGAAGTCCACGATTCGCCCAATTCGGCCGGCGTGATCATCGACGCGGTGCGCTGTGCGAAGGTCGCCCTCGACCGTGGCATCGGTGGCCCTCTGCTCGGCCCGTCGGCTTACTTCATGAAAAGCCCGCCGGTTCAATATCGCGACGAGCACGCCCGCGACTTGGTCAACGAATTCGCCAAGTAATCCGCTTCGCACTCTGGCCACGCGCCCAAGAACGGCTACCGCAAATGCCGATCGCGGTTGGGACGCGCGCCCGAGCTACAAGCCCCGAGCTACACGCGCAGCGCCACGGCCTCCACCCGATTCAAAAAATCGGCCCGGGCGCGCTGGTCACAGCCGTCATTGTCATAGAACGCCACCCATTCGGAGCGAGTCAGTGGGTGGCAGAACGAGCGAAATCCCCGCATCAGGGTGCGTTTGCCCGGTTCACCCTGAAGGGCGTTCATCCACTTCGGTGAGCCGTGCGACGTGATCACAACGATGCGGCGGATATTTCGCAGTGGGGTGCGGGAACGGACCTGTCCGCCCCCCCGGGTGAAGACCAGTACGGTGTCCAACCATCCTTTGAGCATTGCCGGCTGACTGCCGAACCATGTCGGATAGGCAAACACGATCGTGTCACACCAACGCAGCGACTCGACGTAGCCAACGAGCAACCCAGTCGGCAATGCTCCAACCTGAGCAAGCGGTCCGTCACCCATAACCGGGTCGAATCCGTCCTCGTAAGGATCGATGACCCGAACCTCATGGCCAGAGGCGCCAAATGCGGTAACCGCCCGCTGGCCGGCGGCGCCCACGAAACTCTCCAAAACTGGATGGACCCGCACCACCAAGATCCGGCGCGTTTTGGCGGGTCGAGTCACCGCTTTGCCATCGCCGTCTCGAGGTGCTCTAGAAACCCGCACCTTTTTTTGGAAGCCTCCGGTCCTGATTGGTCGATCTCGTAGAGGCCGTGCCAGTGAGTGCGGGCCCGAGGGGCCGACAACCGAAGGCCGCGGCGGATGATCCTTCGACCGGCGTCGTTGAAGAACCGCATCTCACCCGCCGACTCCGTATACGTGCTCACGCCAATGATGCGCCTCATCTGTTTCAAGCCCGGCCGAAAGCGGCCCGACTTATCATCGAGCGTGAACGCCACCCCCGAAACCAGGACCCGCTCGAACCATCCCTTGAGAATGGCCGGGACACCCCAATTGACAGTTCGGTATACGAAGACGACGGTGTGCGCTCCTCTCACCGACGCTGCGTGGGCGGCGACCATCGGATCTAAAATCGGTTGATCCGTAATGTATGCCAGCCGCTCCGCGCGGGTCATAGCGGCCACGAAACCCAGTGCGTAGAGGTCAAGCACCTCGACCGTCGACCCCCGCCGGCGTAGGCCGCGCACGACCGCATCACGCGCCGCGGCCTCGAAGGAGGACGACGGGTCAGGGTGGGCGAAGATGACTACCGCCTTCATGGCCGCGAGGCGGCCCCCGCTTTGCCTTGCGCCAGCCACCATTTGTCGAGTCGGCGCAGCGCGTCATCACGTCCCAGCGGTCCGTCCTCCAGGCGCGCCTCGAGCAGCATCGTCAGCGCCTCGCCTACGACGCGACCCGGCCCGACACCAAGATGGGCCATGACATCGGTACCGTCCAGATCGGGACGGATGGCATCCATCTCCTCCTGTTCTCTCAGCACGGCAATCCGGTCTTCGAGGTCGTCCATCCGCTTAGCCAGCACCTCCACTTTTCGGTGGTTGCGGGTCGTACAGTCGCAGCGGGTCAACTCGTTGAGTCGGTCGAGCAGCGGACCGGCGTCGCGCACATAGCGGCGAACCGCAGAGTCGGTCCATCCCATCGAGTAGGTGTGGAACCGTAGGTGCAACGAGACCAGTTCGCTCACATCGTGCACGTCTTCATTGGAGTACTTGAGGGCCCGCATACGGTCGCGGGTCATTCGCGCCCCGACGACGTCATGGTGATGAAATGACACGCCCTGGGGGCCGATCGACCTCGTCTTGGGCTTGGCCACATCGTGAAACAACGCGGCCAGGCGCACCAGCTTGTCTTGGCTGGTCTTTTCGACGACGGCGATGGTGTGCGCCAACACGTCCTTGTGGCGATGGATTGGATCCTGCTCGAGCGCCATGGCCGGCAGTTCCGGCAAGAACTCTTCAGCCAAACCGGTTTCGACGAGGAACCACAATCCCGCGCTCGGCGAGGCCACAACCATGAGCTTGTCGAGTTCATCACGAATCCGCTCCGCCGACACGATCTCGAGGCGCGACCGTAGGCGCTTGACTGCATCGACCAATTCAGCGTCGGGGGACAGCTCGAATCCCGCCACGAAACGGGCGGCGCGCAACATGCGCAGCGGGTCATCGCGAAAGCTGATCTCGGGGTCGAGAGGCGTTCGTAACCGACGAGCAAACAAGTCGGCTGCACCGTCGAACGGATCGACGAGGCGCAACTCCGGTAAGGCCAACGCCATCGCATTCACGGTGAAATCGCGTCGCGACAAGTCGGCCTCGATGTCGGTCGAGAACACCACCTCGGGATTGCGTGAGTCCTCGTGGTACGCCTCGCCCCGGTGGGTGGTGATTTCGTACTTGCGTTCCCCGAATTGGGCCCCGATCGTTCCGAATCGCTGACCCTGCGTCCAGATGGCCTGCGGATTGGCACCCCGAAGGATGCGCAATACTTCTTCAGGGGTGGCATCGGTGGTGAAGTCAATGTCGTCGCTACGCTCACGGCCCAAAACCGTGTCGCGCACCACCCCACCGACCAGATACAGCCGCTTGCCCGCGGCGCTGAAGCGCTCGGCGAGCGGTCTCGTCTCGTCAATCAGGGGTTGGAATCGGTCGGGGACCACGACCGGAAAGGATACGCGGCTTGGAGGGTAAGCCCGGGCAATAACAGGCTGACCGTCCGTCGGCCGCGAGTGCCCTCGTTTGCCCGGTATCGTACGGTTCCGATGTTCCGAGCCCACGAGCAGGTCTTCACGTGGCGCGCGGAACGGGCCCGTCTGGAACCAACCGTCGACCACCATCGGGGATCGGTCCGCTTCAGCCTCATTCCGTTGCCCGGAGCCGCACCCTTGTCCGCCGCGTTCGTCACGCGCTGTATTGAGCATGCCCGTCAACAGGGAGGGACCGAGATCGTCACCCCGGCGGTCACGGCCCGAGAATCTGCAGGCATCCGGGACGCAGGATTTCGCGAGCGCGCCGCCCTGCACCTGCTCGTGCATGACCTTCTCGATATCCCCGGACGGTCGGGGTCGGGGTCGGCGCTTCGGGCCGGCCACCGTCGCGCCGCGTCCGCCGATGACGAAATCATCCTGCAGATCGACCGGGCCGCCTTCGGCCCGGATTGGTGTCTCGACTCCGGCGGCCTGCAGGAGGCGGTCAATGCCACCCCGAGAGTCCGGATCCGGATGGCCGACGACCCCGTCGCAGGCTCGCTCGGTTTCGCGATCACGGGCCGCTCGGGGCGGCGAGGCTATCTACAGCGCCTCGCCGTCGACCCGGCGGCCCAGCGGGGCGGCATCGGCCGATCCCTGGTGGTCGATGCACTGCGTTGGAACAAGCGCTGGCGGGTGGCGAGAGTGGTCGTGAACACTCAAATCGGCAACCACGCGGCCTATGAACTTTACCGCCGGTTGGGCTTCGTTGACGCCCCCATCGGGCTCTACGTGTTGCACCTGCCACTGCTCGAGCCCCTCGCCCAGCCCGACTCAGACGGCCCCGAGGCCACGACCCGCCAATTGTGAACCGGGATCGGCTTCGGGCCCTGTTTCTCGTAACCGTCTGGCTAACCGCCGGGCTCAGCTTCGTCGGCCCGGTCCGCGCCGCGCCGGCCCTTCCGTCGCCTCGCCCAACTCCGATCATCGAACTCGTACGCCAGAGTGTCACTGTCGCGGCCGACGGCCGATTCGAACTCGTTCTCCGCGCGTCGAACGCCGATCCGGCCCAGGACGAGGCCACCGTCACGATTCATCAGCGCATCCGAAGCCTTAGCAGACTCGAGTCGACGTTCGGCGGCACAAACCTTGGGGGTAGCGAGAGTTTCGACGTCAAACGCCTGAACGAGCCGGGCTCGCCGGTCGACGCCAGCGGAGCCGTCACCACCACATTCCAGTTGCAAATCGGTGATCCATGCGTGATCACTGTCGGTCGGTGCGTCCTGCTCGGCGACCCCGGCGTGTACCCCGTGGAGGTCGCCATCCGTTCCCGGGCCACCGCAAAAATCTGGTCGAGCTTCGTAACGCACTTGGTCTATGTGAACCTGATCAACCGATCGCCCCTCGCCGTCGCCGTCATTGTCCCTTTCCACCGCGATGTCTCAAAGCGGCCGACAGGGGCACTCGGCACACTGGCCAGCCCTCTGGTTACCATCGTGGATCGGCTCATGGCCCATCCCAACATTCCACTCACCTTGGCCGCCACGCCCGAGACACTCGACGAACTCGACCAGCCGACATCCAACGGCGGATCCGACCCCGATCTTCTCGTTCGGCTTCGCGGCGCCCTTGTTGGTCGTGAAGTCGTGGCTGGGTCGTATATCGACATCGCCGATCGACATCTTGGCGATCCTCGGATGCTCCCCGAACTGCGTATGGCGCGGCGCACCGGCGAGCAGGTGGCGAGACGTGTCCTTGGTTTCGCCACCGATGCCACGACGTTGGTGCTGAACGAGAGCGAGCGGGTGCCTTCGAGCGCCGCCCTCGACGCTTTGGGAGTCAAGCGAATCGTTGCCGCCGAAAGCCAACTCGATCGTCGGGTGGCGCCCTCGGTCGACGCGCCCGTGACGTTCGACAGAGGCAGCGCCGATGACCGCCCGGTTGAAGGTTTGCCCTTGTACATCACCGATCCGCTCACACAAATGGCCATGACGAACGTAGTCCGGCCTGGCGACGTGCTCCTCGCCGTGCACCACGCGCTTACCTCCCTCGCGTTCCACCAGCTCACCGCTACCGGAGCGGACCGTGAGTCGGCCGTGGTAGTACGCCTCGAGCCCGCGCTGATCACGAGCGCCAGTCTCGATCGACTGTTAGAGGGCCTGGCCGGCAATCCGCTCCTTCGTCCGGTAACGCTGCGCGATGCCTTCCGACTCCCGGCTGCGATCAATAACGGACACGTTGTTTCGCACACCTGGCCTCAGCCGCCGATCGACAAAGCCGATCCCGGCACCGCCTACATCTTGGAAACACGACGACGTATCGACGGTTACGCGAGCATGTTCCCTGACGGTTCGATACCCGTGAAGGCCGGCGACTTCAATCGTCAGCTGCTCGCTGGCCTCGCCCGAGATCTGCCGGACAACCGCTGGGTGGTGCGTGTTCGCGAGCAACTCAACGACGAGTTCGCTCACGTAAAGATCGAAGGCAACAAGTCATTTCGTCTCACCAGTCGCAAAGCCAAAATACCGTTGCGGTTTTCAAACTCGCTGGATGGGCCGGTAAAGGTGCGACTCGCCTTTCGGGCCGACAAACTCACGACACCGGCCCCTGCCGACCTTGAGTTAGTTCCAGGGCCCACCAACACACGGTACGCAATCCGTTCGCGATCGCCCGGACGATCCTCCCTGGTGGTCATCCTCGAGACCCCCCGCAACGCCATTCCAATCAGTCAGGCCAGCTACGTAGTGCGCTCCACCGCAGCTTCTTGGGTCGGGATCGCCTTGACCATAGGAGCGCTTGCCGTATTGACGGTATGGTGGGGCGGACACGGTTTTCGCGGCCGCGCCAGGCGCCGCCACCCGGCACAGGTGCCGGTTCGACCCGAGGATGCCCTGACATGAGCGAGCACCGAAGTGGAGGCGTAGCCGCAACGGAGAGCGCAGCGACCCGGCTATCGGATGGCGCCGCCGAAGGCGAGGCGACATGAGCGAGCACCGAAGTGGAGGCGTAGCCGCAACGGAGAGCGCAGCGATTGGACGAGCCGCGATGGTAATGGCGGGGGCCACGATGCTCTCACGCGTCACCGGCTTGCTCAGAACTGTCGCATTCGCCGGCCTCGGCGCGACGGCGCTGGCCGATGCGTACACCTTGGCCAACAACAGCCCCAACATCGTCTTCGAATTGGTCGTCGGTGGTGTGTTGTCGGCCACCCTCGTACCGGTCTTCGTCGACCTTCTGCGACACGGTCGAGACGAGGCCGAGGAAGGTATTTCCGCTGTCGTCACGCTGGCCGGCCTGGTCGCCATCGCCGCCGCGGTAGCCCTGTTTGTGGCCGCCCCGTGGGTGATCCGACTCTATGACGCGCTCACGCCCCGCGACACAGCCGCGGCCAAGCTCCTGGCCACCAACCAACGGGTTCTCGCTACCGAACTTCTACGCATGTTCGCCCCTCAGGTCGCGGTCTACGGGTTCATTACCATTGGCACGGCACTGCTGAACGCTCGGCGGCGCTTCGCTGCGCCCATGCTCGCTCCTGTCGTCAATAACTTGGTCGTGATTGTGGTCATGTTGTGGGCCCAGCGAATGATCCATCAGCTGCGCGTGGCTGCGGTCGCCACCAACAATACGGGCGCGAAGACCCTCGAATTGGTGGGAAAAGACACCAGCACCAAACTACTCTTGGGTCTTGGCACCACGGCGGGCGTGCTGGCAATGGGAGCGGCGCTCATTCCGTCACTTCGGGGCAGCGGGCTTCGAATACGATTTCGTTGGCAGCCGCGCCATCCGTCCGTTGTCGCCGTCATCCGCCTCTCAGGCTGGACGTTCGGCTACGTGCTGGCCAACCAAGTAGCGCTTAACTTTGTCTATGCCGTCGCCAAGCGTGACGAGGGCGGACTAACTGCTTACACCGCTGCGTACAGCACGTTCTTCCTTCTGCCTCACGGGATAGCGGCGGTTTCGATCATGACCGCGTTGCAACCCCAGTTGGCGCAAGACTTTCTGGACAGGGCGAGAGGTCGATTTCGATTTCACTTGAACGAAGGCATACGCAACACGATGTGTCTGCTGATCCCGGCCGCGTTCCTCTATATAGTTCTCGCCCGTCCCGTGGTAGAATTGACCCTTCGACGTGGTGATATGACGATCGAAAAGGCCCATCTTATCGCCGACACGGTACGGGCTTTCGTCATAGGACTCCCGGCTTTCAGCGTGTATCTTCTTCTTATGAACGCGCTCAAGGCGATGCGCAATACGCGGGCGACTTTCCGCATCAATGTATGGGAAAATGCCATCAACATCATTCTGGCTGGGTTGCTTTACGGTCGCTTTGGCATCCAGGGAATGGCCTTCGCATTCGCAGTCGCGTACATCGTCGCCGCCGTTTATGCTGGCACCGTCGTCGGGAAGGCCACAAACCATCTAGGGGGTTATCAGATCGCCACGAGTTTGCGAAATATTGTGAGCGTCTCGGTGATCATGTCGATCGCCTGCTGGTTCACGTCCGCGCTCATCCGTCACAGCGTTGGGGCCCACGGCCTTCTGTTCAAGCTGCCGAACCGACCCGAATTGCTCCTCGAAGTCGGACTGAGTGCTCTGGTCGGTGTTACCGTCTTTCTGGCCGTAGGGCGCATGGTCGGCATTGCCGAACTGCAGGTCATGCTGTCCGGAATCCGTCGTCGGGTTGACCGTCGACTGCAGCAGCACCCGCCCCATCACCGGGGTGACCGTCATGAGGAGACCCCCACGATGTACCGAACCCCGCCCAGCATCGCCCCGCGGCAATCGCCCATCACCACCCGTCCCCGACGGAAACGCGGCCGTTGACATGGCCGACCCCAATGCATCGGGCGTAGTCGGCCGAACCGTTCGAGTCGTGTCCGACTCTGCGTGTGATTTGCCCGCCGAAACCGCTGATTCCCTAAGCGTGACGATCGTCCCCTTGAGCATTCGATTTGGCGCCGACGAATACGTCGATCGCAAGGATCTCAGTCCGCAAGCCTTTTGGCGCAAGGTCGCCGCCGCTTCGGTGCTGCCCGAAACCGCGGCTCCGTCTCCCGGCGCGTTCGAGGCCGCGTTCCGCGAGGCGGCCGACGATGGCTGCCCTGGTGTCGTTTGTGTATGCCTCTCGTCCAAGCTGTCGGCCACCATCGGATCGGCGCGGCTGGCGGCGCAAGCGGTCGGCGATTTGATCGACGTGCGAGTCGTGGACTCGCTATCAATCACCATGGGGCAGGGCACCATGGTCGCAGTCGCAGCCCGGCTGGCACTGACCGGCGCGGCGCTCGACGAGGTGGAACGAGCGGCAACCCAACTAGTAGGTCGGACGACCGTACTCGGGGCACTCGACACTCTCGACAACTTGAAGAAGGGTGGAAGAATCGGCGGCGCTCAAGCCCTTATCGGCTCGCTGCTGCAGGTAAAGCCCATCATCGACGTGAGTTCGGGAACGGTTGAATCAATCGGAAAACAGAGGACGCGAACAAAGGCGCTCGCCTATCTGGCCACGCTGCTCGCCGAGGCCAAGGCTCAGACAGGGGTGGAAAACGTCGCCGTGATGCACGGTGACGCGCCCGATATCGAGGAATTTCTCGATCTTCTCGCGAAGCACTACCCAAAAGATAAGATAATCGTCGGCCAGATCGGCGCAGTCATCGGGACGCACGGCGGGCCCCGGGTCGTCGGTCTGACGTTCAATCAACCCGTCCCCGACTGAGCGCGCGCGATCACCGACGAAACCCACGCCGCTGCGGGGCAACCGCGGTCGGGGTCGAATGATTCGACTCACGGTGGTGACCCGACGCGAGTCGATGGGAGCACGGCGAAAGGGGCCGACGATCGGACCGGTGTCTCCGAAGACGGGACGAAGCCAATGGCCCGGGGCGACGCGGTGGGCGGGGCCGGCGATCTGCTCGGCGGCCGCTACGAGCTGCGCCGCCATATCGCCCATGGTGGCATGGCGGAAGTCTGGGAGGGCTACGACACTCGCCTCGACCGACCGGTGGCCGTGAAGATGTTGAGACCGAACCTGGCGGAGGATCCAGGCTTCCTTATTCGCTTTCAGCGCGAAGCAATAGTCGCGGCGCGCCTCTCTCACCCCAACATCGTCGCCGTCTACGACGCCGGGGCCGAGGCCATGAGCACGCCCGAAGGAGGCACAGCGCAGCGGGCGTACATCGTGATGGAACTGGTGCGAGGCCAGTCCTTGCGGGCGCTCATGGGGCGGGGCCTCCGCCTCGATCAGGCGGTCGACATCACCGTGCAGGTGGCCCATGGACTAGCGCACGCCCATCGCCAAGGACTCGTGCATCGAGACATCAAACCGGCCAATATTCTCGTCCAGGCCGACGGTCGGGTGAAGGTGGCCGACTTTGGCATCGCAAAGGCCCTCGGTCGGATCGAGCCCCTCGTCGAACACGGGCCACGATCGACTCGCAAGGAGACCGAAGACTTCGGGTTCTCTCAGGGCGAAGATCTCACGCAGATGGGCGCCATCTTGGGCACGGCGAAGTACGTTTCACCCGAGCAAGTCACGGGTCGGCCCGTTGACGCCCGTTCCGACATCTACTCGTTGGGAGTCGTGCTCTACGAGATGGCGTGTGGACGGCCGCCGTACGTCGGCAAGAGCGATCTCGCGACCGCCACCCTGCACGCCGGCGGCGGCGCTCCGCGCGTCCGTCAGGTCCGCCCAGGAGTTCCTCGCGCGCTTGATCAGGTGATCATGCGCACTATGGCGGTTCGACCAGAAGACCGCTACCCGAACGCCGATGCCCTCGTGAGCGCACTGAGCGGGGTCGACCTCGGTGCTGATGATGCGACTGCGCTGGTCACCCGCACAGGTGCCGACGTCACCCCCGCGGCCGGGACCCGGCGGCCCACCAGGACCGAAGACGCGCGTACCCAGAACCGGAAGGGGGCCGGCGTCGGCCGTAGGCGCCGCGTCCTGCCGGCGTTGCTGTTGACGATCCTGGTCGGCTCCGGGATCGGTGGCGCGGCCGGATGGATCTTCGACAAACCAAAGGTCACACTGATATTGCGGGTTAACGGCGTCAAAGCCTTCGACCCATACGGAAGCGGTCCGCCCGGCGAGAACAACAGCCAACTTGGTAACCTCACGGATGGAGACCCCGCGACCTCGTGGTCGACAGAGTCCTACAACTCCGGCCTCAACAAACCCGGAGTGGGTGTCGTCATCGAACTCACCGACATCGCGCCGTTGCGCTCGCTACGCATCACAACGGCCAACCGGGGCTGGACGGCGGCGGTTTTCGTATCGCCGGCTCCGCACGCGGACCTCGCCGGCTGGGGCGCGCCGGTAAGCGAAATCGCCGGCGTGGGGGCGAACGCCTCGTTCGACCTCAAGTCGAAAACAGGTCGGTTCGTCCTGCTCTGGATCACCGACCTCGGCCCGAACCGCGAGGCCCGGATCGCCGAAGTCTCCGTTCGAGGCAATTAGTTCGGTGACACGAGCTTCGGCGCGTTTGGAGCTGTTGTCCGATGCCGAGTTGGTCGCGGTCGCGCAAGCCGGAGACCGCGATGGACTTGACGTATTGCTGCGCCGCCACTTTGACCGCCTGCACGCGGTCTGCCGCCGGATCACTGGCAATGAGGCCGACGCTCACGATGCCACCCAAGAAGCTCTGGTCTCGATCGCCAAGGGCATTCGCCGTTTCGACGGCTCCAGCGCATTCTCGACGTGGGCCTATCGCGTGGCCACGAACGCATCTTTGGACGAATTGCGCCGCCGTAAACGTCGTCCCGAGCCAACCGTTTTCGCCGACCATCCGACCTCGAGAGGTCGAACCGACGCCACCACCGGGTGGGCCGATTCGATGACCACAGCATTCGTGGCCAACGAAGGGCTCTCTTTGGAAGATCAAACCGCATTGCGCGTCGACATCGACCGAGCGCTGGCCGCCATCCCCGTCGACTTCCGATTGGCGGTAGTCCTTCGCGACCTGTGCGGCCTCGACTATGCGGAAATTGCCCAGGTTCTCGGAGTCCCGGGGGGCACCGTTCGATCGCGCATCGCCCGGGGGCGCGCCGCCCTCCTGCCCGTGTTGGGGAACCGGAGCGCCGTTGCGCAGCGTCCAATACCCGCCGACTCGGCGACGGCAGTTTCGATCTCTCCAGCGACACCCCCGACCAACCACCCCGACCACCCCCAACCGACCGCCCTCCCGACCACTAATGAGTGACAACCTCCCCCATCCCAATTTCGAGACGCTCAGCGCTTTCGCCGATGGCGAGTCCGTCGGCGAAGAGGACGCACGCCATGTAGGTGGCTGTTCGACTTGCGGAGATGTCGTGGCGATGGTCCGGGCCATTCCGGAGTCGTTGGCGGTGCGCGACAGTTCCGATCCGGTTCGTCCACAACGAGCTCTTCAGGCCGCGCTGGCGGCTTACGATGCCGGCGTTCTACCCCCCGAGCTCGAAAAATTTCCGCTGCGGGCCCCGTCGGGCCGACCGCTGCACCTGTCCAGAAGTGCCGCAGTTTTCCGTTTTCGGCCAGTGCGCTGGGTCGGGATCGTCGTCGTTGGCGCCGCTGCGGCCCTAACCCTTGCGTTCGTCGTGAACAACCGCAACCGTGATCGCGATCAGCTCATTGACAATGTCGCGCTGGGTGGGGTGACTTCGAGGCCCACCGGAACGGACGGGTCGCCCGATACTTTGGTCGAATCTGCGAACGCACCCCCGGTCGCAGGGGCGGGAGCCGATACGACAGTCGCGCCGGTGCCCGTGGCGCGGCCCGCACCGATTGCGGCGGCGGCCGGTCCATCCTCGACTGCCCCGAGGTCGTCGTCGGACACCGTAGCGAGTCCATCCTCGACTGCCCAGCAGGCGTCTTCGGATGCCGTCCGCGCCGGACCGGTCGTCCCGGCGATTGCGAAGTCAGGGCCTTCGCGAAAGAGCCTCAGCTCGGCCAGTTCTCCGCCACCCGGAGGCTTCCCGCCTGAATCAGTGGTACCCGCGACTTCCGGTGGAGGCCGCCAACCGGCCGCCGCCGCACAGACGAGCGTAGAAGCTGCGGCGTCGCCGTCGGCGAGCGGGTTGACCGCCGACGCCCAGGCGTCCAAGCCCATCTTGGCCGCTAAGCGTCCGGTACAGACGGCCAAGAAGTCAAAATTGAGGAAGCCCACGGTCAACTTCGGCGCGTCGTCGAACAAGGTCACAACCCCAACGATCACAGATACCGCGCCGGCCTATGTCTCGACGGCGCCGGCCGCGACCCGCGCCGCGCCGGTTGGGTCTGCAGCTGCCGACGAGGCGTCGGCCCCAACCCGCGCCGAATCAGCGGCGACCGCCGTCGGCGCGGCTGCGCCCAACGGCTCGTCGGCATCGCCCTTCTCCGGCCCGACCGCCGATCTGGGCGACACATCGACCCTTACCGACCTTCTCGACAACATGGCCGCGCGTCTCGCCCCCACGCCTACCCCGACCGCCGTTTCATCGACGAGTGCCGCCGGCTCCGGGCCGACAACGTCACCCGCACCGGCAGTTCCCTGCCAGTCCGCCATCGAGCAAGAGTTCGGCGGTCCGGCCCTCGCCACTGCCCTCGGTCGGGTCCAGGGCCGTCCGTATGTCGTCGCTGCGGCGCCCGAGAAAATCTTGGCCTTCGACGCACTCACGTGCTCGGTCGCGACTTCACGCTCGCGCTAAACCCGCGCCACACCAACCAACCCGCAGTCGCCTGTGACTCCTTCGGGCTCCTGCCGACCGGAATTCAGTAGTGTTTCGCCCGTGAGCGAAGCATCATCTTCTTCCGACTGGACGACCCAGGCCATCGATACGCTGCAGTCGGTCATTGACGCAGTCAAGTCAAAAACAAGCAACCCGCTGCTCAAGATCGCCCGCTCTTTGATCTACGCCTTACTCGCCCTCGGGCTGGTCATAGCGTTCCTGCTGCTGGTGATCATTGGCTTCGTTCGTTTGGCCGACGGATATCTTCCCGGCCAGGTGTGGGCGGTCTATCTCCCCTTGGGCGGAATCTTCTTCGTCGCCGGGCTGTTGGCGTGGACGAAGCGTACGAAACGCTCCTAACCCTTAAGGTTGTCTTGTGACCCCTCATGACGTACTCATCATCGGCTCTGGGCCCGCTGGCCTCACCGCGGCCATTTACGCGGCGCGGGCCAACCTCAATCCCCTGGTCATCGAGGGTGAGATTTCTAGTACTAGCGACCAACCAGGGGGCCAGCTCATGCTCACCACCGAGGTTGAGAATTTTCCTGGCTTCGAGCACGGTGTTCAAGGCCCTGAACTCATGACCACGATGCGGGCCCAAGCCGCTCGCTTCGGCGCCGAGTTCGTCACCGCCAAGGCCACGAGGGTCGACTTGTCCGACCGCCCTTTCGGCGTATGGATCGAAAACGACGAGTACCGGGCCAAAGGGCTCATCGTTTCCACCGGCGCCCGCTCCCTAATGCTCGGCCTCGAGGAAGAACGCCGGCTGATCGGCCACGGAGTGTCCACTTGTGCGACCTGCGACGGCTTTTTCTTTCGCGGTCAAGAGATAGCCGTGGTGGGCGGAGGCGACTCCGCTCTCGAGGAGGCGACCTTTCTGACAAAATTTGCCAGTAAAGTGACGCTCGTACATCGCCGCGATCAATTGCGAGCCTCGAAGATCATGCAGGACCGAGCCCGAGCGAACCCCAAGATCGAGTTCGCATGGAATAAGCGGGTAGTGAATCTGAACGGGACCGATAACCTTCAAGGTGCCGTGTTAGAAGACACTATTACCGGTGAACAGAGCGACCTCGACGTGACTGGCTTGTTCGTGGCCATCGGCCACGTGCCCAACACCGACCTGTTCAAAGGTCAACTTGCACTTGACGATCAGGGTTATATCGTTACGGGCCCGGGCACCCGCACCGACGTCGACGGCGTCTTTGCCTGCGGCGATGTGCAGGACCACACCTATCGTCAAGCGATAACGGCCGCCGGCTCGGGCTGCATGGCCGCCATTGACGTCGAACGTTGGCTCGAAGCACACCATTGACTCGAAGCACACCATTGATTTGCCGTTTTCGTAGTTGCCCCTTCTCACCCGCCCGCTACCCCTCAGGAGGCCACAATGGCTGCCGGAATTCTCACTGTGACTGACTCGACCTTCGACGAATCCATCGGGTCCGCCGCGACCCCTGTTCTCGTTGACTTCTGGGCCGAATGGTGTGGCCCTTGCAAGATGATTGCCCCGGTTCTCGAAGAAATCGCGAAAGATCAGGCCGATCGCGTTACCATCGTGAAGCTCAACGTCGACGAAAACCCCGATATTGCGCGAAGGTTCGACGTTATGAGCATCCCGACGCTTTTGCTGTTCAAAGATGGCGAGGTAGTCCATCGAACTGTTGGAGCCAAAGGCAAGAATCAGCTATTGGCCGAACTCGACGCGTATTTGTAGACGCATCTCGCTCGATCTTCAGCGCGCACAGTAACTCCGGGCCGACCTTACGAGGTCGGCCCGGACATTTGTACAGCAGGGACTTCGGTCAGACCCATCATCTTTCGATAGATTCGTTCAAGATCGTTCACATCGGCTACTTCGATCACGATTCGTCCTCGTTTGGCGGAAAGGTCAACTCCGACCCGAGTATCCAAGTGGGCCGAAAGCAGCTCCTCAAGTTCAACCAAGCCTGCCGGTCGAGGTTCACTGACATTCGCAGGCTTACGTTGGGCTTTCGAAAGTTCCCCGCGGACCCTAACGGCTTCTTCCACATCCCTCACCGTTAGCGATTCCGCTACGACGCGACGAGCCAGCGATTCCTGGAACGACTTGTCCTGGGTCGCCAGTATTGCTCGCGCGTGACCAGCTCCTAGCTGCCCATCAACAATGAGGCGCTGAATGGCCGGCGAAAGTTGGAGGAGCCGCAACGTATTTGTGATCACGGCCCGACTCTTGCCGACACGACGTGCGACCTGTTCATGGGTAAAGGAGAAGTCGTCGATCAGCTGTTGGAACGCGGCCGCCTCCTCCAACGGGTTGAGGTCCGCACGATGCAAATTCTCGACGATCGCCTGCTCGAGCGCATGAGCGTCCTCAGCGGTGCGAATTATGGCTGGAATCGATGCCAACCCAGCCCTTCGGGCCGCGCGCCACCGCCGTTCCCCAGCGATCAACTCAAAATGTCCGTCCGGGTGTCGTCGCACCAGTATCGGCTGCAACACCCCGATCTCTTGGATAGACGTCGTCAATGACGCCAAGCCCTCATCGTCGAAGGAGGTGCGAGGTTGAAAGGCGTTGGGACGAATCGCCTCGAGCGGAATCTCGGCATAGATCGTATCCTCGCCGTCACGCCCGCTACTCGGAAATGGGCTTTCGGCGTTCGTGGGCAAAAGGGCGCCCAGTCCCCTACCTAGTCCGCTCTGTCGTACCACCTCGTACCTCCTTTGCTAGATCACGATAAGCGAGGGCCCCACGGGAGGCCGGATCGAAAACTGTTATGGGCTGTCCAAAAGACGGCGCTTCCGAAAGGCGAACGCTCCTCGGAACGATGGTTCGACAGACGCGATCCCCAAAATGGACCTTCACCTCACGCATGACTTGATCGGCCAACTTGGTTCGGGCGTCGTACATGGTAAGCACGATCGCCGAGATTTCCAACGTCGGGTTGAGGTTCGTCTGTACCAGGGCGACATTCCTGACCAGCTGGCCGAGACCTTCAAGCGCGAAGTACTCGCATTGGATAGGCACGATCACCTCAGTTGAAGCAGTCAGCGCATTGATGGTGAGAAGGCCAAGTGACGGGGGACAGTCGATAAACACCCAGTCATAATCGTCAACGACCTTCTGCAGAGCCCGCTTCAATTTGCCCTCTCGACTGAACGCCGGCACCAATTCGATCTCCGCTCCGGCGAGATCAATGGTTGTCGGAGCCACGAAGAGGTTACGGACGCTGGTCGCTTCGACACAGTCTTCGAGGGGGATGTCGTGCATCAACACGTCATATATGGATCTCTCCAACAACCGGGCGTTCACCCCCAGCCCGGTCGTGGCATTCCCTTGAGGATCGAGGTCAACGATAAGCACCCGATCACCCAGCTCAGCTAGCGCAGCTCCTAAGTTTATTGCCGTTGTGGTCTTGCCCACACCCCCTTTCTGGTTCGCCACCGAAAGCACTCGCGGAAAGGGGCGAAAGAAGGACGAGGGCTGTTCAGGCTCCACATACATATAGTCGTCGACACAACGCCCATCGTCAAGGACCGATGATGTTTCACGTGAAACAATCGATAAGGCACGGCCTGTTCTCGGCTCGTTTTGTCCGTCGGAAGTATCTAGTGCTTGACCACACACCTGCTCTTCTCGACGGCCGGATGGCACCGCTGCCTTGTCCATTTCACTGCGATTTGGTACGGCAAGCTCTTCTTCCTGCGTCCTTCGGCAGCCGCTCAGGGACACCCGAATGGCCGCCCCACCGCTCGCCCCACGACTCAACGAGACGCGCGGAACTATAGGTCAAGGCATTAGGTGGCTGGTGTCAAATGCGATCGCAGCGTCTCGGCGGCCAAAATCACCGCTCGCGGCGTCCTCCGCCTAGCCGTTTGGGCAGGACGCGCGCGTCGTTGTGCGTCCTTGCGAACGGCAATTTTGACTCGCCGATCCACAACGAGCCGTTTGACACCAGTCACCTAGCGGCGGGCGGGGTTGTCGTCGATACCTATTGAAGGGCGGGTGATTCGTCGCGGAGGGGCGCGTCCGACCGGGCGATGCCCGACATCACGGGCTGCGTCAGGCAGCTGGTGCGGGTCTCGCAGGCGAGAACTCATGAATGGTGTGGCGGTGGCTGTGGTACTCGGGCCGAGGCCGAGCGGCTTGACCGCGGACGTCCGAGAATAGGCGGCGCCTGAAATCTTGAACTGTCGCCACCCGGGCGCCGGGGTCGTTGCGGTCGTTGCGGTACCCGTTTCGGCGGGACTTGGGGGTGTCGTAGCGGTTCGGGTCGTCACCGAACGCTGCGAGTACCCGGGCGCCGATGATTTGACCGATACCTGGCAGGGAGAGGTAGATGTCGGCGTCCGGGTGCTGTCTAAAACGGTCGCCGAGCACGGTTTCGAGTTCGCTGATTTGGCGGTTGAGTTCACCGATGATTCGTATGACCGCGGTGGTGGTGGCCCCGAGCGCGTCGGCGACGGGGTCCGACGCGACGAGTTAAGGGCGCGGAGGGCGCCGTGGATGTCGGTGGCTCGCCGTTCCAGGTTGCGTTGACGGCCTCTTTTGGTGAGCGCGACCCGGATCTGGTTGACCGATAGTCGGGCCCCTTGGCGGGGGGTGGGGGCTTTGGTGAGCACCCCGATGGTGTCCCGATCGTCGAGGTCGTCGAACGCTTCGAGGGCGCCTGGGTAGTATTCGCGTAAAGCGTTGCGGAGCCGGTTGGTGTGTTCCACGAGGGCCCAGATCAGGTTCTGATGGCGCGGGCTAACACTCACTTTGACGGCTTCCGCGCCGGGGCTGTCACCGGCGACTGGGCGATGATTGTGACGGTCGGTGCGGACCAGGTCAGGGAGTAGTTTGGCGTCGCCGGGATCGGATTTGGCGCCGCCCACGTTGTGACGGTCACGGTATCGTGAGACTGCTAACGGTTGATGGCGTATACCTGGTAGCCGGAGGCGATAAGCGTCTGGACCCATAACCCGCGGTCGGTTTCGATTCCGATGACCACGTCACCGGGGGATGGGGCGGTGGCGGCCACGACAGCATGGTACGCGGCGATCCCGGTCAACCCCTCGGGTAACCGTTTGGCGGCGAGACGGTCGCCGGCTTCGTTCATGAGATGGACGTCGTGATGAGCTTCGGCCCAGTCATCGCCCACGAAATCGTCATTCGGAACCTCCAAAATAGTGTGAACACGGGAAAGAGAGCTACGAACCTTCCGGCGCGACCTAATGGACCAGTGCTCAACGGCACGACACCCCAGCGGCACTACAGACGGTTCACCACCAGAAAGGACACGGTCTCGTCCAAGGGATCAAGTCCCAGGACGCCAAAGTGGTCACCCTCCAGCAGCTCCACCATCACCCTGCAGTCGGTTTCGATTCCGATGACCTCGTCGCCGGGCGAGGTGGAGGTCGCGACCACGTATGAACGACGGCGGCGACCGTCTCGGCACCACAGTGGCCTGAGGGGTTGACGGGGATCGCCCTGTTCCATGCTGGCGCGATGACTGGGTCGAAGCTAATAAGACGTCCATCCAACGAAATCGTCATTCGGAACCTCCAAAAATCGTGTGAACACAGAAGGGAGAGCTACGAACCTTTCGGCGCGACCAATTGAGCACTGCTAAACGGCACGACACCCCAGGCAGCACTACGGACCGTTCACCACCAGAAACGACTGTCTCGTCTAAGGGATCAAGTCCCAGGACGCCAAAGTGCTCACCGTGATGCAGCAGCTCCACCACCATCCTCACCCCACAAACAAGAACAACGATCGCTAGAAAGCAGTCTTGGAATGTTCCACGTGAAACAATCCTCGTCCGCCGCTCCTACCAAAGGGGTCGTTTGGATGGAATCCCAACCCGCCGAGGGAAAAGCTCGTCAACCGTCCGAATCTTCTTGAGGCCAACGAACCGAAATCCGTCGCCCAGCGGGACCGGTTGTCCAAACCCTAGGGCATGAAGTCCATCCTGATCCCATCGCCCTTCGGTTGCGTTGGCCTCGGGGGGCTCACTCACTACGAGCCACCCCCCAACTTTTAGCAAACCGGCCGCACACTCAGCCGTAACGGCTGGCCCTGCAAAACCTCTTGCGGTGACAAGCGATGCGGCTTCCCGCCCGTCTCTGCGACCTAAATATTCCACCCGAGCGGTAACGACGTGGCATCGGCCGGCCATGCCCAACTCGTCCACCGCCCTTTCCAAGATCGCCGTCCGCCTCACCATCGAATCAACCAACACGACCCTTGCCTCTCGCCACTCCCGTGCCAACACCAGACCGGGAACTCCGCCACCGCAGCCGATGTCGACAAAATCGGCTGGTTCTACCCCGCCGCTTACTTCTCGGTAAGCCTCGCCAAACGCTACGGCGTGGTCGATATGGGCTTGTACCGGCCCCGGGCCGAGAAACCCAAGCTCACGAGCCCGACCGAGCACCCGAGCCAGCGGATCGTCTCGGTCGGGCTCAGCAATCACTCCGGCAGCAACACGATGTAGCGGTTTGGTTCCTCTCCTTCTGAAGAAGAACTCAGCCCAGCCATGGTATTAATTGTGTCGTGAACGACCTTACGATCAACAGCACTCATGGGTTCGAGAGCGCGCTGCTGTTTAACTTGTAACACCTCAGCCCCGACGCGTTGCGTAAATATTTCGAGCGCAGACCGCCGCTTGGCCCGATAGCCAGCGACGTCCAACATTAGGCGAGTCCCCCGGTCGCCGAGCGCCTGGTGTACTGCTGTCCGGGTGAGTTCTTGCAGGGCTTCGAGTGTTTTGGCGCTCTGTCCGACCAGGAAACCAAGTTGCTGGCCGATAATCCCCACCTGAACGGTCCGCTCGTCGATCGGCAGCACTTCGAACTCGACCGAAAGGTTGAGTACATCGCACAGGCCGGCGAGAAACTTTCGCGCCACTTCAACAACGGCCTCAAGGTCATCGCTCAGCACGACAGGAGCGGTTGGCGCCCCGATCTTGCGGACAACCTTCTTCGGAGCGGCGGTCACGGCATCGGCCTTCACGGCATCGGCTTTTACGACGCCGGCCTTCTTGGGGTGTGCCTTCTTCGACCCGGAAGCCTTGGCTACATTGTTAGTCGGAGCCGAATCGATCATGGCTTCTACGGGGCTCTCGATGACGGCCGCGGACCTCGACTTTCGTGGCTCTTTGACCCGTGGAGTTACCGGACGAACTCGGGCCCGAAGGCGCGCTTCGACGCGCACCTTACCGAAAAGCCCGGGTTTAGACTCTTCGAGAACTTCGTACTCGACATCGTCAGCGTCAACACCCAGCTGATCGAGAGCGGCGTCAAGCGCCTCCTCGACAGTACGACCCGTCGTTTCAACCCACTCCACGGCGATCACTTCCTCTTCTTCTTGTTGGACCCTTGACCGGGTCGTGGCGGTTGCTTCACCCACGGTTTCGCCGGAGCTTCCGGAGTCTTGGCTTGCGGGGCCCGTCCACTTCGCTCTCGCGCCGTCTTTTGCGCGGAGAGCGCTCGTTCTTGCAGGCTCAACTTGGAATTGGCAGGCGATAGCTTTCGGGCGGCGGGCGAACGCGCCCCGTTCTTGGAGGCAATGTCGGTCGCGGTATCGCCCGCAGTCGTCTCCAAGGCGGGCGTAACGGCCTCCGGCGGATGCATCCGGAGGAGCAGCGCCTGCTGACCCACTGCGAAAAGGTTGCTCGTAAGCCAATACAATACGATGCCCGATTGCATCGTGAAGGTAATAATAGTGAAAAAGATCGGCAAGAACTTCATGATCGTCTGCATCTGCTGGGCTTGTGCGCTATCGGGCATCGTCTGGCGCTTAGAGGTTTGATGCTGCTGGTAGTACCCACTGACACCAACCGCGGCGACGAGCAAGTAGTAGGGCAGCGCCTTCGACGCACCATGCTGGCTACTGGCCGATTGAGCGAGATCGAGTCCGAACGAGCGCATCCGACCGCCGGACTGCACGAGGGCCCTAAAGAGTTCGCTCGACTTCTTCAAATAGTGCGGACGACAAACCCTAACCAACAGCCACGGAAACGACTTACTGGCCGTCAGGCCACGAAGCACTCGAAAAAGCACCAAAAAGATTGGGGCTTGAATCAGGAGCGGCAAGCAACCCGACGCCGGGTTCACCTTGTTCGCCTGGTAAAACTTCATCATCTCTTCGTTGAGCTTTTGGCGGTCGCCACGGTACTGCGCCTGCAACTTCTTGACTTCAGGCTGCAAGCGGGACATGGCTTGCATAGACCGCACCTGCTTGACTGTCAGCGGGAACACGGCCAGCCGGACGAGGATGGTCAGACCGATGATCGCAATTCCGTAGCTGTTGCTCAGCTGGAAGAAAAAGGAAATAACTTGAGCGATCAGGTTGAATATAAAGCCGAGCATGAGACCTACGAAGGCTAGGAGGGCTGCGAAGGCCGAACTCGGCCGATGGGGACAGGATCAAATCCAAAACCGCCGCCGGGACGACAACGGGCGAGGCGACGGACGATGAGGGAAATGCCGCGCAGGGCACCGTGCGAAGAAAGGGCATCGAGGGCGTAGGAAGAACACGATGGTTCGAACCGACACGGCGACAGTCGGCCGTGCCGCGCCCCGCGGTAGACGAGAATCGGAACGCGAAGAGTGGCTGCCGGAAGAGCACGTATGCGCATCAATTCAGTCCTTCGAACGCCCGCTCAAGACAGGCTTTCAATTCGCCGTAGCTCGCGCCCACTGCGTCGGCCTCAACCGAGACTAGAACGTCGCCAGGGGGCGGCCCCCCTGGGCGGGTACGAATGGCTTCTCGGATGCGCCGGCGCATCAAATTGCGTATAACCGCGTTGCCTGTGCGTTTGGGCACGGAAATGCCCAATCGACACGGCTCACCGGGGCGGTGACGGGTCGAAATGCGCAAACCGCAGCACCGCACAGCAGGGGCGCTCCTGGTGGCCCTAAAATCACTTCGTCGGCGTAGCGACAATAACTCCTGAGTCACGATTGGTTACGACCCGCAGTGTCACAGCCGTGCGCGTCAAGCAGAGAGACGCTGACGACCCTTAAGGCGACGCGCTCGCAAGACGGCCCGTCCGCCCTTGGTCGACATGCGCGCACGGAAGCCATGCTTTTTGGCCCTCCGTCGGATGTTGGGCTGAAACGTGCGCTTCATTGGTACTGGGCTCCTTGTTGAGCTGGACGAGTCACAGATTTTGACCGATCAACGATCTTGACAGTCAATGAGCTGGGCGAATAAGTGATCGTTGCGCCAGAATCAAGCACACGAAACAGCTGATCGTAGCAGCTTCGAAGTACTTCTTGGCCCGGACCGGCGCGCGCGTCGAATGGAGCGCCTGGGGATAACCGTGCTACGTTCCTCGTCCCTCGACACCACGTCCTCTTCTCCTGAAGCCCAAAAAGGGCCATGGCTGGGGATAACAAGGGGAAAATGTGGATAACCGTCGGGAAACCTACCAGGGGAGATGGGAAAAATCGGGGATGGACGACGAATCGGACGGTGAATCTCGCCAAGTGCTCTGGATTCGAGCCGCCGCGCAACTGAAGACCGAGCTGTCCGACGCTATCTGGAATACCTGTTTTGCGGAGGTTCGCCCCCTGCTCAGCGCCCCGGCCGGGAGTCCCCCACATCATTTCGTATTATGTGTTCCAAATTCGCTGGTGCGCGAACGAATCATCTCTCGCTATCTGGGCCACGTGCAGTCTGTCGTTGCTGACCTCGCCGGCCGGGCCATCACGGTCGATGTGGTGATCGATCCCATCCAATACGCCGGCCCGACTCATCTCGGCGCGACTGCGGAATTATCAGCAACGTCGCCCCTTACCGGTAGCGATGACGATGATGTAGAGATCGATGAACTGGACCGATTCACCGACACCAACGACGGCGAGTCAGACGGCGTGAACGTGGCTGACACGATGGCCATCGCCGCTCCTGGGTCGATTCGGGCTCACGCGACGTCGATCCAGCCCCGTTACACGTTCGATGACTTCGTTACCGGCCAATCCAATCAGTTTGCCAAGGCCGCCGCCCAGAAGGTCGCCGAACAACCGGCGGGGGCCTACAACCCGCTCTTCATTTACGGCGAGTCAGGACTGGGCAAGACTCACCTCCTTCAGGCCATCGCCCACTACGTCGGCAAGTACCATTCCGCCAACCGTGTCATGTACGTCTCGACCGAAACCTTCGTAAACGAGTTCGTTGACGCGATCCGCAACAATGCGTCCTTTGCGTTCAAGCGCCGCTATCGCGACGAGTGTGACGTCTTGCTGATCGACGACATCCAGTTCATCGAGGGCAAAGAGGCCACTCAGGAAGAGTTCTTCTATACGTTTGACTACCTCCACAAGGCTGGTCGCCAGATCGTCATATCGTCGGATCGCCCTCCCAAGGCGATCTCGACCCTCGAAGACCGGCTACGCACCCGCTTCGAGTGGGGCCTCATCACCGATGTACAACCCCCCGAACTCGAGACTCGCTTGGCCATTCTGCGCCAAAAGGCCATGCACGAGCAGACCAACGTGCCAGACGAGGTTCTCACCTACATCGCCACCCATGTGAAGGAGAACATCCGCCAACTTGAGGGGGCACTGAATCGCGTGTGCGCTTACGCCGGCCTCAACCGTGAACGGCTGACGCTGCCCATGGCGCAACGGGTGCTCGCCGACATCTTGTCGGGCAACGAACCACGACCGATTACCGCCAAGGCTATCCTCGAAGCAACATCCGAGATGTTCGGTTTCACGATCGCCGACCTCACCAGTCAGAGTCGACGTCGGCCTCTCGTCATTGCCCGCCAGATCGGAATGTATGTGTTTCGGGAACTGACAGACCACAGTTACCCAACCATCGGGCGCGAATTCGGTGGGCGCGATCACACCACCGTAATCCATGCCGTGGAGAAGATCACGAACCAGATGAAGGAGCGCCGGGCCGTCTATGACCAGGTCGGAGAGCTCATTCGCCAGATCCGCCAAGGCAGTGCAGGGAAATCCGGTGGATAACCCCAACGTTCTGTGGGAAACCCAACAGTTCTCCACAGCCCCCTCGCGGCCCGCTCGAGACATGGGGAAATGGGGGATACGGAGTCCCCGTCGAATAGCATCCTCACCAGGTTGAACGTCGCGTTGTCCACAATCCACAGGCGCTACTACTACTCCTGTCTTTTTTATCTCTCTCTGTCATTTAGAAAGGCGTCTCGTGAAGTTCCGATGTGAACGCGATGTTCTCCAAGAAGCGTTCTCCAGCGCGGGTCGGGCCGTGGCTACGCGAGTATCCCTGCCCGTCCTCTCCGGTGTCCGACTAATTCTCTCGGGCGACGAACTACGCCTCACGGGCAGCGACCTTGACCTGTCAATAGAGGTGCAGATTCAGGTATCAGGAGGGCAAGACGGCGCCGCCGTGTTGCCAGCCAAATTGGGGTCCGACATCTTTCGAGCCTTGGAACCTGGGGCGGTGTCCATCTCGATCGAGGGCGACCAGGCGCAAATCGTTGCTGGACGATCGGTCTTTTCGGTGCGGACCTTGCCGGTCGAAGACTTTCCACGGCTTCCTGATCCTCCTCCCGGCGGGGTGACGATCCAGGTCGAGGAGTTGGCCGACGCCCTGCGCCAAGTAATTCCTTCGGCCAGTCACGACGATGCCCGCCCGATCCTGACTGGCGTGTTGCTGGCGGCCGAGGCCGGCGGACTGCGTTTGGTGGCTACCGACTCCTATCGATTGGCAGTTCGAGACCTACCGGGCACCTCTGTGCTCCACGAGGGTCAGAGTGTGCTCGTACCCGGTCGGGCCCTCGGCGAGCTGGCTCGGCTGCTCGGCGGAAAGGGTGAGGTCACGCTGCGCCTGGGGGAGCGTGACGCCTCCTTCGAGACCGGTACAACCAGGCTTTCGACACGGCTCATCGAAGGGGCCTACCCGCCGTACCGCAACCTCATTCCGGCAACTTTGCCCAATACTTTGACGGTCAATCGGGCTAACATTCTCGACGCATTGCGCCGGGTCCGACTGCTCGCCAAAGACGCAACGCCCGTGCGGTTGAAACTTAGCGCGGAGAGTTTCGAACTGATCGCCATAACCCAAGACGTCGGTCAAGCGTCTGAGGAGGTCGAGGGTTCCTACGAGGGCGGCGAGATGATCGTGGCGTTCAATCCCGAGTTTTTGATCGCCGGCGTGGAGTCGGCTGGGGGCGAGACCATCACGTTGGAGACTATCGATACGCTTAAGCCGGCCTTGATCAGATCGACCGAGCGTGCGGATTACCTCTATTTGCTCATGCCCGTACGAGTGTCGTAGAGCAACGCCGGCTCAGTGCGACTCGATCGCCTCTGGCTGAAAGATTTCCGTAGCTACGAGAATCTCGAGATTGAGTTGGCCCCCGGACTCACCGTGGTCATAGGCACCAACGGTGCGGGCAAGACCAACCTGCTCGAAGCAATGGCGTATCTCGGTTCGCTGCGGTCCTTTCGTCAAGCCCCGCCCGAAGCGCTGGTTCGCACGGGCTCGCAACGGGCCGTCATTCGAGGCGAAGGTCGCCTTGAAACCCGCACCCTGCTGATCGAAACCGAACTGGTATTGGGTGGACGGAACCGGACCCTTCTGAACAAGCAGCCTGTACGCAAGGTCAGTGAACTAGGCACGGTGTTTCGCACGACGGTTTTCAGTCCCGACGATCTCGTCTTGGTGAAGGGCGGTCCCGGCGAACGGCGGGCGTTTCTGGACCAGCTCCTCGAAGCCTTGGCGCCGCGGAATGGGGCACTGCTTTCGGACCTCGAACGGATCCTTCGACAGCGCAACGCCGTCTTGAAACAAGCCGCCGGTCGCGTCAACCCGGAGATTGCGTTCACGCTCGACGTTTGGGATGCAAAGCTCGCGGCCGTGGGCACCGAGGTCGCCAACCGCCGAGCCGAGCTGCTCGATCAAATCGCCGGTGAAGTGACGCGAGCGTATGGTGACATCGCCGACAGTGGGGCCGGGCGCGAGGCCAACGTTGGATCGACTTACTTTGCGCCGTGGAGAGACCGGGGATTGCCGGATGCGCTCGGTCGCGCTCGAAGTGATGATGTTCGACGGGGGGTTTCCACGATCGGTCCTCACCGCGACGACGTCGAGTTGGTTGTGAATGGCCGACCCTCTCGCACCCACGCGTCCCAGGGGGAACAGCGAACGTTGGCGCTGGCGTTACGCCTGGCCGGCCATCGCCACGCTACGAAGGCGTTGGGGGAGGCTCCCCTACTCCTGCTGGACGACGTGTTTTCTGAACTCGATCCGCTTCGCAGCGATGCGTTGCTTCATCATCTCCCTCTCGGGCAGGTGGTTTTGGCCACGGCCGGCCATGTTCCGCCGGCTGCGACCATCGAGTCACTGGTGAGGGTTGAACGTTCGGTTGACGGAGAATTGGGTTCCTTCCTCAGCCGTGCTGTGGATAACCCTGTGGAATCTGTGGAAGAGAGCGCATCGGGGACACTGCAATGACCTGGAAACCTCTTAAGGGTGAGACTTTTGAAGATCCGAAGCCCATAGCCGACTCTCTCAGGCAAGTTGCGTCGAGACTTCGACTTCCATCGGCGCCCGTGCTCCGCTCCGTCTTTCGAGATTGGGACGAACTGGTTGGTCATCCACTCGCCAGTCACGCTCGACCAGTCGTCTTACACGCCGGGGAATTGGTGATCGAGGTGGACGAGCCCGGCTGGGCCACGCAGGTCCGGTACTTCGAGGACGAGTTGTTGCAGCGCTGTGCGGCAGTCGCGGGTGAGGGAACGGTTGTTCGAATACGTGTTCGGGTCCGGCCCCGTCGCGTGATACTATAGATCCACTTCGATTTCGCCTCTGAGCAGCCGAAATCCCCCTGGTTCCCTCATTCATCTACACCCGTTGAAAGGCGCGCGTCCCATGGCCTCAGAAGACGAGAACCCCACCCCTGAAGACGAAAAGGCGCGCCCGGCGGCTAACGTGTCTCCGAGTCCTGGCCCGCCCATGAAGGATGGCCCAGGGCCCCGTTCGGCGACCCGGGGGGCGGCGGATTACTCGGCCAAAGACATCACCGTGCTCGAAGGCCTGGAGCATGTCCGCAAGCGCCCAGGCATGTATATCGGATCGACGGGCATCACCGGTCTGCACCACTTGGTATGGGAGGTTGTAGATAACTCCGTCGACGAAGCCATGGCCGGCTACGCATCGCGCATCGACGTGACCCTCTTGGCCGACGGGGGATGCCGAGTTAGTGACGACGGCCGCGGCATCCCCGTCGACCCGCACCCCGATCCGAAGATGAAGGGAAAGTCGGCGGCCGAGATCGTGCTCTCGGTGCTCAACGCCGGCGGCAAGTTCGGGGGCGAGGGCTACAAGGTCTCAGGCGGCCTTCACGGCGTCGGGGTGTCAGTCGTGAACGCGCTGTCGGCTCGACTCACGGCGGAGATCGACAAGGCCGGCAACCGCCACGTGGTGGAGTTCGCGAGGGGTGGAAAGCTGACCCGCAAACTCGAAGTCGTCGGGAGGGCCCCCCGTGGTCGTACGGGTACGACCATCACGTTCTGGCCTGATCCGACAGTCTTCGAGACGACCGAGTTTCATGCTCAGACCATGTCGGAGCGTTTCCGCATGATGGCCTTTCTCAATGCGGGGCTTGAGCTGCGTCTCTCCGACGAGCGCGAAGGCCACGAACACGAACCGATCTCCTTCAAGTACGCGAACGGCCTCGTCGATTTTGTTCGCCACCTCAACGCGACCAAAGATCCCCTATTCAAAGATGTGATCTATTACAAGGTCAGTGATGTCGATATCGGCGGTGAGGCCGAAATCGCACTGCAATGGAACACGGGCTACAACGAGGGTATTCACAGTTTTGCCAATGGGATCGCCACGATTGAGGGCGGTGCCCACGTCGAAGGATTCAAGGCCGGCCTTACGACCGTCATCAACAAGTACGCGCGTGCAGGAAAGACGCCGCGTCTCAAGGAAAAGGACGAGAATCTCAGCGGCGACGATGTGCGTGAAGGGCTGACCGCGATCGTTTCCGTGAAGCTCCGCGATCCGCAATTTGAGGGTCAAACAAAAGGCAAGCTCGGCAACACCGCAATGAAGACCCTCGTTCAAAAGGCGACGAACGAGAAACTGGCTCAGGAGTTCGAAGAGAATCCGAAAACTGCCGAGGCAGTTATTAAGAAAGCGCTTGACGCTCAGCGAATCCGCAACGCGGCGAAGTCTGTTCGAGATGCCGCGCGGCGAAAGAGCGGCTTGTACGGGGCCGGCCTGCCCGGCAAGTTGAAGGATTGTACGGGCAAGGACCCGGTACCGAGTGAGCTGTTCATTGTCGAGGGTGACTCGGCGTTGGGTTCGGCGGTCAACGGGCGTAACCCGGTAACCCAGGCGATTCTCCCAATCCGCGGCAAGATCTTGAACGTCGAACGGGCTCGTGTCGACAAGATGATGGGCAACAAAGAAATACAATCCCTCATCTCAGCCATCGGCGGAAACGTTGGCGAAGACTTCGATGTTTCCAAGGCGCGCTACCACAAGATCATCGCGTTGTGCGACGCTGACGTCGATGGTGCTCATATTAGAACCCTGCTCTTGACGTTCTTTTTCCGACAAATGCGCCCTCTGGTAGATGCTGGGTATGTGTATATCGCCCAGCCACCACTTTATTCAACTTTAGTGGGTAAGCAAAAGCACTATCTGAAAGATAACTCGGCCAGAGATGCCTATATTGCCGAGAATCCGACCAAGAAGCATGAGTTCAGTCGACTCAAGGGTCTCGGTGAAATGGACTTCGACGAGTTACGCGACACGACGCTTGACCCGGGCAAGCGCACTCTTCTGCAAGTGACAGTCGAGCAAGCGGCCATCGCTGATGAGATCATGAGCGTGCTCATGGGTGACGATGTTGATAGCCGAAAGAATTTCATCGTGACAAATGCCCGCGAAGTCCGCAACCTCGACTTCTGAGTGGAGAACGTATGAGCAACTTCGAAACCCCCCTCGAATTCGGTGCGGTCGAGCCGATCGAGATTCAAGAGGAGATGGAGCGATCCTTCCTCGACTACGCCATGTCGGTCATCATTAGTCGCGCCCTTCCCGATGTGCGCGACGGTCTCAAGCCGGTACACCGACGCATTCTTTGGGGAATGTTCGGTTTGAATTCGCTACCGAACCGCGCCCACGTGAAATGCGCCAAAGTGGTCGGCGAAGTGATGGGCAACTTCCATCCCCATGGTGATTCGGCGATCTACGAGGCATTGGCCCGCATGGTCCAGGATTTCTCGTTACGCCATCCACTGATCGACGGGCACGGCAACTTCGGGTCGCCCGACGCCGGGCCTGCGGCGGCCCGATACACCGAATGTCGGTTGGGCACCCTGGCCATGCAGCTGTTGGCCAACATCGACGAAGATACTGTCGATCTCGTCCCCAACTACGACGGCAGCAACCAAGAGCCTTCGGTGCTACCCAGCCGGTTTCCCAACTTGCTGGTCAATGGGAGCCAGGGTATTGCCGTGGGTATGGCTACGAACATCCCACCGCACAATCTGGGCGAAGTCATCGACGCGGTGATCCATTTGATCGACCGCCCCGAAGCAACGGTGGAAGAACTTATGGGCTTCGTCAAGGGCCCGGACTTTCCCACCGGTGCGCTCATTCTCGGCCGCTCGGGGATTCTCGATGCGTATCGTACTGGTCGCGGTTCTATCAAAATGCGAGCCGTCGCGGAAGTGGAAGAACTTCGAAGCGGCCGAACGCAGATCGTGGTTACTCAGCTGCCGTATCAGACAAACTGCTCGGCCATTGAGGAGCGGATCGCCGAGCTGGTGGAGTCGGGCAGCCTGACGGGAATTGCCGATGTAAACGATGGGTCATCGGGAGGAAAGACCCGTCTCATCATCGATCTGAAGCGAGATGCGGTTTCTAACGTAGTGCTAAACAATTTGTTCAAGTTTACGCAACTGCAAACGAGTTTTCCCGTGAACATGGTCGCCCTGGTGAAAGGCGTGCCCCGCACAATCAACCTTCTGCAAGCGTTGCAAGCCTATGTTGAGCATCAGGTCGACATCGTTACCCGCCGTTCCGAGCATCGCTTGGGCAAGGCCCGGGATCGGGCGCACATAGTCGAAGGGCGTATTAAGGCCCTCGATGTCATCGACCAGATCATTGTGGTGGTTCGAGGAGCACAAGATCGATCGGCGGCCAGGGCCGCGCTGCTCGCTGAGCCCTTCCTGTTCAGCGAGAACCAGGTCGAAGACATTCTTCGCATGCAGCTCGGCCAGCTTACGCGCCTCTCGCGAATCGAGTTAGACGCGGAACTTGGTGAACTGCGTACGGTCATAGCCGAGTTACAAGCCATCCTCAACGAGCCGGCAAAACTCCGTGGCGTCATCAAAACGGAGCTGAGCGCCATCCGGGCTGAGTTTGCCAATCCTCGCCGTTCTATAATCACCTTCGACCCAGGCGACATGAGTACCGAAGATCTTATTGAAGACCAAGAACTAGTGATTACCATGAGCAAGGTCGGTTACGTCAAGGCCATGCCGGCCGACACATTTCGCACGCAAGGCCGCGGTGGTCGAGGTATCCAGGGCGCGAAGTTGCGCGACGAAGATTACTCAGTTCATATCGTCACCACTACGGCTCACCAGTACCTGTTGTTCTTCTCCAATCGGGGTCGTGTTTACCGATTGAAAGCCCACGAAATTCCCATCAAAGACCGCGCAGCCCGGGGTACCGCAATAGTGAACTTGCTGCCGCTAGCTCCAGACGAGCGCATACAAGCGGTAATCGACGCGCGTAGTTATAGCGACGATCGATTCTTGTTCTTCGCCACGAAAATGGGTCAAGTCAAAAAGACGGCTATGAGCGAATATGATTCGTCCTTGCGCAGCGGAATCATTGCGTTGAATATTCGTGATGACGACGAACTCGTAAGAGTCATCGAGACAACCGGCTCTGACGATATCTTGATGGTGTCACGCTCAGGTATGGCGATCCGCTTCAAGGAGGACGAGGTTCGGGCTATGGGTCGGGGCGCCGCCGGCGTGCGTGGTATGAAGCTGCGCATAGGTGATGAAATGGTGAGCTGCGACGCCGTCACCGATGCCACCGATATCTTGCTTGTGACCGAATCGGGCTACGGCAAACGGACCAAGGTTGAACGCTTCAATCTGCAAGGTCGTGGTGGACAAGGTGTCATCGCCATCCGTCTCACGGCCCGTAAGGGCTACGTGGCCGCAGCATTTACGGTCGAGTTGGAAGACGAGATCTTGCTGATTTCTTCGGGCGGGGTAACGATCAAAACTGCGGTACGTGAGATCAGCTCACAGGGCCGCGACGCAACCGGTGTGCGAATCATGAACCTCGATGCGGGCCAGACCGTCGCGTCCGTCGCTAAGGTGGCCGACCCGGAGTAACCGAAGCGCCGCTTGTCGTTTTCCCTCGGCCAGCTTGGCCTCGTTCCACTTCCCCCGTGGCTCGGTACGACTGGAAGGGGCGCGCTCATGCCCAACAATCACTCAACCAGGATGCAACATGGATCCGTGACCATAATCATGGCGGCGGGGCTGGTGCTCTTTGCTCTTCTGCTCCTGGGCGTCGGCCGACTCGCCGGGGCCGGGTCCGATAGAGCGAGGGCGCGCACCGCGGCCGACGCGTCGGCGCTGGCGGGAGCGGCCGAAGGCTGCGTGAAGGCGGCCGAATTGGCCTTGGCCAACGACGGAACCTTGCTTTGGTGTCAAGTCGAAGGCGACGACGTCGAGGTCGACGTAGTGGTAGGAGTTGCCTCGGCACGGGCGCGAGCCCGCAAGGAAACAGTGGCGTCAGTGCCGTGACAATCAGGGAGAACTTCCCCCGTTCATGACGCCATCCGGGGTACGGGTAGGCTCGGTCAGTGGCATTCGGGGACCGTAGGCGGGAGCGCAAACGCCGCACCCTCAAAGTCCGCCGCGTCATTCGTCGAGTCGAGTTGCGTTCTGCCCTCAAGCTCGGGTTGATTTTTCATGTTTGCTGCTACGGCGTGACTCTGGGGGTTGGCGCACTCCTGTGGCATTTGGCATTGCGTTTCGATCTCGTACACAACCTCGAGAAGTTCATGTCGCAGATCGGATTCGCCGATGACTTTCGCATCGACGGCCCGACCCTTTGGCGGGTCGGGGTGCGCGGAGGGGCCATTCTCGTGGTTCTCAACACGATCGTGACTTGGCTGGCCGCCTTTTTCTATAACTGTGTCGCCGGACTGATCGGGGGTGTCGTGGTGTCGATGCTCGAAGATGCTCCCGTGGCGCGCCGACCCCCGGTCGCGGCCCCAACGCGTCTCACCGTCGGCACTCCCGGTCGAACCGATTCGCCGTCGGCCCCTTCGCTGAACGGAGCCGCGATGACTGCGGGCGTGGGCAAACCTTCGCGCTCTGATCGACGTAAGGCGCGCCGGACGAAGAAGAAAGGCATGCCCGAAGTTGCTCCACGGGCACCCGATGATCGGACACCCGACGATCCGACGAGATCGGGCGACATGGCGATCGAAGTGGCCCCGACCTTGGTCGATTGGGCCGACGCACTCGGACCGGCCGGCGAGGCTGTTGGACCGGTCGTCGAGACGCCTGACTCCTCGAGGAGTCAGGGTTAGTAACGTTCGCGACGGCCTGGCACGGACGTGTAACCTTTGCGGACTCTGCGGGGCTATAGCTCAGTCGGTTAGAGCGCATCCCTGATAAGGATGAGGTCGCTGGTTCGATTCCAGCTAGCCCCACACCAGCCGGCGGAGTCTTGGCGCAAGGTTGTCTAAGTCGGTCACGATACGTAGACTCGTCCTTGCCCCGCCCCCGTCCTGGCTGGGCGTTTCTCTTTCGCCGCTGGGTTGGTTTTCTGTTGGTTTCGAACGTGTACCGTGGCCGATTGTGAACGCCATCCGCCGAGCGCTCGTGGCCATGGGGGTCGCCACCATTGTGGCCGCCGCTATTCGACTGCGCGGCTCCGGAGGGGTACCCCCCCAAAGTGGTGGCTGGCGAGAACTTACGGGCCCCGAACTCAAGTGACGACGAGTGCGGCATCTCGCCGTCCGTCGCGGAGGCGGCCGAGAACGTGCGGGTAGCGGTGATTGGCGTTGGCGCAGTAGGCGGAAGGGCGGTGCGCCAACTGTTGTCGGTTTCCGGTGTAAGCGAAGTGCTGCTCGTCGATCCACGCGACGACCTCGCCCAGTCGGCCAAGATGTTCGGCGAATCAACGCGCATCGTGTCGGACTGGGTGGATGAGCGCCCTGACGTGGTGTTGCTGGCTCACGCGTCGGGCGATCACGGCGTGATCGCAGAGCGCGCGGTCGCGCTTGGAGCGCATGTAGTTTCTGTCAGTGACGCTCCACGAGATGTGGAGGGTTTGTTGGCTTTGCAGGGGCTTGCGGAGCAAAAGGGTCGTAGCGTGATCGTCGGCGCGGGTTTCGGTCCGGGACTCACCGACGTGCTGGCCGCGCACGGGAGCGAGTTGTTCGACAGAGTCGATGAAGTGCACGTTGCTAAGATCGGAACCGGCGGACCGGAGTGTGCGCGCCAACATCACCGTGCACTGCAGGGTTGGGGCGACGACTATCGCGATGGGACTTGGATACATTCCAAGAGTGGGTCAGGACGAGAGCTGTGCTGGTTTCCCGACCCCATCGGGGCCGCCGACTGTTACCGGGCCGACCTACCCGACGCCCGCCTTCTTCACCGCGTCTTCCCCACCGCGGTTCGGCTTTCGACGCGGATGGCGGCCACTAGGCGAGACCGACTGACGTCGCCCCTTCCAATGTTGCGCAAACCCCACGCCGAGGCCGGGCCGGGAGCCGTGCGAGTGGAGTTGCGCGGCCGGAGCAACAACATATCTGAGGTGATCACTTTCGGGGTGATGGACCGGCCATCCGTGGCGGCCGGCGCGGTCGCCGCGCTTGCCGTCGGAGCCTGTATTTCGGGCTCCGTGGTCCGGGTGGGCACCGGGGGAATGGCCGAGATGGTGCGCCCGCTCGAGTTTCTCGCCGAACTCGCCCGGCGCGGCGTCAAGGCCGCCCGTTTCGAAGGCGCCGCCAACTGAGGGTCGCCAGCGTGGCCGCAATTCGTCTTCGAGAGACGGCCGGCCAAAACATCTCGCGACCGGCGGCCGACGTTGGGGTGAGAAGTCGGCGCCCGGACGAATGTGGCTGTGGCAGACTTTCGGCGCTGTTTCGGGGACGTAGCTCAATTGGCAGAGCGCCTGCTTTGCAAGCAGGAGGTCGACGGTTCGATCCCGTTCGTCTCCACGATATAGCCACGGGTCAGCGGTGGTGTGGCCTTTTGACCAGCGTGAATGTCTTGCCAACGTAGCCAATTTGAACGTAGCCTTTCGCCGAATGGCTACGTCGGAGGGTTCATGGCACAACGACCAAACGTGCGTTGGAACGCGGCTGCGGGGCGTGGATGGCCTGGGTGCGCTTCCCCGATGGCACCCGGAAGAAGGTCGAGCGGGTCGAGAAGGCCGACGCTCAGCGTGACCTCGATGAGCTGACTTCTTTGCGAGCGTTGGGCACCGCGCCGTCGGCGAAGAACCTGCGCCAGGCGACGTTCGACGAGATCATCGATGAGTGGTTCGCCGCCGGGTGCCCGAACGTCCTGCCGACGAAGGCGTCGCGCCATGCTCGGGTGAAGTCGCCGAACACGGTCGCCAACGCTCGGCAGCTTCTCGGCACGAGCGTGCGGCCGGTGATCGGTAAGCAGTGGATCGATCGGACGACGACTGAGCGGCTCGACCCGCCCCAACGCTCACGTGGGATGCGTCGATAAGTGGCACGAACCGCCCGTCAGCGTCAAGGGCCGCTCCGCTGCCTCCGGCTCCCTTGACCCGCCCGACGCCCCGTGCAATGAAGCGACCAAGCCCCTGCGGGCGGCCCGTCTGTCGTCGATTCAGTACCGGATTCCCAGGCGCTCCGCTTCGGCGCTCATCTCGTCGAGGGCGGCACGGCACTCGGTAAGACGGGTCTCGGAACCAGCGTAACCGGCCGGAGCCTCCGGAGGGGCATCTGGTGTTTTTGGCTTGGCGTCTCGTGTCATCCGGCCAGTCTGCGGGAGGTGGAAATCGCCAGCGCTCGAATTTCGGGTGAAGGTGTCAACGGGCCCACCCCTTGGGCGCCTGCGTGTGCTGGGCGTTGCAACCGGTCATCACCTCTGATATCTTTTTAGATATTGAGTGGGACATTGAGCAGGAACCGGACGTCGCCGCCTGGTTCGACGAGTTGGACCGGGCACAGTTCGGACATGTGGCCTTTCACATCGATCGACTGCTGGTCACCGGCTCGATGCTCCGAATGCCACACTCCCGGGCGCTCGGCGACGGACTTTACGAACTTCGATTCGACCTCGGCACGGTGTCGTGGCGTATCACCTACTTCTTCACTGAGCCGCGGCGCATCGTGCTTATCACCGTGTTCCGAAAAACAACAGAACAACAAACGCCACGAGGTGAATCGTGCCTACGCCGCCAAAGCACGGTGCATCGCCGAGGGCCACACCGCAGACGAGGATTGAGATGACCCGAACCAAATGGACCGAACTCCGCGAGGCCCGACTGGCCACGTTCACTGATGAGGAACGAGCTGAGTACGACCGGGCCTACCGTGCCGCCGCACTCGCCGCCTCGATCGGCGAACAGATCCGAGCCTTTCGGGAAGAGGCATCCTTCACGCAGCGCGAACTTGCCGAGCGAATGGGCACAAGCCAGGCCGCGATCGCCCGACTCGAAGCAGGGGGTGTCGGTGCCACAGTCACAACCCTTCAGCGCATCGCCGACACACTCGGCCTGGCGCTTACCGTTGAGCTACACCGTCCCGCTGCGTAGCTCCGCTGAGGTTGAGTCGGGTGTAGAAGTCGTCGCCTGGATCGGTGTGGAGTTCTCCGGCGCTGACCGGGTTCCAGATCGCGACGAGCATGGCGTGCTCGATCGTGACGATTGCTTTGAGAGGTCCCTGGCTTGTAGCGATGCGACGATACTTCGCCGAGAAGTAGGTGCAGTTGGACCGTGCGGTTGCGGCGATACCGAGCGCACCTTTCAGGTAGGGATTCCCGAGACGGGTGTGGATGGACTAACTCGGCGCGCATGGTCTTGTGCGTGGTTCGTTCTGGGCGCCCGAACCGATCCGTCAATTACGTGACCTGACCAGTACGCGTACAACTGTTACACGCGGGCGTGCCCGAGAGATCCAAAGACTCGAAAAGCTTCTCGAGGATGCCCTGTTGACTGAAGTCGGTCGCGAGTGACATCACCGGCGTGTCGAACCGGGCGATGCTTGCTGCGCTTATCGCCGGGGAAAGCGACCCGGTCGTGCTCGCTGATCTGGCAAACGACGGATGCGTTCCAAAATCGGTGAACTCGCCGAAGCGCGCCCCGGCCGGTTCGGTGCCCACCACGCCTTTCTGGCTCGACTTCACCTAGAACTGATCGACGAGCACGCAACTGTCATCGACGAGACCAGCGCCCGGATCGAGGTGGTGATCGAGCCCTTTCGTGGCGCCCGGGACACATCGCTCATTGGCCGACAGACCGGAGCGGCGACGGAGCCACTCACGAGAGCGAACGCGTGGAGACCGACCCGAATCGTCAGTCTCCGCCCTCTCCGCCGTCTCCGCGGTATCCGTTGGGTTGGGTCGTCACGCTTACAATTCCAGAGTCGTCCCCGATCGAGACAGTTACCAGGACCGGATTGGTTAGGCCACTGAGTGCAACCTTCTCCCCTTGCACCTTGTAGCTGTATCGAGCACCACCGAGTGATCGCAACTCCACTTCGACCTTAATCCCTGACACGTTCCCGTCGAACTTCCACGTCTTCGAGCCATCTGCGCGTAGCGCACCCGAAGGCACGACCACCGAGACTGAACGAGGTCCACCAGCGAGCTGAATGGAAAGCCCGTCGGTCACTGGGTTTATGCCGTTGCTGAGCGTCGCCAGAGTGAAGTCGCCAGACGCTCGGAAATCGTCCTTGCGGTTTTCGCCGGCGTCCACTTTCAGTGTCGACGTCAGCGAGGCGAAGGCTGGGTTCACCACCGTGAATGTGGTCGATGTCGAGAAGGTGTTTCCTGCTCGGTCGGTGGCCGTCACCGTGACCGTCTTCGGTCCGAGGTGGCGGTGTCGAGCGCCGAACCGTTGGCCGTGGAGCCGACGCAGGAGGCGACTCCCGAGCCCGTATCACCGCACGAGAAGCCCACGGTCGAGACCTGTCCTCGGGCCAGGATCGTGCCCGGCGCGGGGTTGGTGATCGATACGGTGGGATTCGTCTTGTCGATGTTGACGGGTATCGCAGTCGACGCCGTGTTCCCCGCGTTGTCCGCGCACGTTCCAGTGACGCGCTGGCCAGTCCCTTCTGATGAGACCAACGCGTTCGCCGGGGGACTTCCTGGGGCCAAGCCCGACGTCGCGTCCGAACAGGTGAACACGACCGTGACGTCAGTGCTGTTCCAGCCGTTGCTGTTCGGTGTGGGCGCGGTCGTGGCGGAGATAATGGGCGCGGTCGCGTCGACCTTGACGGTCACGGTTCGCGAACTCGTGCCTCCACCTGAGGTTGCGCTGCAGGTGAGCGAGGTACTAGTGCACGCTCGCGGAAGTTGCGAGTGTGTAGTTTGGGGGTGTGTGGGTTGCGTTGCCGGTCGAGTTGGGTGTTGATGAGTTGGAGGAGTTGGGGCGTCGGGTGAGGGCGCATTCGACTTCGGTGCGAATGTTGCGTC
>JANYDT010000189.1 GCA_025359845.1 Acidimicrobiia bacterium
GACGCAACATTCGCACCGAAGTCGAATGCGCCCTCACCCGACGCCCCAACTCCTCCAACTCATCAACACCCAACTCGACCGGCAACGCAACCCACACACCCCCAAACTACACACTCGCAACTTCCGCGAGCGTGCACTAGCCGTGGTGTTGAAGGACGGTTGTGTGGCGATAGGTATCTCAGGGTCGGCGGCGGTCGGCTGCGTGCGGTCGCCTGACCCACCAGCGGCCGGCCCAACGCCACGACGAAGCTGGCGGTGGGGGGCTCGTATGGGAGACCAGGACAGGACGGGGCCACGCCAACTCGAGGGCGGCCACGATGGCTGCGGCTTCTACGTCGGTCGGCACTGGAGAAATCGAGGATACCGAGCCGCCGGGCGGAGTCGGGCTGCTCACAGCGGGACGTTTCCGTGCTTGCGCTTGGGCAGTTCTGCCTTCTTCGAACGGAGCAATTCGAGGCCTCGAACGAGCACCCGACGGGTCTCGGCCGGGTCGATCACGTCGTCGACATACCCTCGTTCGGCGGCGATGTACGGATTGGCGAAGCGCTCGGTGTATTCCTCCACCAGTTCCTGGCGACGAACCTCAGGGTCAGGGGCGGCGTCAAGTTCGCGGCGGTACACAATGTTGACGGCGCCCTGCGGCCCCATCACCGCCAGTTCGGCGTTGGGCCACGCAAAGCACAAATCCGATCCGATTGACTTGGAATCCATGACTACGTAGGCGCCGCCCTAGGCCTTGCGAGTGATGATCTGAATGCGAGGGACCGTAGCCTCACAGTAGCTGTACAATAACTTGGCCCCGTGGCGGATGATGCCGCCGTATTCTTGGTCGGTGCCGGGCATGAATCCGGGCACGTCAACAAAGGTAAGCAGGGGAATATTGAAAGCGTCGCAGGTGCGTACGAAGCGAGCGGCTTTTTCCGACGAGTCGATGTCGAGCACACCGGCTTTTACCATCGGTTGGTTGCCAACGACACCGACCGAATACCCATCCATTCGCGCAAATCCACACACGATATTGGCTGCAAAGGACGGGAAGTACTCGAAAAACTCCCCTTCATCAACTATTTCGCGGATGACCTTTTTCATATCGTAAGCTCGATTGGCGTTGTCGGGCATGATCTCCATCAACGCCGGACACAGCCGATCCGGATCGTCGCCATTGGCCTGACGCGGCGTTTCTTCCAGGTTGTTCTGGGGCAAGAAGCTGAGAAGGTAGCGGACGTCTTCGAGGCAGGCCTTGTCGTCCGGTGCGACAAAGGTCGCCACGCCCGATTTCGTGGCGTGTGTCCATGCTCCGCCGAGTTCCTCCGGGGTCACTTCTTCGCCCGTCACTGTCTTCACGACATCAGGACCGGTGATGAACATGTAGCTCGTCTTGTCGACCATGAACACGAAATCGGTCATTGCCGGCGAGTACACCGCACCACCGGCACATGGCCCCATGATCACGCTGATTTGAGGGATCACTCCCGACGCTCTGACGTTGCGGTAGAAGATTTCCCCGTAGCTAGCCAGCGAAACTACGCCTTCTTGAATGCGGGCCCCGCCCGAGTCATTCAAGCCAATTACGGGCACGCCAACTGACATTGCGAGGTCCATGGCCTTACGGATTTTTTCAGAATGCACCTCACCTAACGCACCTCCGAACACCGTGAAATCTTGAGCGAAAACGATGACCTTACGTCCGTCGATGGTACCCCATCCTGTGACGACGCCGTCGGTATAAGGGCGCTCGTTCTCGAGGCCCATTCCATGGGACCTGTGACGCGCGAGGGCATCGAGTTCGGTAAAGCTGCCCGGGTCCAGCAGCACGTCGACGCGCTCCCGGGCGGTGAGCTTGCCCTTGGCGTGCTGGCGCTCCACCGCTCGCTCGGAGCCGGCGTTGAAGGCCTCGTGCTTGCGTTGAGCGAGCTGTTCGAGGCGCTCCTTGAGAGAGTGTTCCGACATAAGCCCGTCAGGCTACCGGTCTTGGCGCCGAGCCCAAAAGCGGCACAGGACACGTTTCCTGTGCCGGGAGAGCCCGGTCAACCTTTTCGGTCAGCGAGGGCCCGAGCCCGAGTCGCCAATCCCGGAGCGTCGAGGCCCGCCGCGACTTCGTAGAATGCGGGCGTCGGACCGGGCCAGCGGAGGTCGTCGACGGGAGTGTCGACGGCATCGGTACGCACCGTGGCGATCACCCGAAAGAGCAAAGCGTCAGTCAACTGGTTCACGAGGGTGGCGGCCAGCTTGGGGGCACCACGGAGGCCGGGCACGTCCCATTGGCCAGCGTGGATGGGAATTTCTTCGAGTTTGCCGTAACGGGCGAGGACGGCGGCGGCCGATTTGGCCCCCCAACCGGGCAAACCGGGGAAGCCGTCGGCCGCATCGCCTACGAGCGCCAAGTAATCGGGAATCGACGCCGGCCCGACCCCGAATTTCTCGATCACGCCGGCTTCGTCGATCAGCAATCGCTTGCGCCGATCGAACTGCACGACCCGGCGGCCCCTGACACATTGGCCCAAGTCCTTGTCGGGGGTGAGCAACAACACTTGCTCGACCCGGTCGTCGGTCGCGGCGATCGCCGCCGCAGCCGCCATGGCGTCATCGGCCTCGAATTCGACCATGGGCCACACAACGACCCCGAGGGCTCTCAGCGCATCCTCCAGCGGGTTGAACTGCGCCCACAGTTCCGCGTCGATGCCTTCTCCGGTCTTGTAGCCGGCGTACAAGTCGTTGCGGAAAGACTCGATCACGTGGTCGGTCGCCACCCCGAGATGGGTCACGTCGCGCTCGGCCAGCAGATTGAGTGCCGATTCGATCACCCCGCGGACGGCGGCGACCGGACGACCGTCACTGGTGGTGTGGGCCGGCAATGCAAAGTGGTGACGAAATAGTTCGTACGTGCCGTCGAGAACATGCACCTTCATGCCATTGCATCCTCGCTCATGCGAGCCAACGGTACCCCCTCCGACCCGTGAGTTCACGGCGAAACCGAACCCGCGGCGCCATGGCCGGTTCGTCCACGCTATTGTTGACGCCTTGGAGCTACATCCGAATGTGGCCCCCCTGGCGTTTCTCCTCGGGACGTGGACGGGGTCAGGGCATGGCGAGTACCCGACCATCGCGCCCTTCGAGTACGAGGAGACGATCACCTTCGGCCATGTCGGCAAGCCCTTCCTGGCTTACAGCCAAAAGACCGTGGCGCAAGACGATGGTCGGCGGCTGCACGCCGAAACCGGCTACTGGCGCATGCCGACGCCGGGGCGCGTCGAGGTGGTGTTGGCGCACCCGACCGGCGTGGCCGAGATCACCGAAGGCGCTTTCGAAGGCCGACGGATCGTGCTGCGGTCGACGTCGCTCACTCGCACCACTTCTGCGAAAGAGGTCAGCACCGTGGAGCGCACGTTTCTGCTCGATCCCGACGCGCCGATCATGCGCTACACCGTCAAAATGGCGGCCGTCGGTCAGGCCCTTCAGCACCACCTGTCGGCCGAACTCCACAGGACTTGACGGCGGTTCGCCCGGCCCGGTCGGTCCTCACCTGGCGCGGCCGCCGAGGCCGCATGTCGACCGCAAAGTGGCACGCCATCGAGCAGCTACTCCCTCGTTATGACCTCGGACTCACCGCCCCGGGGCCCCTAGTTGCGGGGTCCACCGTCGACATCGGTCTCCGCCCGACCCTGCTCGAAATCGGTCTCCGCCCGACCCTGCTCGACATCGGTTTCGGGATGGGCGACGCCACCGCGGAGATGGCGGCTCGCGAGCCCGACCTCGACGTGATCGCCTGCGAGCCCCACCTGGCCGGGGTCGCCAACCTGTGTCGCCTGCTAGTCGATGGCGGGATCGAAAACGTGCGGATTCATCCGGGCGATGCCCTGGACGTGCTCGATGCCCTTGCGGATGGGTCGCTGGTCGGTGTGCGAGCGTTTTTTCCCGACCCGTGGCCCCGCAACCGGCACCACATCAAGCGCCTTGTCCAACCGTCGTTCGAAACGGTGACCGCCAGGGTGCTCGCGTCCGGTGGGATCGTGCATTTGGCCACCGATGTCGCCGACTACGCACTGCAGATGGCCTCCGTATTCACGACGTGGACTCCGGTCCTCCCGCCATCGCGGCCCATGACCAAGTTCGAGCGAATCGGCCGCGAGGCCGGCCGGACCATTGTCGACCTGGCGTTCACGACCAGGCTGAGTGGCCTCGGTCACGCATAGGTGGCGGTCACCCACCAGGCCCCCACTTCGAGCACCACCAGCCACGCCCCGGACGCAGTCTGGATCTGGAAGCGGGCTTGACGGCGGCCGGCGGCAAGGTCCCACCAGCGTTCCTCGACCGGCCACGGACCGGCCCAGCCGACTACCGACTCGCGGCGCCCGGCGCGGACGAAAAATGCCGGTTCGGCGCTACACATGCCCCTGCCCGTAACGCGCACCCGTTGACCGGAGGCATCGAGTACCTCGGCGGGAAGGGCCGGCTCATGCAGGAGGGCCGGGAGCGGGGTCGGAAGACGCCCGGGCCAAGGCGAGGGACCGTCACTCTCCCGGCCACGAAGGCTCGAATCGTGGATCGCCGGCGCTCGGCCCGGCTTTCGAGTTCGGCCCCGGCCCCGGCGGCCTGGGCTACTTTGGCCGTCGCGAGCATCACCCCACGCGAGGAACCGGACGCCCCCGTCCGGTCCTCGGCCGCCGCTCACTTCGGGCACCTTCACGGCCTCGGGCCCTAACAGGCCCTGAACGCGGGCGAAGGCCCGATCGGCGCGTTCGTCGGCCTCGGATGCGCCCCAAAAACCCAGTTGACGCCCTGCTTCAGCCATGACCTCTTCAGGGACGAGTCGCAGCTGCACGATACCGCCGCCCTTACGACGGCCGTCCGAGCCGCTGATTTCGCCGCCGTCACCGCTATCATGGGAGCCGTTCTCCCGGCTGATGTTGTGGGCGCCGCGGCGGCTCAGCAGCCATCCGTCGAGCTGCCAGCGGACTCGATCACCGAGCGCCGCCGGGGTAAGCCCTCCGGGAGCGCCGGCCCGTTCGTGGCGCCAGCGCCGAGCCATTTCAGTCCCGTCGTCGAAGCGGGCCTCGATGCGGATACAGGCACACGCCAAACCTCGGGCCGTCAACTCGCCGTGCAGCTCTTCGGCCAAGGCCCGCGCCACGAAGGCGGCGGCGTCGATGCGTTCCAGGGGCGCCTCGAACTCCTGGCCGACCGCCAGGTCGGGGGGGACTGGGGTCGGGCGAACCGCATCGGGATCAAGCCCTGCGGCCAGTCGTCGAGCCCGTTCTCCGATCGGGCCGAACCGGGCGGCTACGTCGGTCGATGGCAGCCCGGCCAGCTGTTCGAGGGTCCGGATGCCGAGACGCAGAAGCAGACCGCCGAAGTCGACATCATCGACGGCCCGGGCCACGGTGGCGACCGGAAGCGGGGCCAAGAAATCAGGTGTCCGCCCGGGCTCGATGATCCGCCAAGGTGCGGCTGCGGTGGTCGCCCGAGCCGCCAGCTGCGCCGCGAACGGCCCCTCGGCTATGCCCACCCTGGCGGCCACTCCCTGCGCCGCTACGGCTCCGACTATGATCTTGACCAGCGATTCGTCGCCGCCGAAGTAGCGCGACGGACCTCGGGTCGCGAGTTGGCAGACCCCCGGTGTAGCGATCTCGAGAACCGGCGAGTAGGCGCTCACCGCCGCCACGATTGGCTCGAAGAACCGGGCGTCGCGATTCGGATCGGCGGAGATGACATCGACGTCAGGGCAGCAGGCTTGCGCTTCGCGACGCCGCATTCCGCGGCGCACGCCGGAGAACCGAGCCTTCCCCGATACAGCCACCACCCGATTGGCGTGCACTACCGCAATGGGGCGATCCCATGGCTCTGCGCCTGTCACCTCCCCGGCCATGACTGCGGCCCCCACCGGCCAGTCGGGGCACCACACCACCAGCGTTCGGGCGGCCGCCACTTCCGAGTGGGCGGCCATCACCGGTGAACCGTTGAAGAGCGCAGCCGACCGCTTGTGGACAATTTTCGCGCCGATCGCTCGCCGTCAATAGCGATTCCCCAGTTCAGCGATCGAGCTCCGCCGTCTGGAGCGCGAAAAGTTTCAACAGAACTCATTTACCCTGCCAACCGGTAGGAACCCGGACGAGAAGCCGAGCCGCGACCTGTCGCCTGCACCACCATCGAGGCCCTTTGTAACGACCCCCAGCCCTGGCCAAGCCCCTCCCACGCCATCTCGGTAACGACGAGGCGCCGCTCAGCCGGCTCAGGCCAGACCCCCATAGCCATCACCACGCTGCCTCGCTCCCGGGCCCGGGCCGTGAGGCGCCGAGCTGCCGGAGCCCGCAGCTCGGCCACCACTTGGGGGCCGAGTACGACCACCTCCAGTGCATCAACCAGCGAGGCGACCACCGTGCCCACCAGATCAGCCGGCGGACCGGCCACGACGGCCACCCGCGCCAGGGCCACGCCGTGTTCAGCCGCGGCGCCCAAGTTGAGTTCCACCGCGCCGACCAGCGCGGCCCACGCACCTTCGTTGGTGGGACCGGCCAAGAGCCGCAGGACCAAGCCTGGACCGAAGACCTCGACCACCGTACCCCGCCGGATCGGCCCCAGGTGCGCCACCTCGGGAGCCAGCGCAAGCGTGCGAGCCGGGGCGAGCGCGACCGGCCGGATACGCTCGGTCAGTTCAGCCAAAGAAGGAACAGCCAAAGAAGGAACAGCCAAGGAAGGCTGGCCCCGAGAAGGCTGGGCGAGTGCGGCCGCGGTCACGACTGCCACAATAGCCGAACGCCTGTTCGTTAACTCAAGCCCGCCGGCGCCGCCTACGCCACCCGTTCGGATCGACCTCGAAGGGTGAACCCTCAGAGGCTCAGCCGGCGAAGGACGGCATGACGCCTGGCGTGTAGAACGTGAAGAGGTCAGTGATGATCGCGGCCATGCCGGCCGTAGTGCCACCGTCGGCCAACTCCACCAGAATCTGATTGCCGTGCACATGGATCGCCACCGCACCACCATGGGCGAAGAGCCGCCTGGCCAACTCGTCGGGCGGCCGGGTGCCCACGATCGGCGTATCAGACCGGTACCGCTCGTGGGCCATACCCGTAACCGCCCGATTGGTCTCGAATCGCACGAACCCATGACGGGCGCTGTTCTTCTCGGTGACGCTGATCAACATGCCCATGGCTCGGCGCAGGCTAGTGCGCCGGTGGGGAATCGACCACGTCAACCTCGGGCGTCTCCGTAGGATTGGGGCCGATGGATGCCCGCGAAGCCGTACGCTTGACGACAGTGCCTAACGACCCGACCAGCCTCGAAGTACGCGCTGGCGAAGGAGCGCAAGTGACGGGGCCGCGACGACCGGTCCCGGTCCGCACCATCATGGCCACGATCGGGCTGGTCATGGCCACCCTCGGCGCGATCTGGATCCTCCAACATGTCACCCGCATCCTGACGTGGGTCTTGGTGGCGGCCTTCTTCGCGATCGTCCTAGGACCCCCGGTTGACCTCTTGGTCCGCCGCACCCACCTCCGTCGAGGGTTGGCCACCGGCGTCGTGTTCCTGACCGGCATCGGCCTGCTCTTGGCCATGCTCTACGCGTTCATCCGTCCAATCGTCGATCAGAGCACCGAGTTTGCCAACAACTTTCCCGACTACGTAACCGAAGCCAAGGCCGGAAAGGGTCCGGTCGGAAAGATCGTCAAGAAGTACAACATCGATACCTGGTTCGAGAAGAACAAGCAGAAGCTGCAAGACGGCGTGAAGAACCTGGGCAAGACCGGCGTCGATGTCGCCAAAAAAGTGTTCAATACCGTCGCCGCCACCCTCACCATTGCCGTCCTCACCTTCTTGATGGTCATGCAGGGGCCCGAGATGCTGGCCGGCATCGTGCGCATGCTGAGCCCCCCACAGCAGGAGCGCGCTGTGCGCCTGGCCCGAGATTGCTCACGGGCCATCACCGGGTATGTAGCCGGCAACCTCGCCATAAGCGTCATCGCGGGAGCATTCACGTACGTGTTTCTCTGGATCGTCGGCGTACCCTTTCGTGGAGTTCTCGCGCTTTGGGTCGGGTTCGCCGATCTCATTCCGCTCGTCGGCGCGACCCTGGGGGCGGTGGCCACCGTGGGCGTGGCCTTCCTCTTTTCGGTGCCGGCAGGCATCGCTACGGTGATCTTCTACGTGATCTATCAACAATTCGAGAACCACGTTCTGCAGGTCACGATCATGAGCCGCACCGTTGCGCTCTCGCCGCTATCCGTCCTCGTGAGCGTGCTGTTCGGGGTGGAGTTGTTCGGACTACTCGGCGCGCTCCTCGCCATTCCAGTTGCTGGGGTCGTGAAGGTGTTGGCCGCCGAAGTGGTCCGCATACGGCGCCCCGATCTCGTCGTTGTCCACCATATCCATCAACATCATCTTCGGGTCCCGTTTTGGAAGCGGACCCACCCAGTGCCCCAAGACGCCGCGTGAACTTCCGTTCGGTTCTCGCCGGGCTATGCGCGGTGGCCGTAGGTGGGTTCGCCAATTTCGGGACGGCCCGCGCCGACACCCCGAAACCCGTCCCGCTGCAAATCCTGGCGATCAACGACTTCCACGGTCATTTGGAACCGCCGAACGGCGCGTCGGGACGAGTGGACGGCGTGTTGGCCGGGGGCGCCGAGTACTTGGCCGCCCATCTCGATCGCGCTCGCCACGGACAGAAGCACACAATCACGGTATCGGCCGGCGACGACATTGGCGGATCACCCTTGATCTCTGGCCTCTTCCACGACGAGCCAACGCTCGAGGCCTTTGATCTGATGAAAGTCGAAATTTCAGCGGTCGGCAATCACGAATTCGACCAAGGGCCGGTCGAACTACTACGTCTCGCACATGGGGGTTGCCCCGCGACCGGAGCCTGTCCGAAGAAGCCCTGGAAGGGCATCAAGATGACCTATCTCGGCGCGAACGTCCGTGACACGACCACGGGTAAACCTCTCTTCCCGCCATCCACGATTCGCACCTACGGTGGTGTGGCCGTCGCGTTCATTGGACTGACGCTAAAAGAGACACCGAGTATCGTCATCAAGAAGGGCACGGCCGGACTGACTTTTTCTGCTGAGGCCGACGCTATCAACCAAGAAGTCGCGAGGCTCAAGGCCAACCCCGGGGTCCATGCTTTCGTCGTGCTCCTTCATCAGGGAGACACCGTCCGCGGCGGCGACGTCAACAGCTGCAACGGACTCTCGGGTCCGCTCGCCGGGATTGTGGCTCGGCTCGACAAAGATGTCGATCTCGTGCTTTCGGCCCATTCTCACCAAAATTACGTTTGCCAAATTGCAGGAAAGCCCGTGTCACAGTCCGGATCATTCGGAGCAGTGTTTGCCGACATTCGGACCACTCTTGATCCGGGAACGCGAGACTTTTCCAGCATAGTTATCACGAACAATATCGTCACTCGTGACATCAATCCTTCCAGCAAGATGACTAAACTTGTCGACAAGTGGCGTCAACAATCCGCGCTGTTGGGACGAGATTTCGTAGGACGGATCGCCATCGACGTCACCCGAACGCCGAACGCCGTTGGTGAATCCGCATTGGGCGACCTGGTGGCCGATGCGCAACTGGCGGCGGCCAAGACGGCCGTCTCAGATCTACCGCGCCTCGCGATCACCAACCCCGGAGGTTTGCGCACCGATCTATCCTTCGTCGGCGCCCGCGCCGCTCGGCCGGTCGGCGAGCTGACGTATGGAGAGGTCTTCGCCACCCAGCCGTTTCAAAACCCTCTTGTCACGGTCACCATTACCGGGGTCGATCTGAAAGCCGCCTTCGAGCAGCAATTCGACAATCCGGCGACGGGAAAGGCCCGCATCTTGCAGGTTAGCGGCAACGTCAAAGAGCGGGTCGACCCGAAGCAGGCCGTAGGAGCCCGAGTGCTATCGCTGACTGTCGACAATCAGGAAGTCGTGGCGGCGTCGCGCTACCGCGTCACGATGAACGGCTTCTTGGAAGGCGGCGGCGACGCCTTCACCGCCCTGACGAAAGGAACCGATCGCGCCGAACAGGGCACAGACCTCGGTGCCCTTGTCGACTACTTACGGGGCCTCACTGGCGCCTACAACCCGCCGCCCCTGAACCGCGTGACTGTCGCCTGAGCCGCATCAGCATCGCCTGAAGGGATCGGCCCCGGGCCATGGGCAGACCCTAAGCGCTCGCGGTGGGCTTGGGCGCGTTGCGACCGCGATATTGGGCGACAACCCAAACCGCAGCAGCGGCCAACGCGATGGAAACAACGGCGAGACCGGTGTGCACGATCTTGAAACCGGCTGAGTGATTGCTGCGCCAAATATTGCGCTGTTGCACAATCCACACGAACAGGGTCCACGCGGCAAAGCCGCGAATCAAGTTGGCATGGTGGCGGGTCATGGCGTGGAGGTTAGGGGGTCAAGAGCCCGCGAATGGCCAGAAGGGCGGCTCGGGCCGTACCCTGGATGGCCATGCCGGACATCACCGAAGAGCAGTTCACCAAGGAAGCGCTGGTCTTCCTCGAAGCCAACGCGACCCGAAAGGCCGAGAAGAAGGCCCAGAAGTGGGGCGAGGGTTCCGACTCGGCCAGCATCTTCGAGCAGAAGGACCGGGCCGTCGAGCTGGCCGAAGTTGAGGAAGCCAAGGCCTGGCGACAAAAGAAGTTCGACGCCGGCTTCGGTTGGGCCAACGGTCCGGTAGCCCGGGGTGGCCGGGGTCTGACCTCCAGCTATGACCGCATCTACAACGCGCTCGAGGGCGAGTTCGAGACTCCCAATGCGAGCTGCTTCACCATCGGCCTGGGCATGGTGGCGCCCACCTTCCTGGCCCATGGCACCGAAGAGGCCATCGCCAAGTATGTCAAGCCCCTGTGGCGCGGCGAGATCGTCGCCTGCCAGCTGTTCAGCGAGCCCGGCGCCGGGTCCGACCTGGCCAGCTTGCAGACCAAGGCCGATCGCGACGGCGATGAGTGGGTCATCACCGGCCAGAAGGTATGGACGTCGGGGGCCCACTACGCCGATGTCGGTGAAATCATCTGTCGCAACGATCCGTCGCTGCCCAAGCACAAGGGGTTGACCGGTTTCATCGTCGACATGAAAGATCCCAACATCGAGATCCGTCCGTTGCGGCAAATGACCGGCGGCGCGAACTTCAATGAGGTGTTCTTCAACGAGGTCCGGGTACCCGATTGGTACCGTCTCGGCGACGTGAACCAGGGTTGGACCGTGGCTCTCACCACGCTCATGAACGAGCGTGCCGCGATTGGTGCAGGAGGCGGCGGCGGCCGGGGGGACTTCATGAGCCTCGATCGACTGTCGGCGCTGTTGCACGCCATGGGCAAGGGTCACGACAAGGTGCTGCGCGACGAACTCATGCAGATCTGGATCGCCCAACAGGTCAACAAGTACACCGGCCAGCGGGCCCTCGCCAAGGTCAAGGCCGGCGCTCTGCCAGGGCCCGAGATGTCGATCAGCAAGCTGGCTGGGGCCAAGAACATGACGGCACTGTCGTCGTTCGTCTCCAAGGCGTTGGGCGCCAAGTTGACCGCCGACTCGGGCGAGTGGGGCACCTTTGCCTGGGCTCAATTCGTTCTGGGCACACCAGGCGGACGCATCGCCGGCGGATCCGACGAGGTAATGCGCAATATTGTGGGCGAGCGCGTGCTCGGACTCCCCAAGGAGCCCGGCATCGACTCCGTAACCCCCTTCAACGAGCTGAAGGTCGGCACCCAACAGGTCTGATCGATCCTCGGTGTCGCAAACCCTTGGAAGCGCGTCACCCGGGCTACGCCAGCGTGACGACCACGCCCTCGTACCAATGTTCGAGCTTTCGCCAAAGAAGCGCTCGAGAGCTGGCGAAGTTGTGCATGTGGGCCATGTCGGCCATCAGCCAAGCCGTCACATCGCGCGTCCCCCGGTAGGCCGAGGGCTCCGCATGGATGTCACTGATGACGTCAGTTTCTCCTGACACGATGAGCACGGGAACGGCGATCCGGGCGGCTTCGGCGGCCACCACGCCGGGCAGGAGTGGATGACGGTCGTCGGCCAGGGCCGGTCCGCCGGGCGAGTTCGCCGTGCTCCATACGGCCGCCGAGCCTACGGTGCCGGGCCGTTTAGTCATATCGGTCGCCACGATGTCGTCGGCACATCCGAAAGATGAAACGCGGCGCGCATCGGATGGGCCAGTCCGTTGCCGGCGTCCAATGAAAGCATGGCTCCCAGGTCGGTGTCGACAGGCCACGGTGCGATGGTGCCGAGACCGCTCCATCCGAGCATGGCGACCGCATCGAAGACGGGGTTGTTTCCTTGCCCAATGATGAGGAGGAACCCGCCGAACGACTGACCGATGCCGATGGCGGCCGAAACGACCAGAGGGGCGAGACCCGGGTCTAGGGAGCCCGCGCGTAGCTGATCGAGAATCGCGGTGGCGGTCGCGTTGTTGGCTCGAGCGACGCCGCGTAGTCGAGCGCGTCGACCGGCACGTCGCTGTCGCCGACGCCAACGTGGTCGCAGGCGACGAACACGAAACCATTGCGCACGTGGTGCTCGGCTTGGCTGTACTGGCTGTGCCCGCTGATCTGAAGATCGTAATAAAGCCGGTTGTAGCCACCTCCGGGAAAGCCGAAGACAACAGTGGCGCCGTCGGCGCGAAGTAGATCGGGCACGATGACGGTGGCCGCGCAGTGCAGCGTCTCGCCCGTGCCGACCGCCTCCGAAACGTCGACGCGGGTTTCGATTCTCTGCATGGATTCTTTCTGGTGCGGTTCGAGATGAGCTGAATGGACCAGCCTACGGCTATGCCAAGGGGGAGGCATCGACCTGCTCCGCCGGCATCGCCAGCGAGATCCAGAAAGGTGGTGGGCGCGCTCAGAAGCATGATGAGGCCCATCGGGGCATCACGTGGCGATCCAATCGATCCAGCGGCCATGGGGGTGGGCTCGGGCGTGCGTACGCACGGTACGGGCACCGTCTCGGTACCTAACTTCGACGAGCAAGGTCTCGCCCTTCGGACTGCGCTCAGAGCTGCCTTCAGGCCATGGAAGCTCAGGCGAATACATGGGCGACTCAGCGATAACCCACGTCAGGTCGCTCTGGGCCCCAAGCCCGTCAAGCGCGGCCACAAAGGCCGATCGGGCCGCCGGTTCGAGATAGGTCAGCATCCATGTGGTCACGATCGTGAGGTGCCCGTCCGTGGCACCGGCCGTGACCAACCCAAGGTCGGCGACGGCATCGCCGCGGATAAGGCGCGGTGGCGTTTGCGCCGCCAACGCGACAGCGGCTTCGGTTCGACGGAATCGGTCCAATTCGTCGGGCCACATGCAGGCGAGCAGCCATCGCGCCGCGTCGGAATCGGTGACGTCGATAGGACTGCGATCAAGGCCGACTCGACTGGCGATCTTCAACGTCGAATCGCCGGGCCGGGCGCCAAGATGACGGGTTCGCAACCGAACGGGACTCATGGGGTCGCCACCCGGCAGGGGCCGATCTTCGGCATCGCAATAGGCCCATCGATCGAGCAGTAGGTTGAGACCTGCGCTCGCGCCCACTTCTACGAGCCGGACCCCATCAACATCGTGACTCAGCGCCGAAAGAACCGGCCACAACAGACTTGAGCGACCGACCTCGTTGGTTTGGGTTGTTCGGGTGGCGATCAACGCCTCGAGTTCGCCACGGGCCGTGCGGCAGAACTCGACGAAGGCGGCGCCTGCCTCCTCGCCAGGTGGGATCGGTTGCGCGCTGATGGTCGGATAGAAGGGCCGCAGCGCTCTTTCGGCCGGGCTGCGGATTTTGCCCTGTCGTTGCTCGAGCAAGATATCGTGAACGGCGGCCAGCAACAGGTTCGGGCGACGTTCCATTTCCGGCGCTACGTTAAGCATCCCGGCTACATCCGGCGCGTCGGCGACGGCTCGGCAAATCGATTGGTAGAGCGGGGAGTTCGGCGCCTCGACATCGGCGAAGCGTCGGAAGAATCGGCCAAGATCGAGGAGCATGCATTGACTATCTCCGATGACGCGGCCATCGTCAATCTTGATAACATCAATGTTGATGCAGTCCATTCCGGCCAAGGAGGCCGCTCGTCGCCTAGGGGTGAAGCCGGCGACCCTGTACGCCTACGTGAGTCGCGGTTTGTTGACCAGCACGAAGTCCAAGGACGGACGGACAAGCCGATTCGACGCGGACGAGATCGAACGCCTCACTCGCACTGGTAGAAGGGCGCATCGACCGACTCGAACCGGCAGCGTCGACGTGGTCATCGCTACTGCCGTGACCCGGATCGACAACGAGCAGGGTCCGGTCTATCGCGGTCGCTTGGCCACCGATTTGGCAGTGTCGGGCACCTTCGAGGCAGCCGCCGATTGGCTCTGGAGCGGAACCGACCCCGGCCCCGAACCGACATCGTGGCCCGCACCCAAGCCCGTCCCCGCCTCGGTTCGGGACATGGCGACGACCGCCACGCCGTTTCATCGTCTTTTGGTCGTTGCGACAACGCTGGCTGCCGACGATTTGTATCGTCATGATTTGCGGCCGGAGGCCATCGCCGGAGTCGGTCGCAAATTGATTTCCAGCTTCGCCGGCGTGCCTGATATCGGACGAGGCCGCAAAGGGGGATCGATCGCCGAGCGACTATGGGCCGGCCTGTCCCGGCGACCCGCGCCTGATGGAGCCATCGCCGTGCTCAACGCCGCGCTTGTGCTCTTGGCCGATCATGACCTCGCGGCGTCGACGTTGGCGGCGCGGGTCGCGGCCAGTACGCGAGCCGATCCGTATTCGGTCGTGGCATCGGGGCTGGGAGCATTGACGGGCCCGCTTCACGGCGGCGCGAGTCGGGCCGCCCATCGGCTGTTCGTTCAGGCCCTCGATGCCGGAGGACCGGCGCCGGTGCTTGGAGATCTACTCCGACGCGGTGAGCCCGTCCCCGGATTCGGTCACAAGATTTACACCGACGCGGACCCCCGGGCTCGAGCGTTGTGGCGGCTGTTCATCGACGCCGGATTCGACGCCAAGCGCGTGGCCACAGCCGAGGAGTTGTTGACGGCGGCAACCGAACGAGTCCCCGTGAAGGCCAACATTGATTTTGCGTTGGCCGCCTTCACGTTCGCCGCCGGCCTGCCGGAAGACACCGGGGAGTGGGTCATGGCGATCGCCCGCACCGCCGGTTGGTTGGCCCATGCGGTGGAAGAGTACGGCGAGGCACCGTTGCGCTTTCGGCCCCGAGCGGAGTATGTCGGGCCATAGCGGGGCCGGAGCGGCATTATTCATCCTCCTGCGGCGCCGGTTCGATGCGCAGCACCCAACTGCCAGCCGGAATAGTCTCGCCTCGGGACGGGGAGACGCGTCGGGAAGCGCTGCGGCCCGAGGGGCCCGTGGGCGCTCCCTCGTCGAGATGCTGATTCAGGCTCAGCAGCCGACCCATCATCGGCAGCATCACGATGTTCACCGCATGCAGCAGGCCAATGATGAGTAAGATGCCACCGATTCTGGCCACTTCTGATTTGAGTTGTGCTCCGGCCACATTGACGCCCCAATTCCTTGGTAACTCGAACGTCGTGGTGAATAGCGTGTAGGCAATGAAGATCAAATAATAGGCGATGTCAGTTAAGACAATATAGCTCTTGCCGGTACGAGGGTTTGCACGAAACACATCCCCTGCATAGCTTTTTCCAAATCGCTTGATAAGGGGTCCGAGTACGGCCGCCAATGAAAGCAGAAGAATGGTCGTCATCAGCTCGAGTAGCCACCAACGCATAGTTATTGTTCCTTTCGAGAAGTCAACTTGAGGTGCAACAAACGCAAAACAGGCGAGCAGAAACGCGGCGATACCGATAATGATCCTCTTGCGAAACCGCTTCCGACCTTGGGCTTCGTCCAACGATAGCTGAACGCGAGCGAACAGATCCGGGCTCTCGTTCACTAAGTCGGCCGCGGCCCACATGGCTTCATGGATGCGTTCTTCGAGATTCACGGCTTTTCTCCCAACGCCGATTCGAGTGAGGCGAGAGCCCGTCGTAAATGAGTTTTGACCGAGTTCTCCGATATCGAAAGCGTGCGCGCAATTTCCTCGATGCCAAGCGACTGGTAGTACCGCAGCGCCACGCAGTCGCGCTGGCGACGAGGAAGACCCCGGACGGCCTCGACCACCGCCCGTTGGGCTTCGTTGCGCAGTACGTCGGTCTCCACAGTGTCGACATCGACATCGACTTCGCGACCTGCTGGCAACTGATGACGCAACGAGAGCAGGCCGCGGCGATTGTGGTCGCGAGCCAAGTTCATCACGATCGAGCGCAGATAGGCGGGCGCCTTCGAGGGGTCGCGCAACGTCGACCCCGAACGCTGCCACCGCAGGAAGGCCTCCTGCACAAGATCCTCGGCGGCATCGCGATCATCGACGAAGAACCGAGCGAGGCGCACAAGCGAGAGCGCTTCCTGGTGAAATAGTTCGCTGAGTTCGCCGACGGCGGCCGAGTCGACGGCGGCGAAGGGGCGTACGGGCCTCCGTGCCGCCATTGCCCACACCGCGTCCGGAGTCATAAACACAACGGACGTCTGAGGGAGGAGTTCGGGTGACGTCCACCGGAAATGCCTCCCAAGCCCGTTGCCTGCCCCGTCAACCGAAGCTGCGCAGGAAGGAGCGAAGATTTTCAAGGGCACCCGAAAACCCGTGGGCCGGTGATCGGCTGTAGCCAATCACCAGGCCGTCGGGCTGGAGCCGCGCGAGGCGATGGTTTTCAAGTCCGAATAAGGCAATGGATCGTTCCGACGCAGCACGAATGACCTCCCGCTCGCTGGGTCCGCCCTGTGATAGGAAGCCGGTGAAGTGGAGTCCGCCGGCGATGCCGGTGGGCCGTATCCATGGCGCGTCTTGGGCGAGCGCCTCGATCAGAGCGTCGCGCCGCCTTCGGTAGACGGACTTCATCGCTCGGACGTGACGATCGAGCTGGCTGCTGGCGATGAAGTCGGCCAAGGTGGCCTGTTCGAGGTTCGACACTCCACCACGGCGACCCTTGGCCCGGGCCACGGGGTCAAAGAGGCCGGAAGGAAGCACCAGCCACGCCATCCGCAATCCCGCGGCCAGCGATTTGCTGGCTGTCCCGGCGTACACGACGCGCTCCGGGTCGAGGCCCTGCAATGATCCGACGGGTTGGCGGTCGTAGCGAAACTCTCCGTCGTAGTCGTCTTCGATGATCCACGCCGAACGCCGCCTCGACCAGTCGATGAGGGCGGCCCGCCGGGCTGGCGATAGGGATACTCCGAGGGGGTATTGGTGCGCCGGAGTAACCATTACTGCGCCGACCGCATTGGTCTCCAGAGCGTCGATCGACATGCCCTCCTCGTCGACCGGTATCGAGACGATTTCAAGACCGGCTTCGGAGATGATCCGACGCAGCGGAGGCAGGGAGGGGTCCTCGACGGCGACCCGCGTGACCCCGCCGCGCCGGAGCGCCTCGGCGAGCAGCCCTATGGCGGCGGCCATGCCGTTGAAGATGCTGATCGCGTCAGGATGGGTAACCACCGCGCGCGTGCGCCCGAGATAGTCACCGAGCGCAACGCGCAATGCGGGCAGCCCTGCGGCGTCGCCGTACGCGAACAGGTCATCAGGACTTCGTTCCATCGCCCGCCGCGAAGCCGCGAGCCACGCCGTTCTCGGAAAAGAGCTGTGATCAGGCTCGCCAGGGAGGAAGTCGATCATCCAAGTTTGCGTCGGAGCGATCGTCGGGCGGCGTGGTTCGCCGGCCCCGGCAATCGCGGCCACGGTCGTCGCCGCACCTTGACGGGATACGAGATAACCCTCGGCGGTGAGTTGCTCGTAGACAGCGACCACGGTTGCCCGGGCGAAGCCGACTTCCGTGGCCAACGATCGGGTCGAGGGCAAGGTGACGCCGACGCGCAATTGACCGGCTTGTAAGGCCTTGCGAAGCGCCTGTTCCAGGCCCGCCCGCCGACCCAGCGCTTCATTGCGTTCGAGGATAAGACCCAACACACTGGTCTAGAATACTCGGCACAAACTGGACTAAGCATTCAGACCAATATCTCGGTACGGTGCAACTGATTCACAACCGCCACGGAGGATAACGATGAAGACGCCAATTCCGACCTGGGTTCGCTGGGGCACCTTGGCGACGCTCGCCGTTCCCCAGTTGATGACCGGTGTTTGGGCCGTGCTCGCACCGCATAACTGGTTCGAGAACTTCCCGGGGCTCGGCCCCGCGATCGTTTCGGCCGACCCTCCGTTCAACGCTCATCTCGCAACCGATGCCGGAGCGGGTTTTCTCGCCACTGGTATTGCGCTCAGCGCGGCGGCGATCTGGGTCCGACGCGATCTGTTCGTGCTTGCACTGACGACTTTCCTCGCTTTCTCGGTGCCGCACGTCCTCTTCCACATCGGCCATAAAGCGCCCGGGCTGAACTCGCTCGAGAACGCCCGGAGCGTTGCCATGCTGGCGACCTCGGTCGTGCTTGCGCTGGTTTTTCTATGGGGACTTCGACCGGTGCGAGCGACCTTGTCAGCTGCTGCTACAGGATAAACACGAGGTCGTGTCACCCGGGAACGATCCTCTGCTCGTCTGCTCTTTCAATGCTCGTGCATCGTGTGCCCCCTGCCTACGCGTACCGGCCGCCAACCGTGCTTGTCGAGGTCGGTCGGGCTGCACTCTCGGGCGCGGCCTGGGGGGTGGCCGCTCGCCTATGGATGCGTTTTATTTCCGATAATCCCGAATTCTCGATCTCGGGTACGGCCTTCATTGTGGCCGCGCCGACCATCATCTCGTTGCTAAGCGTGCTCGCCCAAAGATGCATTTCGTGGTCCCGTGTCGCTCGATGGCCAGCGCGCATGATCGCCGGCGCGTCGACCATCCTACTCGGGATGGGTGCTGGAATGCTGATGCTGCCAACGCTCATACTGGGAGGGGTCGCGTACGCCCACCCGGAGTGGCCCCGTCAGCTTCGGTTGACGATCGCAGTTCTCGCCGCCGTACCCGTGGTCGTCGTCGTTAGAGAGATCCCTCCGGGCGGCCGTATCTTCCTTGCCTTTCCCGTCTATCTTCTGCTTGTCGCGACTATTGTTCCCGTATACTCCCGCATTTATAACCCAGACAAAGGAAGGTCCATACCATGAATGCCCAGCCCAGCCTATTTTCGAATCGGCTCCGAAAGACTAGCGGCTCGCTCTCGACCCTCGCAATCGTGCTCGTCATTCTCGGAGCCATTGCCATACTCGGCTTCGGCGCCCTGGTCGTCGGTGTTCGAGCCGCCGCTCCGGTCGAAACGATAGGGAAAGCCAATCTCGCGTTGGCCGACGGCACCCCCATCGGCACTGTCGTCTTTGTCAACGAACCCAAAGAAGAATGGACCGTCGTGCGTGTCGAACTCAACGTCAAACCCGGCGCCACCAATGTCCGCAGCTTCCATGGATTCCACATCCACGCCAACGACACGGTGGCCAACGGTATCGACTGCCAAGCCGACCCGAAAGCTCCCTCCAGCACCTGGTTCGTCTCGGCCGATGGCCACTGGAAACGCGACCCCAACGACAACCACGGCGACCACTCCGGCGACATGCCCAGCCTCTATCTCAATCGCGACGGAAAAGCCCGTTCGGAGTTCACCATAGACCGATTCATCCCTGGCGAAATCTTCAATCGGGCCGTCATCCTCCACGCCGGGCCCGACAACTTCGCCAACATACCGCTCGGCCTGCTCCCGACGCAGTACACCGCCAACAGCAGCGACGCCATCACCGCGACCCGCAACACCGGCAACTCCGGTGACCGTATCGCCTGCGGCACCATCGACGTCACCCGTAACTGAGTGAGGTGGCCGACAAGGCGTGGGTTGTGGTTGAGGCATTAGGAGGTTGGGCTCACGCGTATTTGGCGAGACCCTTGGGGGTGGGTACGAAACCGACTCGTTTGAGGTGAGCCACGAGTTCGTCGGGTACCCGTTCGAGCACCAGACGACGGAACCGAACGTGGCTGCGCTCGTCGCTGTCGTCGGCGCCGACCATCTCCGCGACGGCGCCGATAGCCGGCCCGACCCACTCGCGACTGCCGCCCGCGCCGGCCGCGGCGCCATCTTCGAGCGGCCGCAGCGTCACGATCGAACGGCCGCCCTTTTCGAGATATAGCGACGGCAACCCGTCGACAAGGACGACATACGCTCCGGCCACCCGCTGGGGGCCCTTCACCGGCCACGGCAGCGCGAGACCGTACGCGTTGGCTGGATCGGTCGACGCCAGCACGGTGACCACCGGGGCACTGGGCGATTCGCGGAACTCCCGAAGTCGATCGACCGCACCGGGCACGGCGAATTGCGCGCCCCCCAACCCGGCCACGAAGTAACCCCGCCGCACCCGTCCGGCCTCTTCGAGGGCCTTCAAGACGGGATACATCCCGGCGAACCCGCCGGGCACCCCTTCGCCCCTCACTGCCTCGCGCGTGAGCACGCCGTGACGCTCGAGCAGGTTCACGGCCAGCGCGTGCAGCCGCTCGGTCTTGGCCCCAGCCGTAGCCGGCGGGCCGAGGCGGGCCAAGAGCGACCACCGACCCTGGGCGCGGGGCGGACCGGCGGTGGTGAGGCGACCCAACCGGGGCCGTCCGGCGCGCTTGGTGGCTGCGCTCGCTCCCCGTCGGCCGGGCGCCAGAGCCCGAACGCAGGCGTAGGTATCGTTGGTGACCTCGCCGGCCCACACCAGATCCCACAGCGCATCGAGGGTCAGATCATCGCGGGCCGCGCCAAGCTCTCGAAAAAAGCACGCCCCTCGCTCGCGTAGCAGCATGCGCAGCCGATCATGCTCCTCGCCGTTCGGGGGATCGTGCAGGGCGGCGAGTAAGAGGGGAGCCTGATCGCGCAAGTACAGCGACACCCGTCCGTCGTCGCGTCCGAGGGCGCCGGCGCCGACCCACACAATGTCGCCGGCCGCCAACAGTTCGTCGAGAAACCGCGGCGAATAGCGCTGAAAACGGGCGGGGAGCACGTCGCGCTCCAACACGCTGGCCGGCACCGCCACCCCTTGGAGTTGCTCGACCACCTCGTACAGTCGATCGGTGCCGGAGCCGTTGACCTTCGCGCCCACCCCATGCCATTCGGGCAGAAAGCGGGCCAGCGCATCGGTGGTGGTGGGCTCGATCTCCTTGCGCAGCAAGGCCAATGACCGTTGCCGCAGGATTCGGAGGACTTCAGGATCGCACCATTCGTCGGCGTGACCACCGGGCCGAAAGGCGCCGGCCAGGAGCCTCTGGGCGCGGACACGGGCCCGCAGCACTGAGGCCACCAATTCGGGAGCGACTCCGAGCCGCAGAGCCGGATCGTCGGTCGTGAAGGGCACGTGGGTGAGCGCGTACCGTACCAACAAGCTGTCAAGCGGCTCGGCCGTGACTTCGAGAAAGGCGTCGGGCAGACCCGGCGGGATCACGCAGCCCAAGGCGTCTCGATAACGGCCGGCGTCTTCGGCGGCAATCCATCGGTCGATACCGGCAATACGCACCAAGACGGCGCGGCGCTCGCGAGCCAGCACCTCGAGCGCGGATTCGGCGACCCCTGGCTCGCATCGTTCGTCAACTTCATCGGCCGCCAAGTCGCCGACGCGGCGTAACAGGTCGTGGACCGCGTCGGTGGTGCGGGCATGGCGACGAGGGTCGAGACACTGCAGCTCGGCCTCGACCGACATGATCGCTCGCGGGTCGATCAGTTCGCGCAACTCGCCCTCGCCCAGCAACGACGCCAGCATGTCGCGGTCGAGGGCCAGGGCCGCGGCGCGGCGCTCGGCCAGCGGTGCATCGCCGTCATACATGAAGTTGCCGATGTAGCCGAACGCCAGCGTCGACGCGAAGGGCGACGGATGGATCATGTCGAGACTCACGATTCGGATGCGGCGATCGCGGATTTGGGTCAGCATCGTCGTGAGCGCGGGCACATCGAACGCGTCGCGAAGACACTCGCGGTACGTCTCCAAAATGATCGGGAAACTGCCGTAGCGACTGGCCACCGATAGCAGGTTGGCGGCGCGCTGACGTTGGCGCCACAACGGAGTCCGAGTGCCTGGGCGGCGTTTCGGCAGCAGCAGAGCGCGGCCCGCGTTTTCGCGGAACCGGGCCGCGAACAGTGCGCTCGATCCGACCTCCGATACGAGCAGTTCGTCGAGTTCGTCGGGATCGATAAGCACGTAATCGACGGGCGGGGCTTCGTCGGCTTCGGGGAGGCGCACCATGATGCCGTCGTCGCTCCAGATGGCGCGGGCTTCCATGCCCAGTTTCTCTCGGACCCGCGCCTCCACGGCCATCGCCCACGGCGCGTGAACCTGGGCGCCGAACGGCGACAGCAGGCACAGTTGCCAGTCACCCAGTTCGTCGCGGAATCGCTGGACCACAATCGTGCGATCGGTCGGTAGGTGACCACCCGTGGCCTCAGACTCTTCGTGCAGGTATTGACGGAGGTTCGAAGCGGCGAGAGGGTCGAGGCAGTACTCGTCGCGCAAGGTGGCGTCGGACAGGTCGAGCGCAGTGCGGGTGAACTCACCAATCGCTCGACCGAGTTCATAGGGTCGCCCGAGTTTGTCGCCATGCCAGAACGGCATCTTGCCCGGAACGCCCGGCGCGGGCGTGACAACCACCTTGTCGGGGGTGATGTCTTCGATGCGCCATGTCGTGGCTCCGAGCAGAAAGGTCTCGCCGACGCGGCTCTCGAACACCATTTCCTCGTCGAGCTCGCCGACCTTGGTGCCCTCGGGCGTCACGACCGAATAGAGGCCCCGATCGGGGATGGTGCCGGCGTTGGTGACGGCCAGCATTCGGGCGCCAGGCCGGGCGGTGAGCAGGCCGGCCAGGCGGTCCCAGTTGAGGCGGGGCCGTAAGTCGGCGAATTCGTCAGACGGATAACGCCCAGAGAGAAGATCAAGCACGCTATCGAGCAGATCGTCGGTGAGTTCGGCGAAGGGATACGCCCCCCGAGCCATGGTGGCGACTTCTTCGACGCTCACACCGGAGGGCTCCGATGCCGCCAACGCGACGATCTGCTGGCACAGCACATCGATGGGATTGCGCGGCACCGTGGTGGTCTCGATGGATCCCGCGAGCATGCGCTGCGCCACGACGGCGGCGCTCAGCAGGTCGCCGCGGAACTTGGGAAATACCTTGCCCCGACTGGGTTGCCCGACTTGGTGCCCGGCCCGACCGATACGCTGAAGTCCGCTCGCAACCGACGACGGTGCTTCGACTTGTATCACCAGATCGATAGCGCCCATGTCGATGCCCAACTCCAGACTGGAGGTGGCCACCAGCGCCGGTAATTTGCCCGCCTTGAGGGCGTCTTCGATCTCGAGGCGCTGCTCGCGAGCGATGGAGCCGTGATGAGCCCGCACGAGCTCTTCGCCGGCGAGTTCGTTCAGCTTGGCCGCCAGCCGCTCGGCCAGACGCCGAGAGTTGACGAAGATCAACGTTGATCGATGTTGACGAATCAAATCGAGCAGGACGGGATGGATGGCCGGCCAGATGCTGGCCCGCTGCTCGGGTTCACCGGCCGCTGCGCCCAGCAGAATCGGCTCGCAGTCGGGGCCGAGTTGCGGTTTGCCCAACTCGCTCATATCTTCGACAGGCACGATGATTTCGAGTTCGAGCGTCTTGCGCACGCCCGAATCGACGATGGTCACGGGACGGGCCACGCCCCCGCTACGACCGCCGAGAAAGCGGGCCACTTCGTCGAGAGGCCGTTGCGTGGCCGACAATCCGATGCGTTGGGGAGCGGCGTTGTCGGCCTTCGCGATCAGCCGCTCCAGCCGTTCCATCGACAGTGCCAGGTGGGCGCCCCGCTTGGTTGGCGCGACGGCGTGGATCTCGTCGATGATCACAAGCTCCACGCTGGTGAGGATCGATCGGGCCTCGCTCGTCAGCAGCAAGTACAGCGACTCCGGCGTCGTCACCAAGATGTCGGGCGGCTTCTTGACCAACGCCCGCCGGTCCTCGCTCGGGGTATCACCGGTTCGAGTGCCAACCCGTACATCGGGCACGGCCTCGCCCCGACGGGTGGCCTCGCGGGCGATGCCGATGAGTGGGGACCGGAGGTTGCGCTCGACGTCGTAGATGAGCGCCTTGAGCGGGCTGATGTACAACACCCGCACACCCGGCTTCTCACCCGGTATGGGGGCGCGAGGGTAGGTGTGGAGGCGATCGAGGGCCCACAGGAACGCGGCGAGGGTCTTGCCTGAACCAGTAGGGGCCAGCACCAGCGTGTGCTCGCCGCGGGCGATCGCCGCCCATCCTTCGGCCTGGGCGCTGGTAGGGGCGTCGAAGGCGGAGGTGAACCACGCCCGGGTGATCGCGCTGAAGGGCTTCAGCGGGTCGTCGATCGGGGTGCTTTTCATCAGCCACCATCATGGCGGAGGGGTGTGACAAACGGTTTTCGACGCGGCCCGACAGCGATTGCGGCGCCATGGCCGAGTAGGCGGGTCGGTTTCGCCTACGCTGCGAGCTACAACGCAACCGCCCTGACCCGAAGGGACCGAACATGCGCCCACACTTCCCCAACTCAACGCGCCCCATCTTTACGCGGCGTAACCGAACACTCCTCGCCGCCTTCGGCGCCGGTGTGCTGGCGATCGCCCTCCTGAATCTGCCGGCCGGAGCGCAGACCATCACCGCGAACGCCAACGGCGATGCCAACTACCAGGTGACGATCAACAACAACTTGGCTTCGGCGGCGATCGGCACGGCGATCACTTGGACCGTGACGTTCAACCATACGACAGTGACCACCGGAACCACCGCCGGCCAGATCGATACCGCGGCGAGCCTCGCGGTGATCGTGCCCAACACACTGTCGAACGTGACCTGGCAGTGCAGCGCGTCGGCCGGCTCCTACTGCAACTCACGGCCGGGCCAGGCGCAATCGGTATCCACGAGCGGAACCGGCTCGGCCCGTATCTTGCCCGGACTTGCCCTGACGGGAGCCCAACTCACGGTGACGGTGATCGGCACTCCGACGCAGATCGGTGTAACGCGGGTATCGGCGAACAAGCACAACGGTGACGGCGCCCTCAACGATCAGAATTTCGGCTTCGGGGCCTACGCCGACGCGACGGTCATTGCGGCGGGGGGAAGCACGACCAGCACGACCAGCACCCTCGGTTCGGGCAGTACTACGAGCACACTGGCCGGCGCTACGAGCACCGTCTTTTCCTTGCCCTCAACCACCCTTGCGGTCACGACCTCCACCAATCCGGGTCCTTGTTACGTCAGTGGGTTCATATGGTTCGATGCCGACGGAGACGGCGCGGCCGGCGCCGAGCCGGGTATCGGAGGCATGCGCGTCGCCATACTCACCACCAACCCGCCGTGGAGCGACACCAACGGTGACGGGCTGCCGCGCGCGGGCGAGCCGGGCGTTTTGACCGAGGCTGTAACCGATTCGTCGGGCACCTTTGTCACGACGGTTGTCGGTTGCAACCAGACAGTGCGGGCCTTCTTCGGGCCGCTCAAGAACACCGACGGCACGCCGCTCGTTCTCACCAAGCAATGGCTGGTCAACGGCGTGGGCGGCAATCCGGGCTTGCTCGCCCCTGGTCGCCTCTCGAAGTTTGTTGCCTCCGGGATCGGTGCTGTCTCCGACGTGTTCAACACGAGCAGCGAGGGCGCAAAGCAGATCGATGGCGGGCTCATCCCGCCTGGTGGCGTGGTGACGACCACGAAGGCCGGATCGACAACTTCGACGTTGGCCGCCCCGGTCACTACGGCCCCGCCTCCGGTGGCGCCGGCGCCTACCGCGGCACCCGCCGCGGTTGCCCCTCCGGCCGCGGTTTGCACGCCTGACGCGCGGATCGTATCGCCGGCCGCGAACCAGTCGGCCACGTTCCGCAAGTCGAGGACGGCCCGCATCACGCTCAGCGTTGCGTCGACCTGCAAGGGCACTCTCAGTCTCACCCTTTCCGCTCTGGGCCTCAGACTCACCTCGCCCGGACCCTCGCAAGGGTTGATCCGGGCCGGAGTGTGGACGATCAGCGACTACGACCCGACCGGACCGGCCCCCTCGCTGTCGCTCACCGCGTCGTCATCGACCCGCGGCACGAAAGTGCTGACGATCAAACTCGCTCAAGCCGGAGACACCGACCTCACCAACAACGTGCGTACGTTGTCTTTGAAGGTGACCTGAGTCCCGGGCCCTACTGGGGGCCCAGCCACTTCCTACTCAGCGTCGACGGTTGCGCCTGGGAGGCCCATAGGCAGTTGGTTGCGCCACTGGCCGTCGTGGGCGTGGAGGGCTGCGGCGACCGCTCCGGCCGTCGGCACCAGGCCGATCTCGCCCACGCCCTTGATGCCGTAGGGCGCTCGCGGTTGGGGCACCTCGACGAGGATCACGTCGACCGGGGGCATGTCTTTGGGGCGAATGATGCCCAGTGATCGCAGGGTCATGTTGGTCGGACGACCGTCGGCATCGGCCGGAAAGTCCTCGGTCAACGCGTAGCCGAGACCCATGTGCACGCTGCCTTCGACTTGGCCTTCACACAGCTGCGGGTTCACGGCCCGGCCGACATCGTGGGCGGCCACGACCCGCTCAATCTTGCCCGTCGTCGGATCGATGATTACCAGCTGGGCGGCGTAGCTGAATGCCGAGTGGATGACCGGGTTGACAAGGCCCTCATAGAGAGAATTAGTCCAGTCAATCCGCCATTCGCCCTCATAGTCGACGCCCGGCTGACAGCCCCCAGCTTTAGCGGTCAGGCACGCCTCTCGAACCGCGCCGGCGCCCATGAGCGTGCCCCGCGAACCGGTCGTCTGTCCTTGCCCGAGTTCCCTCGACGTGTCAACAATAACTGACACCACGGACGGGTCGACGCCGAGTTCTTCGACGGCTACCTGGAGCGCCACGGTGTGGATGCCTTGGCCCATCTCGGTCCAGCAATGGCGCACCTCGACCCGACCGTCGGCGTCGAATCGGACCACCGCTTTGGCCACCTCTTTGAAGCCGTTGCCGAGGCCCGAGTTCTTGAGGCCGAGCCCGAGGCCGACCGCTTTACCGGCGTTTTGCGCCTCGTCGTAGGCAGGCTTCACGGCGTCGAGACAGTGCTCGGCCCCGGCGCACCCGTCGTCCATGATCTGGCCCGGACCCCACACTTCGCCAGGGTGGATCACGTTGCGTTTGCGAATCTCCCATCCGGTCAGACGGACCGCCGCCGCGAGGCGGTCCATCACTCCCTCCATGGCGAACTGGGCCTGGTTGGCGCCGAACCCCCGGAAGGCGCCGCAGTTCGGGTTGTTGGTGCGCGCCGCAATCGCCGACACGTCGATGGTCGGCACCCGGTACGGACCGCTGGCGTGTCCGGCGGCGCGCTCCAGGACTTTCATGCCGACACTGGCATAAGGACCAGAGTCGCCGATCATGGAGGCGCGCAGCGCCGTGAGATGGCCATCGGCGTCGCATCCCACTTCGTAGGTCATTTCGATCGGATGTCGCTTCGAATGCATGTAGAGGCTCTCTTCGCGAGAGCTGGTGACCTTCACCGGACGCCGCAAAATCCATGCTGCCAAGGCCGCATGACCTTGGTTGGCGAGATCTTCTTTTCCACCAAAGGCTCCACCGTTAGAGACGAGTTCTACGGTTATGAGCTGCTGAGCGACACCGAGAATAGCTGCTATCTGATCGCGGTCGTCCCAGACCCCTTGGCCGCCGGAGTACACGTGGAGACCGAGTTCGCCGTCGGGCCGCGCCACGGGCACGGCGAGGGTCGATTCGGGCTCGAGAAAGGCCTGCTCGATGCGTTGCGTGCGGAAGGTCTCGCGTACCACATGGGCGCTCGCCGCCAACGCGGCGTCGACGTCGCCGCGTTCGTAGTGGGTGAGCGAAAGGCGGTTGCCTTCGAGCCCCCAAACGGCATGCTCGGTCTCCGATTCGGCGACGGCCGCGACCGGATCGGTGATCGCCCGCAGCACGCAGTAAACGACGTCAACCAGCGCCGCCGCCCGTCGGGCAGTCTCGCGATCATCCGCTACCACGACCGCCAGCACGTCGCCGAGATAGGAAGTGCGACCGCCTACGGGGATCATTACGGGCCAGTCCTTGTGGATGATGCCCACCCGCAATTCGCCGGGCACGTCGGCCGCGGTCAACACCCGTGTCACCCCGGGAACGGCGAGGGCCCGGGACGCGTCGATCCGCACAATGTCGGCGCGGGCGTGATCGCTCAGGCGCAGCGCCCCATGCAACAAGCCGGGCACGACCAGGTCGTCGATATAGGGGCGGCGACCGACGGCCAGGTCGCAGGCTTCGTACTTGGCGCCGCTTGAGCCGATCCCTCCGGCGACCGTCGGCGTTGGCGACTCGCCCTTGCGGTCGATGAGACTCTTGGCCCGCACGACGATGCCGGGCGTGCAGAAGCCGCATTGCAGCGCGCCGTGCGCCGCGAACGCGTCGGCGTATCGTCGGATTTCCGCGGGATCGAACCCTTCCAGCGTCGTGATCGACTTACCGGCCGCTCGTGTCAGCGCCATCTGACACGTGATCTGGGCCTTGCCGTCAATGAGGACGGTGCAGCATCCGCACTGACCCTGAGGTGAACATCCGTCTTTGGGGCTGGTGATGCCGAGTTCGTCACGCAGGGCGGCCAGCAGGTGCGGGTGGCGGGTGCTGACCGAGGTCTCCTGCCCGTTGACGGTGATCGTCACCCGGTCGGCGTCGCGCTCATACGGCGTGGACGCACCGTCGGACAGGTGGTTGGCGGCGGGACCTCCGAGGCTCACGGCGTCTTCGCTTCCGTTCGTTGCTCGGGCTCGCTCATGGCCGGAGTTTACAAACTGTCAAGGCTCCCGCTCACATCGGCTTGGCGGCCGCCGTCACTCGGTCAAGATAGCGGCTCATGAGCGTTTCGGCCCGTTGCCGGCTCGGCTCGTGTTCTCGAGTGGTTTCGGCCATCACGACCTCGGGATCGACTCCGGCCCATTCCAACGTTGCTGTGTCGTTGACCGTCCATTGCGAGATCTCCGCCATAGTCACTTCGGGGTGAAACTGGACGGCGAGATGAGGTCCGATCACGTAGGCCTGCACGCCGACGGCGGTCGTGGCGATGACCGTCGCGCCAAGGGGCGGGGTAATCAAGTCGACATGCCACGACAACCACGGACCGGGCGCGATGAGGTCGGGGTCGACGGTCTCGACCGTGATCCAGCCCGCTTCGGCCCGCGCGGCACGGTTGACCGACCCGCCCAGCGCCACAGCGAGCGCCTGGGCGCCGAAGCAGACGCCCAGGACAGGGACCCCGCGCCGGTCGGCATCGCGCAACAGCGCCAGTTCGCTTTCGAACCAATCGGCAATAGCGTCGTCGTTGACCGACGGAGACGCCCCGAGCACGACCAGACCGTCGTAGTCGCCGATGCCCACCGGGATTGCGGACCCGGGCATGACCACGTCGAACCCGATTCCCCGTTCCCGGGCGACCTCGGCGAGCAGGCCCGGTCCGGTGTCGTCGTCGTGCTGGATGCACAGCAGGCGAAGTGCTCGGGCCACGGGGTCGATTGTACGGCTCAGGGTTGCCGGGGTCGGCTCGGTGCCAGGATGTGCGGACGGTCTCCTCGAAATTGCGCAACTCGGTGGCCGATGCGATGCAATAGGCTGCAGGGTGCGTCGCTAGCTCATCCGGTAGAGCATCGGACTTTTAATCCGCAGGTGGTGGGATCGAGACCCACGCGACGCACCAGGGAAAGTAGCTGGTCAGCGGCAATATCGGGGTTGGCACCGCTCCCCGAAACGGCACGGGTGTCGAGGTGTCCTGAGGAGCCGAGCTGCGTACGGGCACGTGTATGGGTTGTGGCTGAAGAGTTCAATCGGTCACGTGCGAGGGTCTCAGCTCACCGCGCAATAGCTCGACGGCGCCTTTGGCCGGATGCGACTTGCCGGTCTGAGCCACAGCCGTATGAACAACGCTGGCGCCTTGCTGAACGCGGCAGACGTGAGCCGGTTCCGTTCGTCGTAGGTGAACGTTGAGGCCCCGGCCTGGGTCCGGTTACCGGCGGCGTCGTAGGCGTAGTTGGTGACCGGACCGGAAGGCGCGGTCCACGAGATCAGGCGGTCAGCCAAATCGTACGCGTAGGTCGACAGGCCGGCGGCGGGGTTGCTTGGGGCTTGCAGGTTTTGTGACGTCACATTGCCGGCTACGTCATAGGTGTACGTGTTCGACGTCAACGGCGCGTTGGTCTGGGCGTTCTTCAACGAGTCCGACGCTACCCGCCCGATCCCGTCATAAGTGAACGTCCGTACCGTCTGACCGTGGGTGGCGCTGGCCAGGTCACGTTCGGGGGTGTACACGAACGATTTCGGGCCGCTGATCGGGTCACCGATCTGGGCCATCTCGTTACGGTTCGTGTACGTGTAAGTGGAAGTACCGGCCACGTCAACCCGGCTAGCGACCAGACCAACCGGATTGTAGGCCCACGACGTGGTGCCCGCCGGCCCGGTCGAAGACAAGATGAGGCCGCGATCGTCGTAACCGAAGCTTTGGGTGCCGCCCGGAAAGTTCACTGACGTCAGGCGACTGGCCAAGTCGTAGCCAAGGGTCCGCGACGCGGCCACCGACCCGCCACCTGAGCCCGACTCGGTGGTCATACGCCACAACGCATCATAAGTACGTTGCACGGCGACGCCACCAGGCTGAGCCACCGTTACGGCCAACCCACCGGCGTCGAAACTGATCGTGTACGTTCGGTCAGGCAACGCGGGGTGAGCGGCGGTGGCGGGCTCGACGATCGATTCGCGAAGCCGCCACGGCTGATACGTGTACCAGGTCGTGTTGGCTTTACCGTCGGTGGCTTTGGTCAACATGCTTCGGGTGTCGTAACCCGATGTTGATGGCGCAATGCCGGGCGGCGTCATCGACGTCTGGCGGTTGAGGGCGTCATAGGCGTAGGTGGTGGTGGCGTTGCGAAGGTTGGTTACCGATGTGCGGTTGCCGTTGGCGTCATAGGCGATCGTCAACTTCTTGAGCGCCGCGCCGGTGGCGTCACGCGACGCCTGCTCGGTGACGCGTCCGGCCAAGTCGTAAACCAACGTCATCTTGCGCCCGGCCGGGTCGACGGTCTGGGTCGTACGCCCGGCCAGGTCATGGGTCAGCGTTGCCCCGTAGCCCAGCGGGTCGGTACCCGACACCTGCTCCGACGCGCCGTTGAACCCGTAACTCCACGTGTGCGCCTGCGCGTCGGTCGTGGCCGTCAAATTGCCCAGATAGTCGTAGTCACTGGTCGTCGTGAACGACGCCGTGGTCGGCTGGCGTACGGTCACGACCGACGTACGGACACGATTCAGATCATCAAACGTGGCGCTGCGCGCCGCGCCGGTGGCGTCAACGGTTTGGGCCGGGTTACAGAGGTCGTCGAAAGTTGTCGTGGTGATCGGCGTCTGCCCGCCGACGGTGGGCAAAGTCGACTTCACTGACCGGTTGAGGGAGTCGTATTGATACGACGTTGTCTGTCCGCGACGATCAGTCTGGGTCACCATGTTGCTGTCGGCGTCGTAAACGAATTGTTCGGTCGGCGTAACCGGACTGCCACCCGGCGCCGTGTAGGTCGGGTACGTGATTACGGTTCGGCGCCCGAGCCTGTCGTAGGTGTAGGACGTGACGAACCCGTCGCCGTCTTTGGACTGCGTCGGCCCGCAAAACGTGTGATACCCGGTCCCCGAGTCGGGACGAACCGTGTCATCGGCCTGACCGAACCGTGACCGTGGCACCAGCGGCGAAACAACCCGGAACAGTCGACCCACTTCGTCGAAGTAGGAATCGGTGACATTGGCGTTCGGGTCGGTGTTCTGCACGGCGAGACCACGATCGTCATAGCCGATGGTTCGCGTGATGTCGGTGGCGCCGTTCTCGGTGGTGACCGCCGTGTTGCGGCCGATCGCGTCGTAGGTGTAGCGGGTCTCTTCGGTCCGGGTGCCGTCGGTGCTCTGAACGGTCAAAGGCTGATCGGCGTTGTTGAACGCAGTAACCGTCGTGGTCCGGTTCAGTTCCAGGCCGGCGGCCACGACGCCGGTCGGGTTCAGCGTCGTGGCATTAGCCCGACCGGCGGCGTCGTAGGCGTACTGCTCAACGCGGCGACCGTTGCCCGTCCAGGCGCGAAGTTGGCGGCACTGGTTTTGGCAAAGGTCTTGTCCGTTCTTGTCGTAGTCGTTCTGTTGCAGCACGACGTTCTCGGTTCCGCCGGCCAACTTGTGAAACCCTTGCAACACGCGCTGTTTCACGAGCCCGGTTGAGTCATACAGGGTGGTCGTGACCCGACCAAGCGGGTCGGTCTCAGACGCGACCCGGCCATCGTTGTCGTAGCCGTACTGAGCCTGGACAACGTCACGCGGTGCGCCGCCGAGCGGCGTCGTGTATGCCTTCAACGTCACCGCGGTGGCCAAGTTACGGGCATTATAAGCCGTTTCGCTACGCCGACCGAGGGCGTCAACCGAAGCCGGCACGTTGCTGTTGGCGTCGTATTCGGTGGCCCACACGCCGCCTTCGGCGTCGGTCTTCGACACCGCAAGATCGCCCAAGTCATACGTGATCGACTGGGTGCGTGCGGTGTCGCCGCCGGTGACGTCGGCCGCCACGACTTGAGTGACGAGACTGTTGGCGTCATAAGTGAAAGTCCGCCGAGCTTGATGCGTGACCCCCGAAACCCGGCTGAGGATCGCCGGACCGGTGATCGTCAACGGTTGACTCAACTGGTCGTACGTGTACGTCGTCGAAACCCCACCCGGAAACGCCGCGGACACCTCCGTGCGGGTCAGCAGACGGCCGATCTCGTCGAACGTCTGGTTCATGACCAAACCCCGAAGGCAACGTGCGGGCCACATTGTCACCCTTGGCGTTGTACGTGAACGTCGTTGTCTCACCGAGACGACCGACACCGGTGCGTACCAGCCCGGCCGGCATCGTGGCGCCGCCAGGCGGCTATCTCGCCAGTTGGGAGAAGGTGCCGGGCGGACGGTTCCGCATCATCGAACACAACTGAGCGATCTTTGCCGTCGCCACCCGCTATGGCAGCGCTTGCTCATCTGAACTCGCGTTCCTTCGGGCCGCGCTCCCCGATGTCACCATCGAGCGGGTCTCGCACATGGTGCACGGAGCCCGACAATGCGCTTACGAGATCACGCCTACCCCATCCCCGCCACGATCGTCGGTACGCATACCAACAACACGCGACACCATGCAGGCCACACGACCGAAAACGACCCCGGTTTCAGGACCAGCGCATCGATCGTCGCTCGCGGCGGGTTCCAAGTGGTCGACACGCACGACGCCACACATTTCCGGAGCTGATCGGCTCATTGGGAGTGAAATTTTCGTGAAGCTAAGGTGCTCGGCCCGATGCTGTCGTCGCCGTATCGGCCCTCGCCGACGCCGTCCCTTTCGACCCATGTGAGGGCCCGGTAAACACCGGCTCAGGAACGCTGGTTATCAGCCCTCGTGAATATTGATCGATGCCCGTCGATCGCACTCCTCGTCGTGCGCGGCGCCGGTGGATCCGGGCGCATCCGATCTGTCACGACCGCACCGACCGCGGCTCACGGACACGGTGAACGGACCCGCCGTCGCGTTGGGGGCGACGCCGTTGGCAGCGATGACGGTGTAGCTGAACGTGGTCGTCTTTGACCGCGGAATCCCCGACACCAGGCCGGTGGTGGGATTGATGGTGAGCCAGCTCGGTGCACCGGTGAGGCTGTAAGTGGATGTGGGCACCCCGTCAGCCAAGAACGTGTAACTGTAGGGTTGACCGACGGTGGCTGTCGTGGGTGGCGTTTTCATGGTGAACACCGGGGCGTGCGCGATCGGCGTGCATGCGGTGGCGGTGGTCGAGCCGGTGGTTGCCGTGGTGGTTCGCGTCGGGCACGCCGTCTGGTTGCTCGCGCCCGCGTGTCGACGTAGAAGCCGACTCCGGCAGGCGTGCAGGAGCTGGATCCGGCGGCGGCGCTGTAGCTTCCGACGGCGCACGGTGTCGCCGCACTGGCACCGGTCGTACCGACGTAGGAGCCGGCGGGTGCCAGCGCACAACTACTCGCACCCGCAGCCGCGGTGAAACTGCCCTTCGCGCACGGCGTCGCCGCGGTGGCGCCAGTGGTGGCGACGTAGGACCCGATGGGTGCTGGGGTGCATGCGCTGGAACCCGGGGTTGAACTGAACTGACCGGCGAGACATTGTGCCGCTAACGTCGCACCTGTGGTGTCAACGTACGATCCGGGCGGAGCCAACGTGCAACTGATCGCGCCAGTCACGTTTGAACGACCCCGTGGCGCACAGCGTCGTCGACTTGGCTCCGTTGGTGTCAACGTAGGAACCGGCGGGGCCAACGTGCAGGGTGCGGTGCCGAGCGTGGAATACGACCCGGCCGCACAGAGCGGCGCTTGCTTCACGGTCACGCTGCAGGCACGTAGCTGAGCGTGTAGTTCGTGGACACCGCACCCGAGCAGCTCGTTGGGTACGGCGAGGCGCTAACCGGGCTGCCACTGGTGTACGTAGTCGAACACAGCGGCGTTACTGACAGACCGCTCGCGCTGTCCGTGCCGACGAAGCCGCTGTACTCGGGCTGATCACCGGCACCGCGTCGCCGTAGGTCACCGTCGCGCTCGATGCGGTGACCGTTAGGGTGGCCGGGGTGACGATGAAGCTCGCACCGGTGTAGGCAAACGTGTAGCCGGGCGCGGTGAGCCCGGAGCAGCTCAGGGGGTCGATGGTGTAGCTGACTGCGGCCGTCAGGGTGGAGCTGATCGCGGTCCCGCCGTTGACGTTGGTGCAGTTCACGCTGCCGCCAACGGTGATCCCTACGGGCGCGGTGTAGGAGGGCGTGAAGCTGGGGCCCGATGAGCCGTAGGTTTGGGCGCCGGTCACCGTCACAGCGATTTGGTTGGTCGGCTGGTTCACGGTGATGACCGTCGCCGTGCCTTGGTTCGAGGTCTGGGTGGTGTCGCTCGTTGAGGTCGCGTTTAGGGTCACGGTCTGCGTGCCGGCCGACCCCGATGTCACCGTGCCTGAGGGTACGTCGACCTGTACGGTCTTCTGCTCACCGACGACATCCGCGGCCGTTGCGGTGGTTGTGAGGGGTGTGGTCAAGGTTATGGTCGCGGTGTTCTGTGTCGCGTCCTTGCTGATTCCACCGGCTGCGATGATGTAGGGAATCGAAGCGACGCGAATCACGGCTCCCGGTGTCAGTCCGTTGAGCGAGGCATTCGAGGCGTTGCCATCACCTTGAGCGATGATGCTGGTGTTCCCCGCGTTTGCACCTGCGGCTAACCGCGTGCCGCCCAGCGTGATGGAACTGCCGCCGGGGAAGGTTGGCAGCACCGAGGTTGTGTTGGAGGGTGTCGAGGCGACGCTCAGGTTGTAGGTGTCGGGTCCATCGGTTTGGCCGCTGATGGTGTATGTGAGATGCGCGGTGCCGCCCTGGACAACGGTCTGGTCGGCCGGTGACGAGATCGCGGGAGCACTGAAAACCAATAGGCCGGTAATGGTAGCGGTGCCTGTGACCGGTGGGTATGTGGTGCTGGCCGCATCTGTGAAGTTCACTGTTGCGGCGTTTACTGTGACGATGTTGGCCGCCTGACTTTGTGTTGCTTGGAAGAAGAGGACGATCACGCTGCCGGGCGTTATAGTTGATATGGGCGCAGGCGGTTTGAAGGTTACTGTCCGGTTAGACGGCGTATAGTCATATCCTTGGGCCCCTTCGGTGAGCGCGGTCGCGGCCGAATAGATCGTCGAGGCATTGCCGGCAAATTTTCCTCTACCAGGAAGATATGTTGCGTAAGGTTCGACCGTATCCGTGAACTGCACAGCGGTAGCCGAGGCGGTGCCGGTGTTCGTGACGGTGACCCTATAAATTATGCTGTCACCTGGATATGCAGCAATACTGCTGGAGTACAGGACGCCGCCATTGCGCGAGACTGTGGTCGTGACGGTGATGTTCGGCCCACCCACGGCACCCGCCGGGTTCGCCAATCCGACCGGCACGCTGACCATTATCGCCGCGAGCGCCAGCACCCTGACCTTCGACCTCAAGGTTTTGAACATGCCGTAACCCCCCAATAAAGGGGTCAAGCAAACTATAATGGTACCACAAATTGGAGTGTCCGGACCATCAAAATCTCATCCGCCTCGAAGAGTTCCCACGGCGCTGAGAGATCTCTGAGGCTGGCGGGGCCTACATTCGTCTCGGCAAGTATGCACCATCGGTGTACCTGACGGAGATGTGCAACGAGTTCGACGACACTTTGCCCGGCGTCTTACGTAGCCATGGGCTACCGGGAGAGCAGGATCCTTCGGCGCGTGAGAGGCTTGGAGGCGTGACCACTGCTTCCGATCGACCGCTGGTGCGTTACGTCGGCCGCGTCTACGACAGCAGTCGCTGGGAGGGTTTCGCTCTCCGGTCTGACGACATCATCATCAGCACGCCGCCGAAGTGCGGTACGACTTGGACACAGATGATCTGCGCGCTTCTGATCCTGCAGAGCACGGAGCTGCCCGACCGGCTCGCGAACCTGTCGCCGTGGCTCGACATGCTTACACCGTCGCGGCAGGAGATCATGGCGCTCCTCGACACGCAGACGCACCGCCGGTTCATCAAGACCCACACACCGCTGCCGGGTTTGCCGTTCCGCGACGGTGTTACTTACATCTGCGTCGGGCGCGACCCCCGCGACGTCGCGCTGTCGATGGACGACCACCTCGCCAACATGGATTGGGATGGCTTCCATCGCGCCCGCGTCGTGGCGGCGCGCGAGGACGGACTGCCAGAACCGGAGCGGACGCCCCCTCCACCACTCGACCAGATGACGGATCGCGAGCGGTTCTGGCGATGGGTTGACGATGACACGCCGCCCATCGAGTCTTCGTCGAGTCTTTTGCGGACGCTCCGTCACATCGAGTCGTTCTGGGTCGAGCGAAATCACTCGAATGTCGTGTTGCTGCACTATCAGGACCTGAAGACCGATCTCCGGGGCCAGATGGCGACGCTCGCGGCCCGGCTTGGCCTAGAGGTCCCTAATGCGATTTGGCCGTCGCTGGTCGAGGCCGCCACGTTCGAGTCGATGCGCAGCAACAGCGACCGTACGGGGCCGAGCCCGGGCATGTGGAAGGACCAAACCCGCTTCTTCAACCGCGCCCGCAGCGGTGAGTGGCGTAGCCTGCTGGACGACGACGACCGCCGCCGCTATGGCGGGCGCGTATCGTCGCTGGTCGCGCCCGACCTCGAGGCTTGGCTGCACCGTTCCTGAGAGGCTGCCGCGGGCGTCGACACGCCCTTACCACACATCATGAGGCAGGTGGGACTTGGCGGAGCAGACGGGTGATGTCGGATCGCGGGGCCTCGACGCTGGCGACGCACTTCGGCCGAACAACGCCGCCAAAACGACCGCGACGTGCGGTCGCGCCACAATGACGACCTTCTGCCGTAGCGCGTACCCCGGAGCGCCAATCGGCACGCTGCGGATGATATCGGGGACGGCACTAGCGGTGCCCATTGGGTAGCCCCCACTGGAACGGCATAGGGTTGTCCGCCTTCAGGTAGGCCTGATCGCGGTGATGAGCTCGGGTACCGAACGGAACACGCCGCAGCGGATTGCTTTGTCGGTGATGTCAGAAAACCCTCGCTCCACCAGTCTGAGCCACGAGCTCACACGGCTCTGCCCGCCGGGCCGCTGGAGGACGACTGGCGACCTCGAGGGGCGTGATAATGCGGGTCGTGGACTATTTGACGCCTGTTTCCCGTGATCGGCCCCGGATGCCTGACGGTTACGGTGTACCCGTCACTGGGGACGGCCTGCTGGAGTGGTGCGACGTCGAGGCCCGGCTGATCGGCGCATCCCAGTACTGGTTGGCGACCACCCGTCGCGACGGCCGGCCGCACGTGGTGCCCCGCTGGGGTGTCTGGGTCGACGGCCGGTTCTGGTACGACGGGGCTCCTACGACCGTCCACGTCCGCAACCTCGCCGGCAACCGGGCGTGCACCTTGCATCTGGAGGACGGTTGGAAGGCCGTGATCGTCGACGGAACCTCACGACCGGCCTCGTGCCCGGGCGTGGGGCTTGGTGCCCGTCTGGCGGCGGCCTTCGCCGAGAAGTACGCGGATCGGGGTTACGAGCCCGAACCCGACGCTTGGGAAGGGCCGGGGGCTTGAGGGTGCTCGAACCCGTCACCGTGCTCGCGTGGTTCGACTTTCCGGGTGATGTCACCCGCTTTCGCTTCACGGACTGACGCGCCGCCGTATGGACAATGGAGGACGAAGATCGGTCGCGTCCCGTCACCTTGGCCCAGATCGCCGGCTCGGTGTCCCAGCCACGACACGTCGATGACGCGTGTCTGCGAGTGACATGTCAAGTCGCGCCCCAGGGTTTGGGCGCGGTGGAGCGCCGCTACGAACGGGCGAGAACAGCGCCGCGGCTACTTCTTCTTCGGTGGCAATGATGAGGCGTACGCCGAGCCGAGCTTCACCCACTTCTCGAGTCGACGCTTGGTCCGCAGGTCGTTGGACTCGACGCGGAGCCAGCCCTGCATCGGGCGGCCATGCATCAGTGCGGCCTCGGCCGGCGTGGTCTCGACGAGGCGATCGGTCTGGCCGGGGTCGACCCGAACGAGTGCGCCGCCCTGACCGCTCGCGGCGATGGCCATGTTGCCCCCGATGAGGAAGGCGAGGCCGCCGAACATCTTCTTCTCGGTCACCCCGCGCTGCTCCGAAAGCAGCTCACGGATCCGGTCGGCCAGGTCCTCGTCGAAGGCCATACGTCCAATCGTACGTGCTCCGGAACGCTGGCTCCAGGACCGCGATCTGTACGCGCGATGTGTGCGTCGGCAGGCTGCCCTGCGCCGGACCATCTCGGCAGATGTTCGATGACCTCGCTCCACACCCGCTCACGCTCAACGTCTGGTATTCCAGCGCAGCCTCGCCCGTCCGGCGTGCACACCGACACGAACATCGGGATCGCCTAACATCTGAGCAATGGCGTCGCGTCGAATATCCTTGTTGACCCGATACCACTCATAGCCGGCGTCGTCGTTGCGCGCTGACAACGGCGACTTGTGCGTCACCGCCGTACAACCAACCGAGTCTGCGGTGCTCTCATGAGGACCGACGGGCTCGAATTCGAATTGAGGGCACCGGCATCGGGTTTCGTCCCGCCGTTATGGGAACCCGACCAGGTGGACACCCTCAAAACCGTCACAATCGACGAGGCCATGGCCATGTCCCGACGCCTCGCCGGAGAGTTGCCCGAACCCTTCGCTCATTTTGCCGGTCTTGGTCCGTCGCAGAATATTGATCGTGCTGCCACTTGCGGCGGCCTCGGTGCGTGCGGCCTGTTGGCCGTCACACATCCCATTCGAGAAGCAGGCTGTTCATGCCGATTTGGCCACCGTGCTCCTTGAGGTCCTGGCCGGCGACCAAGCGATAATTTGGGATTCGTTCGTGCCACATTTCCATGGCGACTCGCAGCTCTTGACGGGCGAGGTTGGAGCCGAGGCAGCGATGCGGACCAGCGCCGAACGCGATATGGCGATTGTCTTGGCGATTCAGGATTACTTGATCGGCATCGGCGAACTCACGGGGGTCACGGTTGGCCGAGGCGATTGGCAAGTACACCATTTGTCCCGCCTTAATCGGACAGCCGGCGACTTCGGTATCGGTCATGACCTTACGCCCGGGGGTGACGAAGCTGTAGTAGCGCAGGAACTCTTCGATGGCCGACGGAATGATCGCGGGTTCGGCGATGATGCGCCGACGATCGGCGTCGTGCGTCGCGAGGTGCCATAGGCTGTACGTAAGCTGCGCGGCGACCGTGTCGAGCCCGGCCATGAACATGAGCAGGCAAAAATCAAGCAGGTCTTGATCGGGAATGGCCTTGCCATCAATTTTCCAATTGAGGGCCTGAGTGAGCATGTCGTTCCCGGATGCCGATTCGGCGCGACGCTGCTGAATGAGGCCAGAGAAGTAGCCCATCACGGCGACCATTGCGTCCATTTGCCGTTGCTGGCCTTCGGCAGTCACGAACTCCTTGTGCAAGATGTCGACTTCCCACTCCTGAAAGAGGTCGGCGTCTTCACGGGGCAGGCCGAATAGATCCATGAAGATGACGTTCGGAAAGAGCAGCGCTACTTCGCTTACGAACTCGCACGAGCCCTTAGCGGCAACGGCGTCGAGGACCTCGGAAAAACGTTGGCGTACGCGAGGTTCCCATTCGGCGACAGCGCTGGGGGTGAAGAACGGACCGGTGAGTTGACGCCACGCGGTGTGTTCGCGCCCGTCGAGCATCTCGGGAATCCACCGGAACTGCGGGTTCGGCTCCATAGGGGTCACGGCGGTATTCGAAAAAACCTCGGGCTTCTGAAAGGCCTTGCGAATATCGGCCATTCGCGTAATGAGGAAGTACTGGTGCTCGTTCGCCAGTCCTGTATGGACGGGAGCCTCCTCCCGTTTCACCGCGAAATTGTTAAAATGCCATCCGGCCGGAGCGGAGCCCACGTTGACATCCTGGAAATGAGCAATTGGGCATCCGGTCGGATTCACCAAAGCTTGTTCGTTTTCGATCATGGTCATTGTATTGCCCTTCGTGTCGAAATTCCAAGTGTTTACGGAGTAGATCCGGGGAGAATACGCATCCAAACTGAGACGTGCGCGAATCATACCCGCGAGATTCGGCCGACCGGGCGCACGGGTTTGGACGGGACGCGCCGGGTGACTACGGTTCGCAGATGCGCGGATCAGGCCCCGATCGTCCCTCGACGCACCGATTGGTCGGAGCGCCACTCGCCGGAGTCGCCGGACGGGCACGTATGCCGAGCTCGCCATCGGGCCGGGCCGATACCAGGTGTATACGGTAACGCTCGGAATCTCGGCCTTGCCCGTCGAAGTCGTCACCTGTCCGCAGTGAAGTGCACGGTGAGGCTGCTATCCACGACGAGGACGACGCCATTAGGCGGCAGGGCCGCCAAGATGGCGTTGGAACTTCGCGAGCTAGTGCCTTGACCATACCTTCGCCTTGTGTCGTCGAGTCCGGGGCGTCGCTGGCAAGGACGCAGGAAGACGCGTTTGCCGTGCCCAACCGCTATGATGAGAACGCCACCAGCGGCGTCATCCGGCCGACGAGACG